>JAWKQO010000001.1:0-300000 GCA_041390105.1 Gemmatimonadota bacterium
GCGCGCCCACGGCAAGGGCTCCATCATGCGGATGGGCAGCGACCTCAGCCAGATGACCATCGAGGCCATCTCCACGGGAGCGCTGAACCTCGACGCGGCGATCGGGATCGGTGGGGTTCCTCGCGGACGCATCAGCGAGATCTACGGTCCGGAATCCAGTGGAAAGACCACTCTGTGCCTGCACGTGATCGCCAACGCGCAGAGGGCCGGCGGCGTGGCCGCCTTCATCGACGCGGAGCATGCGTTGGATGTCCAGTATGCCAAGAAGCTCGGGGTGGACGTCGACAATCTCCTCGTCTCCCAGCCGGATACCGGCGAGCAGGCGCTGGACATCGCCGAGGTGCTGATCCGCAGCAACGCCATCGACGTGATCGTGATCGACTCGGTGGCTGCCCTGGTGCCTCGGGCCGAGATCGAGGGCGAGATGGGGGACACGCATGTCGGGCTGCAGGCTCGGATGATGAGTCAGGCCATGCGCAAGATCACCGGGGCCGTCAACCGGTCGAATACGTCTGTGATGTTCACCAACCAGATCCGCGAGAAGGTCGGCGTCATGTTCGGTAGCCCGGAGACCACCTCCGGAGGCCGCGCGCTCAAGTTCTATGCATCGTTGCGCCTGGACATCCGCCGCATCGGAGCCATCAAGGATGGCCAGGACGTCGTGGGCAACCGCACCCGCGTGAAGGTCGTGAAGAACAAGTGCGCTCCCCCGTTCCGACAGGCGGAGTTCGACATCCTCTACAACGAGGGGGTCTCCCATCTCGGTCTCCTGATCGATCTGGGCGTCGAGGCCAACGTCGTGGACAAGTCCGGGTCATGGCTGTCCTACGGCGACCTGCGACTGGGGCAGGGGAAGGAAAACGCGAAGCAGTTCCTCAAGGACAATCCGGACATCACGGAGGAGATCGACCGGAAGGTCCGCGAAGCGGTGGGGCTGCACCCCATGGCTGCCTCGTACGACGACGAGCCGGTTGCCGCCGGGATGGCGGCCGAAGCCTGAGTCCAGAGAAAGCCTGCGCTACACCTCGGGGCGGGGCCGCGCTGGCGGCCCCGCCCCGCTGGTTTGGAAAGGGCATGGGGCTCGTTATGTTCTCGGGTTCAGGCGGGGGCGGCCGCCGGCCAGCCCCCCATCATCCCATTGCGCGCTGACCGACGTCCACCATGAAGGCCGCTGAAATCCGCTCGCGTTTTCTCGAGTACTTCCGTGCCCGCGGGCACGAAGTCGTGGCCAGTTCGCCCCTGGTACCGGCCGACGACCCCACGTTGTTGTTCACCAACGCGGGCATGGTCCAGTTCAAGGGCGTCTTCCTGGGCCAGGAGCGGGTGCCCTACCGCCGCGCGGTCACGTCGCAGAAGTGCGTGCGGGCCGGAGGCAAGCACAACGATCTGGAGGAAGTGGGGAAGACGGCCCGCCACCACACCTTCTTCGAGATGTTGGGCAACTTCTCGTTCGGAGACTACTTCAAGCGCGACGCGATCGCGTACGCCTGGGAGCTGCTCACCATCGAGTTCGGTCTCGATCCCGAGCGCATGTACGCCACGGTTCACCACAGCGACGACGAGGCGGCCGCCCTGTGGGAGGAGATCGCCGGGCTGCCGCCCGCGCGCATTTTCCGCTTGGGGGACAAAGACAACTTCTGGCAGATGGCCGACACGGGCCCCTGTGGTCCCTGCTCGGAGCTCCTCTACGATCAGCGCCCCGCCGAGGAGCGCTCCGGAGCGCTGGATACGGCCACATTCGAGCGGCTGAGCGAGCGGGGCGACATCATCGAGCTCTGGAATCTCGTCTTCATGCAGTTCGATCGGGACGACACCGGACATCTGGAGCCGTTGCCCGCGCCCTCCATCGATACGGGCGCCGGCCTCGAACGCGTGGCCGCGGTGCTGCAGCGAGCCGACTCCAACTACCACACCGACCTCTTCCGTCCACTTCTGGAGCGAGTGGCCGCCGTCGTGGGTCGCCCCTATGAGCCCAACACTGCGGAGGGGGTCAGCTTCCGCGTGCTCGCCGACCACGCGCGAGCGGTTGCGTTCCTGCTCAGCGATGGCGTGCTCCCTTCCAACGAGGGCCGCGGCTACGTGCTGCGGCGCATCCTCCGGCGCGGCGTTCGCCACGCCTGGTTGCTGGGGCGCCGGGAGCCCACCCTGGTCGAGGTTGTGGAGCAGGTCATCGAGGAGATGAAGACCGCCTACCCGGACCTGGCGGCGCATGCGCCCCAGATCCTGCGCGCGACCCGTGTGGAGGAGGAACGCTTTCTCGCCACCATCGCCGGAGGACTCGACCGCTTCGAGGAGATCGCGCCCGTGGGCGGTGCCGGCGTCATTCCCGGCGACGAGGTCTTCAAGCTCTACGACACGTTCGGGTTCCCGCTGGACCTGACCACCGTCATGGCGGAAGAGCGCGGCTACTCCGTGGACGTTGCGGGTTTCGAGCGGGCTTTGGAGGCGCAGCGCACGCGCAGTCGGGAGGCGCGCGCGCAGGAGGGTGCCACTGGCGGCGAATCGATCGCCGCCGAGTGGGGGAGTGCGGCCGATCTGGATCAACACTGGGTCGGCTACGAGACGCGATCGGCGGACGTCCTGGTGCGCGACGCCCGCGACCTGGGCGAAGGCCGCTTCGCCCTCATCCTGGATCCGAACCCCTTCTACGCGGAGGGCGGCGGACAGGTCTCCGATGTCGGCTCCGTGGAGGGGGATGGCTGGCGTCTGCTCGTTCAGGACGTACAGAAGGTACAGGGCAACATCGCCGTGCTGGGGCCGGTCGACGGGATCTTTCCCGACGCCGAGGTCGGCCGGTTGCACGCATGTGCGGCGGTCGACACCCGGGCCCGCCACGACACGGAGCGCAACCATACGGCCACCCACCTGCTGCATGCGGCCCTCCGGTCCGTGCTCGGCGACCACGTCCGCCAGCGCGGCTCCCTGGTCGCACCGGAACGACTGCGCTTCGACTTCTCGCACGATGCGCCCATGAGCGGCGAGCAGATCCGCAGGGTCGAAGCCCGAGTGCAGGGTTGGATCTGGGACGACCGGCCGGTCCGCTGGCAGGAGGTCGCGTTCGACGAGGCCAAACGGCGGGGCGCGATGGCTCTCTTCGGCGAGAAGTACGGGGACGTCGTGCGCATGGTGGAGGTTCCGCCCGTGAGCCTCGAGCTGTGCGGCGGCACTCACGTGCGCCACACCGGCGAGATCGGACTGTTCAAGATCGTCTCCGAGAGCGGCGTGGCTGCCGGCGTTCGTCGCATCGAGGCGCTGACCGGGCGCGCGGCCCTGGGCCAGGTCCATGAGGAGGAGGAGCGCCTCGAGGAAGCTGCGGCGCTGCTGAAGACCCGCCCTGCGGGACTACTCGCACGCGTTCAGGGCCTGTTGGATGAGAACGCCGAGCTGGAACAGCTGTTGAAGGAGCTGCGCGCCGGCGGGGGAGCGGGAGAGCAGCGGCTGGCCGACGAGGCGCTGTCCTTCGGGGGCGGCCAGGCTCGGGCGGTCGTGATGCGCACGAAGGCGCGCGCGGCGGACGAGGTTCGTGACCTGGGAGACCGCCTCAGAGCGCAGACGTCGCACGTCGCGGTGGTGGGCACCGAGTACACCGACGGAAAGGTGGGGCTCATGGTGTCGGTGAGCGACGATCTCGTACAGCGCGGCGTTCGGGCCGGAGACCTGGTCAGGGAACTGGCGGCCCTCGGGGGAGGCTCGGGGGGCGGGCGCCCTCATCTGGCCCAAGGTGGCGTCGACGGACCAGAGGGGCTGGAGCGTGCCCTCGCGGGTGCAATGGCGGCCGTGCGAGCGCGCCTCCAGAGCGCCGGTGGTGGCGGATGACCTCGTCGTGGGCCGCGGTCGCCGAGGTCCCCTCCCGCCTGGCCGCAGCCCTGGAGGATGCCGGCGTAGGGCCTGACGCCGAGGCCGCCCGTCTGGCGGCGGCCGGCGTGGGTGCGCTGCGGACCGTTGAGTCCCGCTCGGACCGGGCTGCGGCCTACGTGCTGTTGGCGGCCGACGCCTTGCTCACGCGTGCCTGCGAGCGAGCGACCGTGCAGTCCGATCCCGAGCGTGCCCTCGAGCAGGTGCTCGCTCGCTTGGTGGAGGGTCTGTAGTTGGCGGAGGCAGGAGACGGTCGCGTCGACCTCCACAATCACCTCATCCCGGGCGTCGACGACGGTGCCCGCTCGCTCGAGGACTCGCGCGTGGGCATTCGGCGTCTGCGGCAGGCAGGCGTCACCGCCATCATCACCACGCCCCACCTTGCGGGGTCGGTCACGCTCGATCCGGACCGCTTCGAGGATCTGATGGATCGGGTGGACGCGGCCTGGGCGGAACTCTCGCGGATGGCGTCCGACGAGTTCCCGGCCCTGCGTCTCGAGCGAGGCCACGAGGTTGCCTTGGATGACCCCGACACTCGGTTCGACGATCCCCGCGTCCGCCTGGCCGGGACCTCCTACGCGCTGGTCGAGTGGCCCCGCTTCAATCCGCCCCCCGCGGCCGAGCTCGCACTGCAGCGCATCCGCACGCAAGGGATTCGCCCGCTCATCGCCCACGTCGAGCGCTATCAGGGCGCCGAGCGGGATCTGACCCGGGTCGCCCGCTGGAAAGAGGCGGGGGCCTATGTCCAGGTCAGCTACGGTTCGCTCCTGGGGCAGTACGGACCGGTGGCTCGTTCGGTTGCCCAGCGCCTCCTGGAGCGGGGATGGGTGGACGTGCTGGCCACCGACCTACACCCGCTTCCTGGCTCGAACGTGTATCTGGAGGACGCGGAGGAGTTGCTGCACCGCGCGGACGGCGGGGAGGTCTTCCAGACCTTGAGCAGCATCAATCCGGGCTTGATCCTGGAGGACCGGGAGCCGATGCCTGCCACTCCGCTCATCCTGGCTCCTGGCTTCTGGCGACGTTTCAAGGGACTCATACGACGCAGGTGAGGCGATGATCGATCTCTCCGGCAGGACAGCGGTGGTGACGGGCGGCTCTCGAGGCGTGGGGCGCGCGGTCGCGGAGCTCTTCGCCCGCGCGGGTTGCGCCGTGGGGATCGGCTACCGCTCCCGCCATCAAGAGGCCGAAGAGACGGTGGCCGCCCTCCAGAGGCTGGGCGTACATGCCTGGGCCGAGCCCGGGGATCTCGCGCAGGAAGCGGATGCGGACGCCCTTTTCGAGCGGGCCGACCGGGAGTTCGAGGGTCTCGATTTCTTCGTGGGCAACGCGGCGATCTGGCCAACCGCGGATGTACCGATCCAGGACATGACGAGCGAACGCTGGCGTGGCACGCTGGCGATCAACCTCGACTCCATCTTCTACACGACGCGGGCGGCCGCGCGTCGCCTGCGGGATCATGGGCGCATCGTGCTGGTGAGCTCGACGGCGGGGCAGCGCGGGGAGGCCTTCCACGTCGAGTACGCCGCCAGCAAGGGTGCCATCCTCTCCATGGTGAAGGGCCTGTGTGTCGAGCTCGCTCCTCGCGACATCACGGTGAATGCCGTCGCGCCCGGTTGGATCCTCACGGAGATGGTCGACCAAGCCCTGGAGGCCGGTGGCGAGGAACGGATCCGCCACACGATCCCGCTCGGTCGCATCGCGACGGCCGAGGACATCGCCGGCCCGATCGTGTTTCTCTGTTCGCCGCTGGCGCGCCATATCACCGGGGAGGTGCTCAACGTGAACGGTGGCGCCGTGCTGCCCGGCTGAGCGTCGCGGAGCGGATGGAGCGCGCGCCGACCCGGGGGCTCCGGGCACCTCGTCCGGTGCTCGACGTGGTTCGCACGTTGGAGAGCGCCGGCTTCGAGACCTGGGCCGTGGGCGGGGCGATCCGGGATCGCTTGCTCGGGCTTCCAGGTGGGGACTGGGACCTGGCGACGCGCGCCCGCCCGCGGGACGTACAGCGCCTGTTCCGGCGCACGATCCCGGTGGGTGTGGACCACGGGACGGTGGGGGTACTCGCGCCGGGTGGCTCCATGATCGAGGTGACCACGTTCCGCCGTGACGTCGTCCCGCTGGGGCGGCGCGCGCTGGTCGAGTTCGCCGACTCGATCGAGGACGACCTGGGTCGAAGGGACTTCACGCTGAACGCGCTGGCCTGGCATCCGGTCCGGGACGAGGTGCGCGATCCCTTCTCGGGACTCCGCGACCTGGAGCAAGGCGTGCTCCGCGCGGTGGGCGATCCCGACCAGCGCCTGGTCGAGGACCACCTGCGGATTCTGCGCGGTCTGCGCTTCGCCGGGCGCTTTTCTCTACGCATCGAGCCCGCTACCTGGGAAGCCCTGGTCCGACGCCGCGAGCAGACGCGCGACCTCTCGGCCGAGCGCGTGCGGGAGGAGCTGACGAAGGTCGTGGCGCAGGACCGGCGCCCGTCCAGGGCGCTGGGCCTCTACCGGGCCTCCGGAGTCCTGGGCGTCTTGTTCGCCGAGATCGAGTCCGCGTTCAGCGAAGCGGAGCCGGATGCGTGGACCTGGGCGCTCGCGACCAGCGATCGTCTGTCCCTCCGCGATCCCACCGTGCGGTTGGTGCCCCTGCTGCATGCCGTCGCGACCTGGGGTGGCCCGGCATCCGTGGCCGTGTTGCTGCGGCGACTCCGGTTCTCCAACGCTCAGATGGATCGCCTCGTGCACCTGAGTGCTGCCTGGATCCCATTCCCGGCGCCGGAGGCGGACGGGCCGGCCTTGAGGCGCTGGCTGCATCGCGGCGGAGCGGAGTGCCGCGCCCTGATGGGCCTGGAGCTTGCCGCAGCGCGTGCGCGTCAGGACGGCGTGGGCGCGGATGTGTCGCCGGTGGTGCGTGTCTGGCGAGCGCTGCGGGGCGAGGCCCGTCGGCGACCCCCGCTCACCGTGGGAGATCTCGCCATCGACGGACGCGACCTGATCCGCCATGGCCTCAGGCCCGGCCCCGAGTTCGGCGTGCTGCTCGACCGGCTGCTCGCCGAGGTGATCGAAGACCCGAGCGCCAATCGACCCGAGCGCCTCCTCGCTCGCGTGGAGCAGTGGACCACGGGGGACGCGTGAGCCAGGACGACTTGTTCGGCCGCCCGCCGCCACCGGCGTTTCCGGAAGAACCGGAGGTGGGGCCGCAGCCGGACGCACCGTTGGCGGCCCGCATGCGGCCGCGCACGCTGGACGAATTCCGCGGCCAGACTGCGCTGCTGGGCCCGGAAGGGTCGCTGCGCAAGCGCATCGAGGCCGGACGCGTGACCAGCATGATCTTCTGGGGGCCCCCCGGATGTGGGAAGACCACGTTGGCGCGGTTGCTGGCTCGCTACGTCGACGCAGCCTTCGAGCCCATGAGCGCCGTGACTGCCGGCGTGGCGGGCATCCGTGACGCCACCACGCGCGCCCGCGAGCGCCTGGAGCGCATGGGGAAGCGCACGATCCTGTTCTGTGACGAGATCCATCGCTTCAACAAGGGCCAACAGGATGCCTTCCTTCCGCATGTGGAGAGCGGCACCATCACCTTGATCGGGGCCACCACCGAGAACCCTTCCTTCGAGGTGGTGCGGCCGCTGTTGTCACGTGCGCCCGTGGTGGTGCTGGAGCCGCTGACCGTGCCCGACGTGATCGGCATCCTCGACGACGCGCTGTCCGACGCGGAGCGGGGGTTGGGGGGTCGGGGGCTGACGGCCTCGCCCGAGGCGCTGGAGGCGCTTGCCCGAGCGGCGGACGGTGACGCACGCCGCGGCTTGGGTGCGCTGGAGGTGGCCGCCGAGCTGGCGGCCCAGCAGGACGGGCGGCTGGATCTGGCCACGGTCACCGAGGCGCTCCAGCACCGACACGCGGTCTACGACAAGGGCGGTGAGGAGCACTACAATCTCATCTCGGCGCTGCACAAGTCGGTGCGGGGTTCCGACCCGGACGCCGCGCTCTATTGGTTGGCGCGCATGTTGGAGGGTGGCGAGGATCCGCTCTACATCGCTCGCCGACTGGTACGCATCGCCTCCGAGGACGTGGGTCTGGCCACGCCGCAGGCCCTGAGTGTCGCAATCGCGGCCGAGCGTGCCTACCGCTTCCTCGGGTCCCCCGAAGGAGAGCTGGCACTGGCGGAAGCGGCGGTCTTCCTGGCGACGTCGCCCAAGTCCAATGCGGTCTATGCCGCCTTCGGAGAGGCCCGCGCCAAGGCACGCGAGACCGGTGGTCTGCCCGTTCCGTTGCACATCCGCAATGCGCCCACCGACCTGATGACGGAGCTGGGGTACGGAAGGGGCTATCGCTACGATCCCGACGAGCCGGGCGGCGTGGCGCGGCAGAGCTATCTCCCGCCCGAGCTCGACGGCACCCGCTTCTACCATCCGAGCGACCAGGGGATGGAGGCGCGCGTGCGCGAGCGCCTGGAGGCCTGGGGACAGCTCCGCCGCGGCGCCCCTCCGGAACAGCCCTGAGCCGCCCGCAGAGCCTTTCCCCCTCGGCGGGGTACAGGCGGGACGCCGGTCTGCGCGTCGGGGCCGATCGGCGGGCTCCTTTCTTCTCGTTGGAGGTCCCATCCCCACAGCCCTGATCGAGAATCGCACGCCCGTCGAGCGAACCGTGCTGGTGGGCGCGCCCCTGGCGGCCACTCCCCGGCACGTGGTAGACGAGCACCTCGCGGAGCTGGAGCGCCTCACCGACACGGCAGGCGGCGAGGTGGTGGGGACGCTGGTCCAACGAATGGACAGCCCCACGCCCTCCCACTACATCGGCAAGGGCAAGGTCGAGGAGCTGGCTGCGCTCGTGCGGAGCACCGACGCCGACCTCGTGATCTTCGACGAGGAGCTGAGCCCGGTCCAGGGCATGAACCTGGAGCGAGCCCTGCAGGCGCGTGTCATGGATCGCTCCGAGTTGATCCTGGACATCTTCGCAACGCGGGCGCGCAGTCGAGAGGCGAAGATGCAGGTGGAGCTGGCACAACTCGAGTACCTTCTGCCACGTCTTACGCGCATGTGGAGTCACTTGTCCCGCATCCGAGGCGGCATCGGACTCCGTGGGCCCGGCGAGACCCAGCTCGAAGTGGACCGGCGACTGGTGGGCCGGCGCATCGCCGATCTCAAGCAGAAGCTGGAGGTGGTGGCGCGTTCGCGTGAGACCCAGCGCAAGCGCAGGCAGGGCGAGTTCCGGGCCGCGCTGGTGGGCTACACGAACGCCGGGAAGTCCTCGCTCCTGCGTGCCCTGTCGGGGAGCGACGTTTTCGTCGAGGACCGTCTGTTCGCCACGTTGGACCCGGCCACCCGCGCCGTCGATCTTGGGTCCGGCGCCAAGGCCTTGGTCACGGACACGGTCGGGTTCATCCGCAAGCTGCCGCACAACCTCGTCGCGTCCTTCCGTTCCACCCTGGAGGAGGCGCGCGAAGCGGATGTGCTGCTGCTGGTCGTCGATGCGTCCCACCCGGAGTGGGAGGAACAGCTCGCCGTCGTGCGGGAGGTGCTGCACGAGCTGGAGCTCGATCGCCCTCAGGTGCTGGTGTTCAACAAGGTGGATCAGTTGACGCACGCTGAGGAGACGGCGCTCCGCGAGCGCATCCACGCCTTGGAGCCCACGCCCGCGGTCTTCACGTCGGCCTTGGAGGCGGGTGGGCTCGAGTCCCTCAAGAGCGTGCTCCTGGCGCGGTTGCGGGTACGGCAGCCCGAGGTGACGCTGGAGATCCCGGCCGCGGACGGAGGGCTTCTCGCCGAGGTGCACCGCACTGGTGAGGTGCGGTGGCTGGAGTCACGGGGGCCGGTGGTGCGGGTCACTGCTCGCCTGCCGGAGGCGCTGGTCGAACGCTTGCGCAGCACCGGCTACCTGGTCTCGAGCGAGGTACCCGACTGAAGCCGGGGGACGTCTCGGCCGGGAGCACTCCCAGTTCGGGGCGGCACGGGCGCTGCATCACCATTCCAGCGGCCGGTCCCCGGTGATATGATGCGGCGGTCGCGGCCCACCGGGGATGCGAGCGCGGGCGGCCCCAGCGAGCGCGGCTCGCGCGTCCGGTCTCCACAGCAGCAGGGAAAGACCCGTGAGGTTCTACGTCAACATCGACCATGTGGCCACGGTACGGCAGGCCCGCCGCACCGATGAGCCGGATCCCGTGCGGGCTGCCGTCCTCGTCGAGCTGGCGGGCGCCGATGGCATCACCGTGCACCTGCGAGAGGATCGGCGGCACATCCAGGACCGGGACGTCCGTATGCTCATGGAAACGGTCCGCACCTGCGTGAACCTGGAGATGGCGACGTCGGAGCCCATCCTCGACCTGGCCCTGGAGCTCCGCCCGCTGCAGGTGACCCTGGTGCCCGAGAAGCGCGAAGAGGTCACGACCGAAGGGGGTCTGGACCTGGGGAGCATCGCGGCCCAGGAACGGGTCGGACGTGCGGTGGCGAAGCTGAACGCGGCAGGCATCCACACGTCGCTGTTCATCGATCCCACCATCCCCGCGCTGGTCGCCTCCCGGGACCTGGAGGCCAAGGCGGTCGAGCTGCACACCGGTGAGTACGCCAATGCATCCCGTGCGGGTCGCGAGGCTGAACTGGATCGCCTCGTCACCGCCGCGCACGAAGGCCGCGCCATCGGCCTCTCCGTTCACGCTGGACACGGCCTGACGTACGAGAACGTAGTCCCGGTGGCGGCCATCCCGGAGATCGAGGAGCTCAACATCGGGCACAGCATCGTCTCCCGCGCATTGTTCGTAGGCATGGAGCGCGCCGTTCGGGAGATGCGCACGCTCCTCCGTGAGGCACGCGTCTCTTGAAGCTCGATTGGAAGGCGGTCGTCGGCGTCGCCATCAGCGGCGTGTTGCTGTGGTGGCTGTTCCGCGATCAGGACGCTGCCCAGATCTGGGCGCAGATCCGGAGCGCCAACCTGCTGCTGTTTCTCCTGGCCACCGCCATCGCCGTCTCCGCGTACGCGGTGCGGGCCTGGCGCTGGCGGCTGTTGCTACGGCCGGTTTGCCCCGAGACGTCGTTCTATCACCGTTGGGCCACCACCCACATCGGCTTCATGGCCAACAACCTCCTGCCGGCCCGCGTCGGCGAGTTCGTGCGCGCCTACGCGTTGGCGCGCGTGGAGCCGGTGTCCGTCTCCGGGGCGTTCGGTTCGTTGGTGGTGGCGCGCTTCCTGGACGGCATCGCCGTGGTGGCGCTGCTGGTTGTGGCGGTGGCGCTTCCGAGCTTCCCGACCGGCGTCGTCGTGTTCGGCCAGCCCCTGGCCGGCTTCGTACGGGGAGTCGTCATCACGTTGGGCGCGCTCCTGGTGATCATTGCCACGCTGGTGCTGGTCCCTGGTCTGGCGCGTTGGGGGGTACGTCAGGTGGGGCGGGTGCTGCCGGAGAAGGGGGCGCACACGCTGGCCGCCATGACCGACCACTTCCTGAACGGGCTGTCGGTGCTCCGGGACGTGCGGCTGTTCGCGGGTGCGCTGGCGCTCAGCCTGCTGCACTGGTCCTGGTACGGGATCTCGTTTCTGCTGGGCCTGCGTGCTTTCCACATCGACGTCGGGTATGGCGCGGCGCTCTTCACGCAGTCCATGGTGGCGTTCGGTGCGGCAGTGCCGTCGGCCCCCGGCTTCTTCGGCACCTGGCATGCGGCCGCCAAGGTGGCGTTGGTGGACGCCTACGGGGTTCCAGAAGCCCAGGCCCTGGCCTTCGCCACCGGGTATCATCTGGCGGGTTTCCTGCCCATCACCGCGCTGGGCCTCTACTACGCCTGGCGACTCGGCATCCACGTGACCCAGGTGGAGGCGCCCGCCGAAGCACCGCAGCCTGAGCCGGCCGTGTGACGCGGAAGGGAAGGCTCGCCGCTCCGGCGAAGCTCAACCCGGTCCTACGGGTGCTCGCGCGGGAAACCAGCGGATACCATCAGATCGAGACGCTGCTGGTCGCAGTCGACCTCTGTGACCAGGTCGAGGTGAGCGAAGTGGATGGCGATGAAGTCCGACTGGTGGTCGAGGGCGACGTTGGAGGTGCGCTGGGCGGCGAGAACCTGGTCACCCGCGCGGCCCAGGGGTTCCGGGGGCGCTGCCGCGAGGAGGTCGGGGGACTGGAGATCCGCCTGTCGAAGCGCATCCCGGTGGCTGCGGGTCTGGGAGGCGGATCGTCGGACGCGGCGGCCACGCTGCGGGTGCTGGCGGCACTCTATCCAGACGCCCTGCGCGCCACCGAGCTGCGGAGGTTGGCGGCCGAGCTGGGTTCCGACGTGCCGTTCTTCCTGAGCGCCTCGCCCTGGGCCTGGGCCTGGGGCCGCGGCACGCGCTCGCTCAGCCTGGAGCCACCACCCCCCAACCCGGTGGTGATCGCCGTTCCCGTGCGGGGCGTCTCGACCGTAGAGGCCTATGGGCTGCTGGGGTCGCTGTCGGAGCATCGCTCGGCGGAGCCCGCGGCCCTCACGCTCCAGGACCTGGAGCGCTGGGAGGCGCTGGCCCGGAACCGGGAGAACGACTTCGAGGCCGCGCTCTACCCGTCTCGCCCGGATCTCGCTGCCCTGGGCCGAGCCTTCGAGCAGAGCGGGGCCCTGCTCTCGGGCATGACGGGGAGCGGCGCTGCGCACTTCGGGGTGTTCGAGACGGGCGCGGCCGCGGACGCGGCGGCCCGAGCGCTGGCGGCGCTGGACCCCACGGTGCGCGTGCTGCGGGCGGAGAGCCTGACGGAGTGGCCCCGGCCCTCGCTCGCGGACTGAGCGCGCGGTTGAGCCGCACGCCGGGCTTCCGTTACGATTCCGGCTCTTCGGTGCTGGCCCGTCGTCTAATGGCAGGACACCGGTCTTTGGAACCGGTAGTGGTGGTTCGAATCCACCCGGGCCAATCTCCGCCTCCCCGGCTCTCTTGACGGAACCCTCCGACCCGCGGGATTGTGGCCACTCGCGCGGTCACGGGTAGGCACCCGAGCGGGTGACGGCAGCTCCCGGACCCAGGCCTTTCGACACCGCGGGGCACCCATGATCACACGCACCACCTTCTGCCTGGCTCTCGGGTTGGCGCTCGTATTCGCCCTGACAGGACCCGACGTGGCCCTGGCCCAGCGCCCTGTCACCGGAGGAAGGTCCGCGCCACCCGACGTGGTGCGCCCCGCCGATCAGCGGGTGCCGGCCCCCTTCTCCTACGACATGGTCCGGCCGGTCGCGATGCCGGACAACGTGTGGATGTCGGAGCTGACCATCCTGGAGATGCGCGACCTGGTGCGTGAATACGGCTATACCACGGCGCTCATCCTGAACGGCACCATGGAGTCCAACGGCCCCTACCTGACGACCGGCAAGCACAACCACGTGCTCAAGGTCACCGGAGACCGGATCGCGCGCACGTTGGGGAAGACGCTGGTGGCGCCCATCGTGATGCTGGACGAGGGGAATCCGGAGGAGACCGACATCCCGGGCCGGCTGGTGCTCTCGCCCGAGACCCTGAAGGCCATGCTCAAGGACATGGCCACCAGCCTCAAGGCGCAGGGCTTCAAGGAGATCTTCTTCCTGGGCGACAGCGGCAGCAACCAGCGCATGCTGCAAAGCGTGGCTGAGGAGCTCGCCCAGGCGTGGACGGGCCAGGACGTGTTGGTGGCGCACATCCGCGAGTACTACAACTACGGCGACGTGCTGCGCTACCAGAACGAGGTGCTGGGGAAGGTGGAGCTGAACAAGGACCTGGACGGCTACCACGACGACTACTACATCACCTCCCTGATCATGAACGACAGCCCGGCGCACGTCCGCTTGCCCCAGCGCCAGAAGGTCGGGCTGGACCACATCAACAGTCTCTACATCGACGAGCCCGAGGCGCTGGCCATCGGAAGAAAGCTCGCCCAGTTCCGCGCCGATGTGACCGCCCGTGCCATCGAGCGGGTGCGCGCGGAACAGATGCGGTAGACGCCGAGCCCCGCCGGCGTATGTTGCGACATGGGATTCCGGCCGGCCGACGCATCCACTCCGGGTAGGGGCCTGCTCCGTCCCCTGTGCTCGGGCCTGCTCTTCGGGGCTTTGATCCTGTGCGGTCTCCCCGGCGCTTCCGGCCAGGCGCTCCCGCCCGACTCCGCCGAGCTCCATTCCCGAGCCCGGAACGCCCAGTCACGCTTCGAGCGCTTGCGTGTGCGCCGGCTCCCGCGGGAGATGGTGGGCAGTGGCGGCTGTGACGAGGTCATCGGTCGCATCTGCATGAGCCATGACGGGGACGACGACCGGGACCCCCCTCCGGAGGAGCCCGAGATCACCGAGGCCCGCGACGCCTTCCTAAGGGAGCTGTCCGGGATCGCTGCCCGCATTCCCCGAGACGATTGGGTCGTCGGGCAACGCGTCTGGTACGCGCTGGAGGCCGGGCGGGCGGACGAGGCGCTGCGAGTCGCGAGGGACTGTGCCGGGGAGCCCTGGTGGTGTGCCGCGCTACGGGGTCTGGCGGCGCACGGTGCCGAGCGCTTCGAGGTGGCGGAGCGAGCGTTCGACGAGGCGTTGGCGACGATGCCCGCCGAGCGGCGTGAGGAGTGGTCGGAGGCGATCGAGCCGGTGCTCGGGCGCGAGCGGCTGCGCTGGCTCGAGGATCAACCGGACCGCGCTCAGGCTCTGGAGCGGTTCTGGCTGCTGGCCGACCCCTCCTGGCTGATTCCGGGCAACGACCGCCGGAGCGCCCACTACGCCCGCCTCACCGCGGCGCGCATCCGCGAGCGGGCCAAGAACCCGTATGGCCTTTCCTGGGGCTTCGACCTGGAAGAGCTACTTGTGCGTTACGGCTGGGAGGTGTCCTGGGGGCGGGACGTCTGGCGCGCGGGGCGCATGGGGGAGGAGCGGGTGGTGGGCCACCATCCGCCCAAGAGCCGGGAATACGCGCCCCCCGTGGCCGTCCTGGAGCGGCCGCTCGAGACGGGCCCCGACGACTGGGCGCTGGAGCGGGAACGGCCTCACACCGCCTACGCACCGGTCTATGCGCGGGGCATCGAGCCGATGGTGGCCCAGTTCGCGGCGTTCCGTCGCGAAGACGGCGTCCTCCTGGTGGCCGCGCCGGACTCCGTCGACCTGCCCGGGGACCGTGGATTGGTGGCCGTCGGCCTCGATTCGCGCCGCTGGGTGGGCGGTCCCCGCTCGGGCGCCGTCTTCAGCGAGCGCCTTCCCTGGGGCGATTGGATGCTGAGCGCCGAGTGGATCGACCGGGAGAGCGGGCGGGCGCGGCGCACGCGCTATGGGGCCCGCTTCGAACCCGTCCCGGCCGACGTGGCCGCGTTGTCCGATCTCCTGTTGGTGGACGGGGGCGACCGCCTGCCTGCCACCTTGGGCGACGCCATTCGCAGGGCCCATGCGGGGCGCATCGTCCACTCGGGCGAGCGGCTCGCCCTGGCCTGGGAGCTCTACCGGCTCGGTGGAGGGGGGCAGGAGGTCGGGTACCGGGTGCTGCTCGAGCCGCTCGAGCGGGGGCTGTTCCGGAGGGCGGGGGAGTGGGCGGGCCTGCTCGATCCGGAGCGCCCGGTGGTCCTGGCCTGGTCCGAGGTGGACGACCCTTCTCCCGAACCCCGCTTCCGCGCGGTGGACCTGGTGTTGCCCGACCTGGAGGAAGGCGCCTATCGGCTGACCCTGGAGGTGAGTTTCCCGGGACGATCGGTACTGACAGCCGCCCAGGAGCTGCGGGTCCTCGGAGAGGCGGCCCTGGCGCACGCCCCCGGCACCTGAGGCAGTTGGCGAACGCCCAGAGTTGACGCCATTTGGGGCCTTCTCTACCATAGTGGGCTGTTGACTCGGAGCCTGGAACCCGGCCAGCCCACGGATGGACGACACCTTTCAGAGGGGCCCCCTTCTTCTGCTTTCGGGGCGGGCCAACCTCCCCCTCGCGGAGGAGATCGGAGCGCTGCTCGGCACGTCTCCGCTGGGGGCGACCATCCGGAATTTCTCCGACGGCGAGATCTTCGTCCGGATCGACCGGAACGCCCGCGGGCGTGACGTCTTCATCGTCCAGCCCACGGTCCCGCCCGCAGAGAACCTGATGGAGCTGCTGCTCCTGATCGACGCGGCCAAACGCGCCTCCGCAGCGCGCATCACGGCGGTGCTGCCCTACTACGGCTACGGGCGCCAGGATCGCAAGGACCAGCCGCGCGTCGCGATCGGCGCCAAGCTGGTGGCCAACCTCATCACGGCCGCGGGCGCGGATCGCGTGCTGGGCATCGACTTCCACCAGCATCAGATCCAGGGCTTCTTCGATCTCCCGGTGGACCACCTCTACGCCGCTCCGGTGCTGGTCAGCTACTTCCTCGAGAAGAAGCTCGACAACGTGGTCGTCGTGGCCCCGGACGTGGGCTCAGCCAAGATGGCGCGCGGATTCGCCAAGCGGCTGGACGCGGGACTGGCGATCGTCGACAAGCGCCGCCCGGCGCCCAACGTCTCCGAGGTGCTCAACATCGTCGGAGACGTGGACGGGTGCTCCTGCATCCTGGCCGACGACATGATCGATACGGGAGGCACCATTGCCTCGGCGGTCCACGCCTTGAAGGAACGGGGCGCGGCCCGTGTCTTTGCGTGCGCCACGCACGCGCTGCTGTCCGGAAGCGCACGGGACAAGCTGTCCGCGGCTCCGCTCGAGGAGTTGGTCGTCACCAATACGATCCATCTCCCCGAGGAGCGGCGCTTCTCTTCGTTGAAGGTCCTTTCGGTCGCAACGCTGCTCGCTCAAGCGATCGAGTACATCCACAAGAACGAGTCGGTGAGCCAGCTTTTCGGCTCCACCGACATGAAACCTGCGTAGAGGACGACATGTCTCAGGCTACACAGTTGAAGGCCCAGCGGCGCGATGAGGGCGGCAAGGGTGTCGCGCGGAAGCTCCGCGCGGAAGGGCGGGTTCCGGCCGTGATCTACGGCGCCGATCAGGAGCCCGCGTCCCTCAGCATCGATGCGCACGAGGCACGGCAGCTCTTCGAGAGGATCTCCGTCGAGAACACGATCGTCTCGCTCGAGATCGAAGGGGAGAAGGAGGCCGTCGACACGCTGGTGCGCGAGGTCCAGGTGCATCCCTTCAAGTCGTCCTTGGTGCACGTGGACTTCTACCGCATCCAGCGTGGCGTCGCCGTGCACGTGCAGGTGCCGCTGCACTTCGAGGGCACGCCCGTGGGCGTGCGCCTGAGCGGCGGAATGCTGGAGCAGCACGTGCACGACCTGGACGTGCGCTGCATTCCCTCTGCGATCCCCGATCACCTGGTGGTCGACGTCTCGAAGCTGGACATCGGGGACGCCCTGCACGTCTCGGACGTGACGGCTCCCGCCGGCGTGGAGATCCAGACCGAAGCGGACCGCACCCTCTGCATCGTGGTGCTGCCCAAGGGGGCGGAGTCTGCCGCCGCCGAGGGTGAGGGCGCCGCCGAGCCTGAGGTCACCGGCGCGAAGCCCAAGGAGTCGTAGGCGATCGGGCGGGGCAGGCGGGTCGTGCTGGGTCTCGGCAACCCCGGGCCCGAGTACGACGACACCCGACACAACGTCGGGTGGTGGGCCCTGGATCGGATGGCGGTCGACTGGGACCTGGGTCCGTTCGAGCGCGTGGGGAAGTGTCTGGTCGCCGAGGGCCGGGTGGCGCGTCATCCGGTCCGCCTGGTGAAGCCCCAGACCTACATGAATCGCAGTGGGCAGGTGTTGGGTGAGGTCCTCGGATCGATCGACCCGCACACGCACCTGATGGTGGTCGTCGACGACGTGTATCTCGACGCCGGACGTTTGCGACTGCGGGGGCGGGGCGGGGCCGGGGGACACAAGGGACTGGAGTCCATCGAGGGTGCCCTGGGGACGAACGCCTACGCGCGACTGCGCATCGGTGTAGGCCCGAAGCCGGCCAGTGGCGGCCTCTCCGACTGGGTGCTCGCTCCTCTGGAGCCCGAGGACGAAGCGAAGGTGATCGATCGCTTGCCGGACGTGGTCGAAGGCGTCCGATTGTGGATGGACCGCGGCCTCGACGCCGCCATGAACCGTATCAACGCGTGAGATGCAAGGCGCCCCGCCGGGGCCGTGAACCCGAGAGAAAAGGAACGAGAACCCGAGCATGAGCGACATCGTGAGCATGACGGGGTGGGCCTGGGCGGTGGGCGTGGTCGGCCTGCTGGTAGCCCTGGTCATCTACAACTACGTGAAGCGTCAGTCGCCCGGCACCGAAGGGATGATCGAGCTGTCGGATCAGATCCACGACGGGGCCATGGCGTTCCTCGGGCGCGAGTACCGCGTGCTGGCGGTCTTTGTCATCGTGGTGGCGGGCCTGCTCTTCGCCGCGATCGGACGGGAGACCGCGTTGGCGTACGTGGCGGGAGCGCTGTGCTCCATCTTCGCCGGGTTCTTCGGCATGAAGGCCGCAACCCGCGCCAACGTGCGGACTTCGGCGGCGGCCAAGGAGGGAGGTACCGGCAAGGCGCTGCGGATCGCCTTCTTCGGCGGTGCCGTCATGGGGCTCTCCGTCGCGGCCCTGGGCCTGCTCGGAATCGGCGGCTTCTACTTCGCCTACGTCTCCCGCGGTGGAGACGGCATGCTGGCGCACTTCGCCGAGGTGATCTCCGGCTTCGCCATGGGCGCGAGCTCCATCGCGCTCTTCGCTCGCGTGGGCGGCGGGATCTACACCAAGGCGGCCGACGTCGGCGCCGATCTGGTAGGGAAGGTCGAAGCGGGCATTCCTGAAGACGACCCGCGCAATCCGGCGACCATCGCCGACAACGTCGGCGACAACGTCGGTGACGTGGCCGGGATGGGTGCAGACATCTTCGAGTCCTACGTCGGCTCGGTGGTCGCCACCGTCGCCATCGGAGCGACAGCGGCCGCGGCGGGTAGTGGAGCCGGCGCCGTCGCGCTGCCCATCCTGACGATCATGGTGGGGCTGTTCTGCTCCCTGCTGGGGATCGGGGCCATGCGGCTGCTGGAGCGCTCCAGCCCCGCGGCGGCCCTGCGCAACGCGCCCATGTTGGCGGCGGCGCTCTTCCTGGTCCTCATGTTCTTCATCATCCGGGCGATGGATGTACGGATCGTCGGCGTCCTCACCGGCACGACCTTCTCTGCCATCGGACCGTTCTGGGCGTTGCTCTCAGGAACCATTGTCGGGATCCTGATCGGCCTCGTCACCGAGTACTACACCGCGGCGGGTCCGATCCGGAAGATCGCGGACGCCAGCGAGACGGGCGCCGCCACCAACATCATCACCGGCCTCGCCGTGGGCATGGAGTCGACGGCGATCCCGTTGCTGTTGATCTGTGTCGCGATCTTCATCGCCTTCTCGACCGCTGGACTGTATGGCATCGGGATCGCCGCCGTGGGCATGCTGGCCACGGTGGGCGTGACCATGTCGGTCGACGCCTATGGCCCCATTGCCGACAACGCCGGTGGCATCAGCGAGATGAGCCAGCTGGGCCCGGAGACGCGTGCGATCACGGATTCGCTCGATGCCATCGGAAACACGACGGCGGCCATCGGCAAGGGATTCGCCATCGGCTCGGCGGCACTGACGGCACTGGCCCTGTTCAGTGCCTACGCGACCAGCGTGGGTTTGACGGAGTCCGGCATTTCCGTCGTCAACCCGATGGTGGTCATCGGACTCTTCATCGGTGGCATGCTGCCGTTCCTGGTCGCGGCCATGACCATGACGGCCGTGGGCCGCTCGGCAGCCGCCATGGTGGAGGAGGTCCGCCGCCAGTTCCGCGAGATCAAGGGCTTGATGGAGGGCACCGCCAAGCCGGATTCGGCACGCTGCGTGGACATCTCCACCCAGGCTGCGTTGCGCGAGATGATCCTGCCCGGGATCACCGCCGTGGCCGCGCCGGTGCTGGTGGGCGCGTTCATCGGTGTGGAGGCGCTGGGCGGCCTCCTGGCCGGAGCGACCGTGACGGGCGTGCTGATGGCCCTGTTCATGGCCAACGCCGGTGGCGCCTGGGACAACGCCAAGAAGTACATCGAAGGCGGTGCCCATGGCGGCAAGGGCTCGGCTGCGCACAAGTCGGCCGTCGTCGGCGACACCGTCGGGGACCCCTTCAAGGACACGTCCGGCCCCTCGCTGAACATCCTGATCAAGCTCATGAGCGTGGTGTCCCTGGTGCTGGCGCCCTGGCTCGTGCGCTTGCATGCCGACGGGGACGGGATGTCGTGGTTGATGGAGGCGGTGCGCTCCTTCCTCGCCTGACCCTTGTCGAACCCCACGGGCGGCCGGAACCCATAGCGGGGGCCGGCCGCCCGCTTCTTTTCCCTCCGGAGTGACCCATGCGTGAGCCTACCTTCGAGAACGCGATCGCCTTCGCACAGGACCTCATTCGCATCCCCTCTCTGCCCGGGCAGGAAGGTGGCGTCGCTGAGCGCCTCCGCGAGGAGATGCTGGCGTTGGGTTTCGAGGACGTGCGCACCGACGAGGTCGGCAACGTGATCGGTGTGGCGCGGGGGCGCGGGGAGGCGCCCCCCGTCATGTTGTCCTGTCACCTCGACATCGTGGCGCCCGGGGACCCGGCGCAGTGGGAGCATCCGCCCTACGCCGCGGAGATCACGGGCGGCTGCCTGCACGGCCGTGGCGCCATGGACATCAAGGGGCCGCTTGCCCTCCAGACCTACGCCGCTGCCGCCCTGGCGGGGTCGGCTCCCGGCGACGTCATCGTTGCGCACACGGTGCTCGAGGAGCGCGGGGGATGGGGCATGGAGCACCTGATGAAGAGCGGCACCGTGGCCCCAGCCGCCGTCATCATCGGGGAATCCACGCACGGAGACATCGCCATCGGTCACCGGGGGCGGGGCGAGCTCGAGGTGGTCATCCATGGCCTGGCTGGTCACGCGTCCGCGCCCGCTCGAGCGAGGAACGCGCTCGACCTGCTACCGGCCGTGCTGGCGGGAGTGGCTGCTCTCAAGGAGGACCCTCGGACTGATCCGGTCCTGGGCCGGGCCAGCGCGGTCGCTACGGGGGTGGAAGTTCGGCCGGAAAGCCGCAACGTGATCCCGGACGAGGTGGTGGTGGTGGTGGACTGGCGCGTGCTTCCAGGGTCCACCTCAGAGGCGTTGGTGGAGATGCTGGAGGGCGCCATCGCCAAGCACCTCGGCAGCGTGCCCGCCGGATATCGGATCGAGGTGCGCAACGCCGTGGAGCGTCAGGTCACCTGGACGGGCATCGAGCGGGACCGCCAGTTGTTCACCCCGGGCTTTCTGGTGGCTCCGGATCACCCGGTGGTGCTCGCGGCGGCCGCGGCAGCGGGAGTGCGGGGTGGGAGGGGTCCCGCCACCGTGCGTCCCTGGACGTTCGCCACCGATGGGGGCTGGACCTGCGGAGTGCATGGCATCCCCAGCTTCGGGTTCGCCCCGGGCGAGGAGCGTCATGCCCACACCAACACAGAGCGGTTGGACCTGGAGGAGGCGGGGTGGGCGTTCGCGCGGTACGGCGAGATCGTTCCCGCCGTGCAGGCAGCCGCTACGACCTGAGGCGGGAGGGGCGCGGGGAAGGGGGGTCATCCCCCCGACTCGCTGCGTACACAGGGCAGCGGTCTTCTCTTTCGCGTATGTAGGGAATGGCCCTACACGTCCCGAGGGTGATTCCAGACTATTTAGGCATTCCAAGCTCCGTAGAATTACATACGTGAAAAAAGACACAAAGGTCGAGCGATGAGCCCGAGCAGGGTCCAAGAAGCAGCGCGGCGCCAGTTCCCCGGAGGGAGCCGGCGTCGTGGTCGTTTGACAGCATGTGTCGCAGCAGCAAAGACTTGTCAGCAGTGGCCAGACGGCGGTCGCGCTGCGAAGCGCACCGCAGGCTGGAGACTCGGACGCCGGGGGGCGTCGGGGGGCGGGTTGTCGTACAGGGAGGCATCGCAATGAGACGAGCAGCGTACGTCCTGGTCGGAGCTCTGATGGCGCGCGCTCTGGCCGGTTGCACCGAGACCAAGGAGGTCTTCGTTCCCTTCCCGCTGTATGAGGATCCAGCTGCGGCGGCGGCCGGCTTCCTCGGCTATAGCGACGAAGACGCGAAGCTCCCCGTGTGCGGGAACTGCCACGTCGGCCAGTATGCCGAGTGGAAGCAGACGCACCACGCCGGCGCTTGGGAGACCTTGCAAGAGAGCGGCAGCGCGCAGGCGTTCTGCGAGGGGTGCCACACCGTCGGCCCGAACGGGAACGCCACCGACGGGAGCGTGGGCTTCGCGGCTACGGGTGAGTCGCGCTACCACGACGTCCAGTGCGAAGCCTGCCATGGTCCGGGGTTGGAGCACGTGACCAACCCGGACGCGACGCAGCCCTATGCGTCGATCGTGGTTGGAACCGGCGTCGCGAACTCCTGCGGCGAGTGCCACTCCGGCGCCCACCACCCCTTCGTGGATCAGTGGGAGCAATCTCGACACGCCAACACCAGCAACTCCGCATCGACGCGCGAAGGCTGCACCACGTGCCATGAGGCACGCGGAGCCCTCGCCGCCTGGGGTGTCAAGGCCGACTACATCGAGAAGAACAGCACCGACGTGATCCCGATCGTGTGCGCGGTCTGCCACGATCCGCACGACGCGACCAACGAGCACCAGCTCCGCTTCCCGATCGACGTGCCGGACATCGAAGTCAACCTGTGCATGAAGTGCCACCAACGGCGCAGCGAGCCCGATCACACGTCGACGCGTGGGCCGCATTCCCCGCAGGGGCCCCTCCTGGTCGGCGAGGGCGTGGGCTGGCGGCCGCCCAACTTCCAGGCTCCGACGGCGCAGATCGTCGGATCGCATGGAACGTCGAGGAACCCCGAGCTCTGCGCCGGTTGTCACGTCCAGGCCATCGAGGTCACGGATCCGGCCACGGGCGGGCACGTGTTCAGCTCCAAGGGCCATTTGTTCAAGGCCATCCCATGTCTGGATGCCCAGGGCATCCCGACCACGGATGACGACTGTGCCGAGACGGAGCGGGACTTCAGCGCCTGCTCGTCGGGTACCTGCCACGGCACGCCGGACGTCGCTCGCAATCTGGTGGCCATCTCCCGGCAACGCTTGCTGGACCTGGCCGAGGAGGTCCTGGATCTGGTCGCCCAGGCACCCGCGAGCGAGTTGGTGACCAACGACGACCTGATCACCACCGCCGAAGGGGCGCGCTTCAACGCGCAACTAGCGGAGGAGTTCCGTGGTTCGGCCATCCACAATCCGTTCCTGGTCGAGGCGCTCCTCACCGCCAGCATCCGGCAGCTCCAGACCGACTACGGGCTGGTGCCGTCCGCGGACATCACGCTGGAGAACATCCTCGGCATGCAGTAGGTGTGCTCCGTTGACACCTGCTCACGTGAACCGTCACGCTGAGTTGACGACGGTGGGCCTCCGGGCCCACCGTCTCTGCTGTCCGACCTAGGAGGGCTCCTGAAACCGTCGCTCCGTCGCGTGTCTGCGAACCTGCCTTTGGCGGCGCTCGCCCTGCTCTCGGCTCTGTTGGCTGGGTGCGCGTCGGAAGAGCCCGGTTCCGTGGAGCCCCAGGCCGCCGAATCTGCGGCGATCGAGGAGGACGTCCCGGCTCCGGACAGCGTCTCCTCGACGGCTGCCGACCTCGCGCGCCTGGCTGTGCCGCTGGAGGCGGGGAGCGGGTTCCCGCACGGACCCCATGGCGGGGTGGCCTGCGCGCAGTGTCACGCCACGGTGGTGGGCCACCAGTCCCACGACATGGTGGATTGCGAGAGTTGCCATCGGGGCCCGGAGTGGCTGGGGGCTCGGGTGATCTACTCACGCGAGGAGTGCCTCGCCTGCCATCACGATCCCGCGCGGGGCTACGAGTGCTCCCGGTGTCACGGCACCGGCCCGGAACCGGTGGTGCGCACGGAGTCGTTGGCGTTCAGCGTTTGGGACGCACCCCGCGAGCGTCTCCTGCCCTTCGACCACGCGCTGCACGCTTCGAGGGAGTGCTCGGATTGCCACTCGGGCGGCGGCGGGCAGCCCTACACGCAAACGTGCGCGTCCTGCCATGACAACCACCACCGCCCGGACGCGAATTGCTCCACCTGCCACCAGGAGCCGCCGGCGGACGAACATCCACTGACCGTCCACCAAGGGTGCTCGGGCAGCGGCTGTCACAGCGATCCTGTGACCGAAGCCGTGCAGGCGGCGCGCAACACCTGTCTCGTGTGTCACGCGGACCGGGTGGACCACGAGCCGGGCAATCAGTGCGCGACCTGCCACCTGTTCTCGCCGGCGCGCGGATCGGGGTCGTTCGAAGGAGGGGCATCATGACCCGCACCCGGGCGATCTGGAACGCCGCCCTGCTCGGATTCCTGCTGGGCGTGGGGCCGCAGGCCCTGGATGCCCAGGTGGTGCGGGTCTCCGGAGCGAGCCAGGTCCACTTCGTGAACATCCGCCCGCTGGAGCTGGACAGCGTGCCGGTGGGTGAGACCCTGGGAAGCGGCATCGTTCGGCGAACTGCCGACGGCCAGGTGGTGCGCTGCGTCACGGGGGAGGCGTCTTGCCGCTTCCTACGGTCCGTCGATGCCGTGAGCACCTTCCCGTTCGTTCAAGACGTCACCGTGAGCGCCTGGGGCTTTGGACAGGGCGTGCGGGTCTATGCTCAGCTGCGGGGGCGTGGCGTGGTTTCCGAAGAGGCTTCCATCTGGCCGCAAGCGGACGACCGTTTCGATGCGCTCGTCGCCTTCGCCGAGATCGAGCGGCCACGGTTGCGCGTGCGCGGCGGGCGACAGTTCAAGACGTCGGGCCTGGGCTTCTACAACTTCGATGGTGGATCCGTCCTGTTTCGCCCTCGCAGCGATGTCTCGGTCGAGGCCTACGGGGGCTGGAGCCTGCTGCGTGGGCTCAACGAGCCGGTGACCAGTGACGCGGTCTCGGCCATCGAGTCGCTGGCTCCCGACGCCCGGGGGCTCCTGGTGGGTGGGCAGGTCGGGTATCGCCCCTCACCGCGCCTGGCCGTGACCGCGCTCTATCAGCGGGAGCTCCGCGATGATCGGGCTGGCCTCTATTCGGAGCGGGTGTCCACGGACGCTGTACTCCGATCGGAACGGGGTACGCTCGACGGCGCGCTGACCTACGACCTGGCCAGCGGCGTGCTGAATGACGCACGCCTCTCGGCCCGGACGCGCCTTCCCCGCAATTGGGGAGCGCGAGCCTTCGCTCGCCACTACCGTCCCTACTTCGACCTGTGGACCATCTGGGGCGCCTTCAGTCCGGTCTCGTACGACGAGGTGGGGGCCGCTGGGGCCTGGGCCGATCCCGGCTCGGGGCGCTCGTTCGAGGTCCAGTTCTCCCGGCGTGGCTACGGGGACGCGGATGCCTCGACTGCGTTCGGCGTGACCCGGTCCGACGGCTGGCGGGCGTCGTTGGGAGCGACGCTGCCCCTCGCGCCGCTCTGGATGTTGTCGGGGAGCTATGGCGCGGACATCGGATACGGAGCCGCCAAGACCCAGGGACAGGCGCGAGTGCAGCGGACGCTGGGTGAGGTGGGATGGCTCGGGGTGAGCGCGACCGCCTTCCAGCGCATTTTCGAGTTCCGCATCAACGAGGGGAGGGTGTACGGCGCCGGCGTCGATGGGCGCTATGAGCTGGGCGAGCGCACGTCCGTCTCGGGGAGCTTCTCGGTCTACCGACACGACGCCGGAGTGGATTCGCCGGAGGTGGATTGGAACCAGATGCGAGGGTCCCTGCGAGTGGACTGGACGTTGGGGGCCGAGCCCGCCAGGAGGGCAAGGGAATGAAGGCGCTCCGTCTTCTCCTGCTGGTGCCCGCGTTGGGGCTCTCCGGCCTGATCGCCACAGCGGTGTGGGCGACCGTCCGAGCCGACGAGGGGTTCCCGCACGCCAAGCACGAGGGCCTGTTCCCTCTCTGCCAGACCTGCCATTCGGGGATCGAGAGCGGCTCGGTCGCCGACGTGTACCCGTCCAGTGGGTCGTGCCAGCAGTGCCACGACGGACAGAGGGAAGAGGCGGTGCCGTGGACGGGCCCCTCTCAACGCGGAACCAATCTCAGCTTCAGCCACGTCGAGCACTTCGCCGCAACCTCCGACGAGGCCGAGCCGGTCACCTGCCAGACCTGCCACGCCCTTCCGGGCGGGGAAGGGCGCATGGCCGTGGATCGCGCTGATCCCGATGGGTGCCTGACCTGTCACGCCCACGAGGCCGACGAGCACTTCGCGCCGGCTCGGGACTGCGCGTCCTGTCATGTGCCGTTGGCACGTGCCCACGAGCTCGCCGTGGCGCAGATCGACAGCTTGCCCAAGCCCGCCACGCACGAGGTCCCCGACTTCGCGTCGCAGCACGGCGCGGCCTGGGAGGCGGCCCAGGGAAGCTGCGCCTTCTGCCACACCCGAGACAGTTGTGAGCGCTGCCACTTCAACGGTGCGGGCGTGCCCGCGGTTGCTGCCTTGGAGCGGGATCCTCGGGTGGCCAGCCTGGTGGCGGGGCGCGACGCGAGCTACCCGGAGCCGGCGACGCACGAGACGGGCTCCTGGGGGTGGACACACGGCGAATCTGCGTTGGCGGACGTGGGATCTTGCTCGAACTGCCACACGCGCCCGAGTTGTGAGACCTGCCACGCTGGAGGTGCCAGTCTTGCCATCGCGTCGCTCCCGGTTCTGGGAGACGGAGACACGCGAGGTGTGCAGATCGCCATGGTATCGCGGCAGGTCCACGATCCGGGCTTCGCAACGGCGCACGGCGTAGAGGCAGCGAGCATGGAGAGCACCTGCGCCGGGTGCCACCAGGAGTCGTTCTGCTCTTCCTGTCATGCAGGCTCCAGCACGCCCTCCTTCCACACGGGGAATTTCCTCCAGGGTCACGGAGCGGAGGCGTACGGCCGGGAGTACGATTGCGCCTCCTGCCACAACACAGAGACGTTCTGCCGCAGCTGCCACGCGGACGTCGGGCTGCAATCGAGCGGTCGACTGGCCACCGCTTTCCACAGCTCTCGACCGATGTGGTTGTTGGGACACGGAGAAGCCGCCCGCCAGGGGCTGGAAAGCTGCACCACCTGCCACCGACAGAGCGACTGCATGCGCTGCCATGCCGCCGTGGGCGCCTGGCGCATCAACCCTCACGGCCCGGGCTTCGATCCGTCCAAGATGGGAGACGCCAATCCCAGCATGTGCGTCGCCTGCCATCGAACGGGGATCCCGCGATGATGCGCCGTTCGGGTCTCAGAGTCGCCGGCCTGGCCCTGGGGGTCGGGCTACTCGGATGGGTCCCGAAGGCGGCGTCCGCCCAGGCGGAGGACGCCGCGCCCTGCGTGACCTGCCACCTCGATCAATCCGAGGAGCGACTGGTGGCACCCGCGCGTGACTTCCCCGCTGACATCCATGCGCAGCGCGGGTTCGGGTGCCTGGCGTGCCATGGTCGACTGGAGGGAGATCGACCAGACCCTGCGGTGGGCTTCCTGTCGAAGCCGGAGCGACGGGACATTCCCACGCTCTGCTCGAGCTGCCATTCGAATGCGGCCTTCATGCGGGACTACAATCCGTCGATCCGCGTGGACCAGTTCGCGGAGTATCAGACCTCCGTGCACGGGCGCCTGCTGTTCGGGGAAGGTGACCCGGACGTAGCGACCTGTACGAGCTGCCACCCCGCGCACCGTATCCGCCCGCCCAGCGACCCGGAGTCGTCGGTCCATCCGCTGAACGTCGGCGACCTCTGCGGGTCCTGTCATGCCAACGCGGAGATCATGGGTCCGCGCGGGCACGAGACGGACGAGCTGGAGAAGTACCGACATGGCGTGCACGGCCAGCTGCTCTACGAGTCTGGCGATCTCAGCGCCCCCACCTGCAACGACTGTCACGGGAATCACGGTGCCGCTCCCCCCGGCGTAGCCTCGGTACGGAACGTGTGTGGCGAGTGTCACGTGCAGATGGCGGAGTTCTTCCAGAACAGTGGGCACGTCGACGTGTTCACGAGGGAAGGTCTTCCCGGTTGCGCCGCCTGCCACAGCAATCACGACATCTCACCCCCCCACGACGAGTTCCTCCTGGAGGTGAGTCAGGACGTCTGTGCCCAGTGTCACGCCGAGCGGGAGCCGGTCGGGCGGGAGTTTCTGGCGATCCATGATCTCCTGGGCGGATTCGAGCACGAGGTCGACTCCGCAGCGGCCAGGCTCGAGCAAGCCGAGGAGATGGGCATGGAGGTGAGCCAAGCCCATTTCGAGCTCGATGGCGTGAATACCGCGCTCACCCTGGCTCGGACCGCCGTGCACTCGTTCCGCGTCGAGCCCGTGCAGCAGGAGATCGACAAGGGACGGGCCGTGGTCCGGAGCGCGCAGCGCAGGGGTGAGGCCGCCCTGGAGGAGCATCGCTTCCGGAGAGTGGGGCTGGGGGTCTCCGCCGGCCTGATGGCCCTGGTGGTGCTCTTGTTGATCCTGCGGATCCGAGGGATCGATGCACGGCTGCGCGGCACCGCCCTGGAGACCCGCCGCTTCTTCGTCGAGCACATCCTGGACCCGGAGAAGCCCGGTCAGGAGGTGAGCGAAGCCGGCATGGCCCTCGCCGCCTCTGCCTTGCTGTACGAACTGACGAAGGAGGAGCACCGGCTCTATGAGGTAGCCGAGGCGACCCGCGCGCACGCGTCGGCCACCGCAGCCTCCCCAGCGCTTCCCCGCCTGCTCGCTCTGATCGACGAGCAGCACCAGGAAGCCATGGACGCGGGCCAGTTCGCCCGCCTGACCGCTCAGCACTTCGACGAGCGGCAGAAGGTTCAGGTCGTGACCACAGTGCGGAAGCTGTGTGCGGCGGTTGCCGACCTGGCGCTGCACGAGTCCTTCATTCTCAGTCAACTGCTCCAGCGCCTGGGACTCAGTCCCGCCGCGTTGCAGGATGCGACGGCCTCTGCCGGCCGCTCGAGTCCGTGAACCACGACTACGGTCGAGACCAAGGAGAGCTGGAGTGAGCGCAGATCGGGAGACGGAAGTCAGGTCCACGCGGGAGCATGGCCGGTTCTCACGGCGCGGTTTCATCGACTGGGTGCTCGGATCCAGCGTGGTCGGCTTGATGATCTCCATCGTGTATCCGGTGGTGCGCTACATCTTTCCGCCCAAGGTCGAGGAAGCGGCGGTCAACAGCGTGACACTGAACGTCGACCCCAGCGGCATGGCCCCCAACTCCGGACAAATCTTCAAGTTCGGTAGTCGCCCCGGGATCCTGGTGCGCACTCCCGCGGGCGAGCTCAGGGCCTTCTCGGCGACCTGTACCCATCTCGATTGCACGGTGCAATACCGCGACGATCTGGAGCACATCTGGTGCGCGTGTCACAATGGTCACTACGACCTGAATGGGCGCAATATCGCGGGCCCGCCGCCGGAACCGTTGGAAGCGTACGATGTGCGCTTGCGTGGAAACACGATTGTGGTGAACCGCAAGGCCTGATCATGGATACCCTTCTGCACCGACTGCGCGAGGCCGTGGCCTGGCTCGATGATCGCATCGGGTTCAGCGCCCTCGCCCCGTTGGGACGGAAGAAGCGTATTCCGGTCCATAGGCATTCGATCTGGTACTACCTGGGAGGGATGCTGGTCTTCCTGTTCCTGCTCCAGGTCGGGACCGGGATCCTGCTGCTGTTCTACTACCGCCCCAGCGCGGAAGGCGCATTCGAATCCGTGCAGTTCCTGATGTCCGAGGTGAAGTTCGGCTGGTTGGTGCGATCCATCCACTCCTGGGGCGCCAACCTGATGATCTTCGTCGTGTTCGTGCACATGTTCTCTGTCATGCTCTTGAAGGCCTACAGGGCACCGCGCGAGGTGACCTGGCTGAGTGGCGTGGGCCTGTTCGCAGTGGCGTTGGGTCTGGGCTTCACGGGCTACCTGCTGCCGTGGAACGAGCTGGCGTTCTTCGCGACACGGGTGGGCACGGAGATTCCTGGCGTCATTCCGGGGGTTGGACCCATCGTGCGAACGGTCCTTCGGGGCGGTGACGACATCACGGGCGCGACGTTGACCCGCTTCTATGCCCTCCACGTCTCGGTCTTGCCCGGCATCGCATTCATGCTGGTGGGTCTACACGTGCTGCTGGTACAGAAGCACGGAATGAGCGTGCCTCCCGGCGTCGAGAAGAAGGGGGGCGCCCGTTACACGGTGCCCTTCGTTCCCAACTTCCTGCTCCGGGACTTCGTGGGTTGGCTGTGTGCGCTTGCCATCCTGGCTGCGATGGCGGCCTTCGTGCCCGCACATCTCGGGGCGAAGGCCGATCCGTTCGCGCCCGCCCCGGCCGGCATCAAGCCGGAGTGGTACTTCATGTTCATGTTCCAGACGCTGAAATACCTGCCTGCCACCATCCTGGGCATCGAAGGAGAGCTTGTCGGGATCCTGGGATTCGGCGTGCTCGGCGCGGTACTGCTCCTGCTGCCGTTCCTCGATCGCCCCCGCTCGGACGGCTCCCATCACCCGATGTGGACCTACGGCGTCTACGCTGTCCTGGCCTATATCGTGCTCCTCACCTACCTGGGATACCGAGCGTCCGCCCGGGAGATCGAGCAGCAGCAACACGGCGCGGCAGCGGAAGTGGCGTGGCACGTAGGAGCGGGCGAAGCCCTCGGACACCCCGAGGAAGTGGGCCTGACGATTCGTGGAGTCTCGACCGATGGTTGAAGTGATAGCAGCGTGGACGGAGGCCGGGACCGGCCTGCAGGAGATCCCGGAGAGCCTGACCTCCCCGTTTCCTCTGGTGACCCGGATCTCCATCTGGCTGTTTCAACTTCCGAGTGTCATTCAGGTCCCGGCCGCGCTGGCCGGGGCGGTCGTGCTGCTCTGGCTGGGACGAAAGCTCTGGAAGGAGGGACCTCGCCTCTGGGGCTGGGCGCGGTCCCGCTCGACCGCCCTGCAGATCGGATTCGTCGTGTTGGGCGTGGTCGCCCTCACGGTGGTCTCGATGGTGGGGATGTCGGGGTACAACTATACGCAGCACTCGAACGACTTCTGCGTCAGCTGCCACGTGATGGACGACGCATTCACGCGCTTCGGGCAGAGCGAGCACGCGGAGGAGGGGTGTCACGACTGCCATCAGCAGCCCATATCGGCCAGCTTGCGACAGGTCGCGCTCTGGGTGCTGGAGCGTCCCACGTCCATCGGCTCGCACGCTCCCGTTCCCAATCAGGTGTGCATGCGGTGCCACGTGGAAGACGACCCTGACGAGACCTGGCAGCGGATCTCGGCCACGGCGGGCCACCGGGTCCACCTGGAGTCGGATTCGACGGTATTGGAGAATGTGCAGTGCGTGAAGTGTCACGCGCGGGAAATCCACCACTTCGTTCCCACGGCCGAGACCTGCGGCCAGTCCGAATGCCACGACAACGGGTCGGTGGACCTGGTGCTGGGCGGGATGAGCTCCGACACCACGTCACTCCACTGCGTGATCTGCCACGAGTTCACCGCCCCCGTCTCCGAGAGCGCACCCCGCAGCGATGCCTTCGGTCGGCTCATCCCCGATTCGCAGGACTGTCAGTCCTGCCACGAGATGGAGGGGCTACCCAAGGAGTTCGATATCGAGCAGGAGCCCCATCAGGGCACCTGCGGCTACTGCCACAATCCGCACGTCCAGGAAGAGCCCAGTCAGGCGTACAACACCTGTACGAACGCAGGCTGCCATGAGCAGCCGGAGCAGCTCTCCGCCTTCCACCGGGACGAACACGCCCAGGTGGCGAACGACTGTGGGGCCTGCCACGAGGAGCACCGCTGGGAGGCGCCCATCCGGTGCGACGCCTGCCACGAGGACCCGCTGCGGCGACGATAGGAGCGGCGCGGCAGGGGCGCTGGAACGCCCCCCCATCTCTTGAGTGCCGGGGGCCGGTAGCCCCCGGCACCTTTCTCAGCTCATCGGGACGGTCTTCAGCAGCTTCCCTTCGACGCGCTCGAAGATCTCGTCGAGGGAGCGACCGGTGATGGTGAGGCCGTGGTTCTTGAGGCCCACGACCGCCCGGTCCGGATCCGGGGCCGTACGCACCAGGTCCGCCACCGCCTGCCCAAGCTCCCGGGTGCCGCAGGGGAAGTTGAACTCTGTGGAAGGAACGCCGTCCATCCAGGCGTGGACGTGCAGGATGGCGCCGACGCTGGGGTGCTCGCGGTAGATCATCCAATGTTCGATGGCGTCCACCGACACCCGCCGTGGTTCCACGCCCGGAGGCACCGAGAGACGCATGGCGTTCAGCTCGGGGTCGTAGTCGGTCACCAGAAGGATGTCGCGACCGATCTCCCGCAGGTTGGACTTGTCGACGCCCGAGGCGCTCATCCAGAAGCGCGTCTCGTCGAAGCGGGCGCTCAGGTTGCCATAGCTGAGGCCGCCCAGTCCGTACAGCCGCTTCAGATGCTTGATGTCCCGCTCCGACAGATACTCCTGCATCGGGAACGGGGCGGGGAGGAGTTCGAGGTCATCCAAGTGCTTTCCAGCACGATAGATGGACTCGGTTATCTCATCTCCGTTCCTCAGCTCCTCCGGGAGGTCGGGATCGAAGATGTTGTCGATCACCAGGCGACTGGAGGCCAAAGGCCGGATCCGCCGATAGACGCCCTCGAAATACTGCTCGCGATCGCAGTTCCCGGGCACCACGTAGTGCCCTTGTTCCGGCGTCACGAAGTGGACGTCCGGATCGGCCTCCGACCCCGGGACCAAGGCGATGAACAGGTTGGACAGCGAGCGGATCAGCAGCGGATAGCCGCTGACCATGTGGCTGTCGAAGGGTCCGTCCACATCGGCCACGCCCGCCAGGAAGACGGCCTGGGCCCGACGACGGAAGGGCCGGGGCTCGCTGCCCCGGAAGAAATTGACGACGAGCTTGGCCTCGTTCGGGTCGGACACGTAGTCATGCCCGTGGCGTTGCATGACGGTCTTGAGACCGTCGGCGAACCACCGGAAGCGCTCGTCTTCGTGGAGTCCGGCGAACGAGTAGTCCATGTCACTCGCGCTGAATGGATTACGACCCACCGCCCGACGCCTGATGGCGTTGCGGGAGCGCGGAAAACCTCTAGCGAACGCGTGGGGAGCGCAACCCGCCACGGGCGAATCCGTTGACCGTCCCTTGCTAACGCCCTACACTATCTGGCCTTAGAAGACCCGCGCCCCGAAGGGCGCATTTTTTTTGCCCCCGCGGCGCTCGCACATGCTCAAAGTAGGCATCGTCGGCCTCCCGAATGTCGGGAAATCTTCCCTCTTCAACGCCCTGACCGCGGCGGGGGTGCCGTCGGAGAACTTCCCCTTCTGCACGGTCGATCCCAACGTCGGGACGGTGGAGGTACCGGACCCCCGTCTCGACCATATCCACGAGCTGGTGGGGTCGACCCGCAAAGTGCCGACCGTCATCCACTTCGTGGACATCGCCGGCCTGGTGGCGGGGGCCTCCCAGGGGGAAGGGTTGGGGAACCGCTTTCTTTCCCACATCCGGGAAGTCGACGCCATTGCCCACGTGCTACGCTGCTTCGACGATCCCAACGTGACCCACGTCTCCGGGACGGTGGATCCGGTCCGCGATCGGGACATCGTCGAGACCGAGCTGGTGTTGGCGGACCTGGAGAGCATCGAACGGCGGCGTGACCGCCTGGCGAAGAAAGCCAAGTCGGGCGAGAAGGACGCCCAGAAGGAGCTTGCGTTGGTCGAGCGCGTCCACGCGCTCCTGGCCGCGGGCCGTCCGGCACGCCTGCTGGAGGTCGAGCCCGAGGAGCGGAAGCTGCTCAAGCAGCTGGCCCTGCTCACGGCCAAGCCGGTGCTCTACGTTCTCAACGTCTCGGAGGGGGATCTGCCCGCCGGGACCAACCCCTTCACGGAAGCCGTGGAAGCAGCCATCCGTTCGGACGGCAGCGAGCGCACGGTCGCCGTCTCCAGTCGCGTCGAATCGGAACTCGCGGAACTGGATCCGGCGGAGCGAGCGGAATTCCTGGAGAGTCTCGGGATCGAGGAGCGGGGCCTGGACCGCCTGGTGCGGGAGGCGTACACCCTGCTCGACCTCATCACCTTCTTCACGGCCGGCGAAAACGAGTCGCGCGCCTGGACCGTACGCCGCGGCGCCAAAGCGCCCGAAGCGGCCGGGGAGATCCACTCCGACTTCGAGCGGGGCTTCATCCGGGCGGAGACCATCCACTATGACGAGTTCGTCCGGATGGGGTCGCTGAAGAGGGCCCGGGAGGAAGGGCGGATCCGCTCCGAGGGCAAGGAGTACGTGGTCCAGGACGGGGACATCGTCCTCTTCCGCTTCAACGTCTAGCCGGCCATATTTCCAGGCTACATCCCGCTCCACCGTCCCCGGTGGGGCCCGTATGAACTGCGGTCCATGGGAGATCCCGGATGCGCCTGTACGAAATCGTCTACATCTTCGACCCCTCCCTTTCGGAGGAGGGGCTGACCCAGAAGCTCGAACGGTTCCACTCCGTGGCGACCCCGACCGCGGGTGCCGAGGTGGTGGCCGTCGATCCCTGGGGACCCCGCCAGCTGGCCTACCCGGTCGGTAGGCACAAGACCGGTCAGTACGTCGTCGCCCACGTGCGCATGGCCGCCACGGACCTCCCGGAGTTCGAGCGGATCATCGGCCTGGACGAAGAGCTGCTTCGGCACCTCATCGTCGTCAACGAGGGCGAGCCCACCAACGGGATGTCGATCCTGGCCGAGCGCCCCGAGTCGGCCTCGTCGTCGCGCGACGAGGACGAGGATGACGACGAGGACGGCGACGAGGGCCCCAGCGACGAGGATGACGACGACGAGGGCCGCCGCGGACCGGTGGAGTTCTCGGGCGGTCGCGGCCGCCGTCGGCGCATCGAGGGCCCCGCGATCGAGCTCCTGAACTACAAGGACGTGGGGACGCTCTCCAAGTTCATGACAGAACAGGGGAAGATCCTCCCGAAGCGCACCACCAAGGTGACGGCGGCCTTCCAGCGCAAGCTGGGCCGCGCCATCAAGCGAGCCCGCTATCTGGCGTTGATCCCGTACGTTCGGGACCACGAGGCCTGAGCGGCGGAGTCGGGCGGTGGACGTAGGGCAGGAGGGCTCTCGGCGCTGGACGCGTCCGGCGGTGCTCCTGGTGATCCCCTGGGTGATCTCGGTGATCCCGAACACCCCTTTGATCGCGTTGCCGTTGCTGGCGCAGTTGGCGCTGCTCCCGCGCCCGCGGTCGGGGCCGGCCTTGCTCGCCGCCATGGGTGCGGCGCTGTTCGCGTTCTGGGGCCCAGCTGGGGACAGCGTCTGGTACCTGGTGCGTGGGTGGGCCGTGCTCATCGGATTCTGCTTCGTCGCGGTGACGTTGTTCCGGCCGGTAGCCTCGTTCACCGGACGGGCGTTGGCGACGCTGGTCTTGAGCACGGGCATCGCCGTGGGACTCTTCCGCTTTGCCGGGCCTGACTGGCAGGTGGTGGATTGGCAAATGGGCAACTTCATCGGCCTGGTGGGCGCCACGGCGATGGAGGCCGTGCGGCTCCTCGTCGGGGAGCGAACGGCCGCACCGGCGGTGCTGGCGGGCGTGGCCCGGTTGATCGAGTGGCAGACGCAACTGTATCCAGGCATCCTGCTGGTGGCTTCCGTCTGTGGGCTGGGCGTGGCCTGGTGGCTGTACGTGCGGGTGGCACAGGGCAGTGACCGAGCGCTGGGGCCGCTGCGTGATTTCCGCTTCCACCACGCTTGGGTCTGGGTCGTGGTGGCGGGACTGGCCCTTACGCTGTGGGGGACGACCGACGGGTGGGTACGGGCCGGCGCCAATGCGCTGGTCTTCATGGCGGCCCTCTACACGGCGCGGGGAGCGGCGGTCATCGTCTTCCTGACCGGGGGTGTCTCGGTGGGAGGCGTGGCGCTCACGCTGCTGGGAATGACACTGCTGCCCCGTCTCATGGTGGGGACGGCTTTGATGGTGGGACTCAGTGACACGTGGCTGGACATCCGCGAGCGGGCCCGCGCGATGTTCAACGGATGAGAACGGCTCCTAGAAACGGAACGGCACGATGAAGATCATCTTGAGGGAAGCGGTCGAGCACCTCGGGGACGCGGGTGAGGTGGTGTCGGTGAAGCCCGGCTATGCGCGCAACTACCTCCTTCCCCGAGGCCTGGCGTATCAGGCCACCGAGCAGAACCTGCGTCGGCTCGAAGAAGAGCAGAAGCAGGCGGAGGAGCGCAGTCGTCGGGACTACCTCGAAGCCAAGCGGCGGGCCTCCCAGCTCGAAGGCAAGAGCCTCGTCTTCCAGGCCAAGGCCGGTGAGGAGGGCAAGCTCTTCGGGTCGGTGACCAACGCGGACATCGCCGAGCGCCTGAATCAGATGGGACTCGATTTCGAGGTGGATCGCCGTCGGCTCGAATTGGAGGAGCCCCTGAAGCAGGTGGGCACCCACACGGTCGCGATGCGACTGCACGCCGACGTCCATGTGCCCATCGAAGTGCGTATCGAGGCCGAGGCTTAAACGCTTGACCTCGTCCCGAAGGCAAGCGAACGACGCCGAGGCCCTGGCGGTCCGCATCGCCGACCTGGCGTTGGAGCGGAAGGCCGAGAACGTCGTTGCGCTGGATCTTCGAGGGATCTCATCGGCGACCGATTTCTTCGTCATCGCCAGTGGGGGCTCCGACGTGCATGTGCGTGCGATCGCCGACCACATCGTCGAGGAGCTCAAGAAGGCCGACGTGCGACCCGGTCACGTCGAGGGACTGCAGTCGGGCGCCTGGGTGCTCGTGGACTACATCGACGTCGTTGTCCACGTCTTCCAGCGCTCGGTCCGCGACTTCTATCAACTCGAGAACCTCTGGGGTGACGCACCGACGCGCGACTTCGAACCCGAGGGTCCGGATGCGGTCGCGCGGCAGGCGGGGCCATGATCTCTGGCGGTGGTCGCCCCCCGTGGAGCGGGTTAGTTTCGAACGTGCTCCGTCCACCGCTCTTCACCGCCGGACATGACGAGCGCGTTTCCTGACTGGCAACCGCTCGCGCTGGGGTCCTCCGCGCCCGGCCTCGACGCGCTCCCGACGTCGTGGGGTCCGCATGGCCGGATCGCGCTCTTGTGCACCGGCGACGACGGGGTCTCCGCCGCGCCGGCCGCGGCCCGGATCGCCGAACTCGCCTTCGACCTGGCGCGGCGCTGGAGTGACAGCGCCGGCCGGCCCGTGCGCCTCCTGGATGCATCCCTCGCTCGGCCGCTGCTTGCTTCCTTGACACCCGAGGCCGGGTGTCGTGAAGGGCTGAGCGACGCGGTCCTCTTTGGCGCCTCCGCGACCCGCGTGACGGTAGAGGCGAGCCAGGCGATCTCGATCGTTCCAGCCGGGACGCCCGTTGGCGACGGACGGAGCATCCTCGAGGACCAGGCGTGGAGTCGATTCTGGGCCGCCTGCGCCACCGACGCCCTCGCGGTGGCCGTCGTCCACCTGGAACAGCCGGGAGGAGAGGCGGTGCTCGAAGGGGCGGACGCGGTGGTGGTGTTGGGCGGGCCCGAAGTCTCGTCCCTTCTGCCCGCGACCCTGGCGGCGAAGACGGCGGCCCTGGCGGGCCCTCCCCGCGTGCTCGAGCCCCTCGAAGCGACCCCAGCGCCCCAGGTTCCGGAGGTGGAGCCCGAGCCGTCAGCGCTTGGCGAGCCCGATCTGGCGGGAACCGTTCTGGATGAGTTGGAGATCGAGGAGATCGAGCTCGACGAGTTGGGGCTCGAGGAGGAGGGGCTCGAGGAGGCGGTGGCCGCGCAGCCCGTGGGGCAGGACGCGCCGGACACGGCCCACGTTTCCGGGGATGACGCCCCCGACCTCGATCTCGACGACGTCTGGGGAGACCCGGTCGAGGTCACGGACCCCATCGATCAAGCGGTCGACGAGGTCACCGAAGAGCTCAAGTCGACGGCGCGCCCCAGCTTGGACGCATCGGTCACCGAGGCGATCCCGTCCGTGCCGGACGGCTGGGGTGACCTCGGTGGTGCCTTTTCGCTGCGGGAGGGGTTCGGACCGGCGGGAGAGGAGGAGCCCACTGAGCCGGAGGCCTCCGAGTCGCCGCCCGCTCGCTATGGGCCCCCGGGGTGGGCAGGGGAGTACGAAGTGGAGCGCGTCGACCTGGGGTCCGCGGCAGAGCCCGTTCCCGAGCCCATGGATGGCCTGGTCACTGCCGACTCCGGGGAGCTGCGACGCACGGCGGACGCCGGTCCCGCGCTGCCGCTCGAAGGGGCCAGCCGTCACACGCGGGAGCCACGTCCAGCGGCGCAGCGCGGCGGAGCCGACCGTCCCGGGCCAAGACCTCGCGCTACCGAGCCCCGCACTCCTCTGCTGCGCGTGCTTCTCCTGCTGGTTCTGCTCGCGTTGTTGTTCGCGTTCTGGATGGGTTGGATCGACATCCCCGGCCTGGGCTCCGATCCGGCGGTCACTGCCCTCGCGGCAGGGCTGGGGTTTCTTCGTACTTCGACGGTGGATTCATGAAGCTGCGTACCCTGCGACTCCAGGGTTTCAAGTCGTTCGCCGATGCCACGGAGGTCCAGTTCCACGACGGCATGACCGCGGTGGTGGGCCCCAATGGCTGTGGAAAGTCGAACATCAGCGACGCCATTCGCTGGGTGCTGGGTGAGCAACGCCCGAGTGCGATCCGGGGCGGGAAGATGGAAGAGGCCATCTTCCAGGGCTCCATCCGTCGTCGGCCGGTCAATCGGGGCTCGGTGTCGATCACCGTGAGCAACGAGGACGGACTGCTCCCCGTCCCCTTCCAGGAGGTGGAGATCGGCCGAACGGTCTATCGGGACGGCGGCAGCGAATACTCCCTCAATCGCGCGTCCTGCCGACTCCGGGACGTGGTCGATCTGTGTCGCGACACGGGGCTGGGCGCCAACGCCTACTCCATGATCGAAGGCCGCATGGTGGACGCCATCCTCTCGGATCGAGCCGACGAGCGGCGCTCGCTGTTCGAGGAGGCGTCCGGGATCGGGAAGTACAAGGACCGGCGCAAGGTCGCCACCCGCCGTCTGGAGACCGCCGAGATCGACCTGCAGCGGCTCGAGGACGTGATCGCCGAGGTGCAGACCAAGGTTCGCTCGCTCGCGCGCCAGAAGGGCAAGGCCCAACGCTACCTGGAGCTGCGTGCCCGCCAGCTATCCGTGGAGGTGACGGTCACGCGTCAGCGGCTGGAGACGCTGAGGGCCCGGCTTCAGCACCTCGAGCACCAGCTCCAGGGCGACACCGAGGTCGGTCCCGGCGTTACCGCCGAGGTCACCGCTGCGGAGGCGCAGCTGGAATCCCTGCGCATCGCGCAGGTCGAAGCCGAGCGGGACCGCCACAAGGCGGCCGCGGCGCTCGAGTCGGTGCGCAACGAGTTGGTCCGCTGGGAGCGTGACCTCGCCGTCGCGGGCGAACGGCAGAGCTATGCCGAACGGCGCTTGGAGCAGATCGCCCGCGAGGACGCCGAGGTGAGCGAGCAGCAGGAGTCGCTCGCCGGCGAGCATGCCGGGCTGGCCGCGACGGAGCAGGAGCGCGCGGAAGAGGTCGGGCGGGCTCGGGAGGCGGTCGATCGGGCGCGCGCCCTGGCCGATGATGTACGCATGCGCCTGGTCGACGCCCGGGACGTGTTGGAGCGCCTCTCCACCCGCGAGCGTGAGATCGTGCACCAGGCCGCACGCCTGGACGGCGACGCGGCGGCCGCGGAAACGCAGGCCCATGATCTCGCCTCCCGCATCCAGCGCCTCGGCGAGGAGCTGGAGGGGACCGCCGCTGCCGTATCCGACCTGCAGTCGCAGGGGGACCTGTTCGCGGGACGGCTGGACGACCTCCGCCTGCGCGTCGACGAGGCGCGACGGCAGGTGCAGGGCGCTCAAAGCGGGCTGGGCGCCGCCCGGGAAGGCCTTGACGCCCGCAGGGCCGAGGAGGCGGCCGCACGCGAGGCCTCCTCCGCGTTGAGCGCGCGCATCGAAGCGCTCGAGCAGATGGAGCGGGACCAGGAAGGGATGGAGCCCGTGGTGGCGGCAATCCTGGCGTTGGGCTGGGACGGCGTGCTGGGCGTGCTCGGAGACTCGGTGCATGGGGCTCGCGTCGCGGTCGAGGCCGTGGAGGCCTATCTGGGCCCGCTCGCCAACGGGGTGCTGGTGCGCTCGGCGGCGGATGCCTCGGCCGTGGAGCAATGGTTCCGCACGGAGTGGGGCGGGGGCGGTGGGCTGTTCCTGCTGCCCCTCGACAGCGTGCCCACGCCCGCCTCGGCGGGCGGTTCCTTGCTGGGGCAGGTGGAGATCGACGGACCCGGGGCCTCCTGGGCTCAGGCGCTGCTGGCCAACGTCGATCTGGCCGAGGCGTTGGAGGGTCCGTCCAAACATGATGGGCGGGCACGGGTCACCCGGGGCGGCCTGGTGCAGGACGAGCTCGGCATCTTCCGCGTGGGGCGTCCGCTGGGTGGCGGCGGCTCGCTCACCCGTCGTGAGGAGCTGCGCGAACTGCGTGAGCGCCACGGTGCGTTGGAGCGCGCGATCTCCGATGCGACGGCGGCCCGTAGCGAGGGGCTCAGTCGTCTCGCGCAGGCCGAAGCCGACCTGGAGACCGCGCGCACGCGGGCACAGGAGGCCGAAGCGGAGCTCCACCGTGCCGACGCCGACATTGCCGCGTCGGCCGATCACCGCACCCGTCTGGATCGCCACCACGAGGAGCTACTGCGTCATCTGGAGGGTACGCGGGCGGCTCAAGTCCGTGCCACCGACCGGGCGCGCTCCGCGCGCTCCGAGCGGGAAGCCCTCGTGGACGAGGAACAGCGACTCGGGGGGGAGCGCGAGCAGGCCCGCGCCCGCGTCGAGCAGGTCACGGAGGAGTGGGAGGAGGCTCGTGCCGACGAAGCGCGCCACACGGTCCAGTTCACGCGCATCGAGAGTGAGCTGGAACGCCTGCGCGACCGACGCCAGCGGGTCGAGGAGCAGCGCCAGGTGTTGGCGCAGCGCCAGGAGGCGCTCACCAGCGAGCAGACCGAGCTCCGCGCCGAGCTGGAGACGGTCGCGACGCTGAGGCAGGAAGGCGAGGAGGCGCTGGCCCGGCTGTTCCAGGATCGCGATCGCGCCACGTCCGAGCTGCGCGCGCGGGACGAGAAGCTGGCGGAGATCGCGGACGCGGTCTCCGAAGCCGATACCCGAGCGCGGCGCGCACGCGCCGTCGAACGTGAAGCCACGGAGCGCAGGCACAAGCTCGAGTTGGAGGCACACGACGTGGCGGCACGCATCGAGCGTGTCCACGATCGTCTGGAAGCGGAGTGGGGGAAGAGCTTCGAGGAGTTGGAGCGAGAGGCCGAGCCGGTCGAAGGAGATCCGGAGATGCTCGAAGACGAGCTCCGTGATCTGAGCGAACAGGTCGCGCGCATCGGACCGGTCAACATGTTGGCGGTCGAGGAGCACGAAGAGGAGAGTCAGCGTCTCAAGTTCCTGGAGGAGCAGAGGACCGACCTCTTCACGGCCCGTGACGACCTGCGCACCGCCATCAAGCAGATCAATCAGACCGCCACCTCGTTGTTCACCGAGACGTTCGAAGCCATCCGCACGAACTTCCAGGCGACCTTCCAGCGGCTGTTCCAGGGCGGGGAGGCCGACCTCTGGCTGGCGGATCCGGAGGATCCCCTCGAGTCCGCCATCGAGATCCACGCGTCCCCGCGGGGCAAGAAGACCCAGCGCATCGACTTGCTCTCGGGCGGAGAGCGTGCCTTGACGGCACTCTCGCTACTCTTCGGGATCTACCTGGTCAAGCCCAGTCCGTTCTGCGTGCTGGACGAGGTGGACGCGCCCCTGGACGAGTCCAACATCGCGCGGTTCATCCGCCTGTTGCACGAGTTCAAGAGCCAGACGCAGTTCATCGTCATAACCCACAATCCACGCACCATCGAAGCGGCCGACTGGATCTACGGCGTTACGATGGAGGAGCCGGGGGTGTCGAACATCGTGGGTGTCCGCCTCGAGGAGGCGCTGCAGGTCAGCGGCGCGGCGTGAGCCACACCGATGCGCGTCACCATCCTCGGCTCGGGTACGCTGTCGCCGGACTCCAGCCGGGGCTCCGCGGCCCATCTGGTCGAGACCACGGGCGCGCATGTGTTGTTGGATTGTGGCGCGGGCACGGTCCGCTCCCTGGCGGAGCGTGGGTGGGAGGGTCTTACCCACCTCATTCTGTCGCACTTCCACGTGGACCACGTCGGTGATGTCCCGGGGCTCTTCTGGGCCCTCGCCAAGGGGCGGCCCCGCCCCGGTCCTCGACCCTTGACCGTGCTCGGCCCACCCGGAACCAACGCGTGGCTCGCGCGCGTGGCTGCCGCGTTCGGCGACTACATCCTGGCGCCGGGCGCACCGCTCCGAGTGGTGGAACTCGGCACAGGCCATTGGCGGGACGACACCGGCGCGCAGCTGGAGGTGAGCGTGCATCCGACCCCGCACGCGGACCCCTCCATCGCGGTCCGCCTCGAGACCCCGGGTGGTGCGACGGGCTACACGGGGGACACGGGTCCCGCTGCAGGGTTGGCGACGTTCTTCGCTGGCGTCGACGTGGCCATTTCGGAGTGCGGTACCCGGGAGGAAGCGCGGCGAGCCGGGCACTTGGCGCCGTCGGATGTGGCGGCGCTGTGGACGCGCGCAGACCCCGGGGTGCTGTGTCTGACGCATGTGGACCCCGTCCTGGGTCCCGCGGAGGCGGAGCGGCGGGTGCGTGGGGCGGGCTATGTGGGAGCGCTGGAAATGGGGTGGGACGGACTGACCCTGCCCATGGAGGAGGCCGTGGGATGCTGATCGTGATGCGGCGCGAGGCGACGGCCGAGGACGTGGAAGCGGTGGTGGCCGCCATCGCTGCGCTCGGGTTCGAGGCCCGCCCGCTGCCTGGTCACGGCAGGACCGCCATTGGCGTTCTGGGCAACGACGGTCCGATCGACCCCGCGCGCTTCACGCACCTGGAGGGCATCCTGGAGGTCGTCCCGGTCTCGGAGCCCTACAAGCAGGTCTCGCGCGAATGGAAGCGGGAGCCCACCCGGGTCCCCCTCGGCGCGGTATGGATCGGGGGAGGGGAGGAAGCTGGCATCATTGCCGGTCCCTGCGCGGTGGAGAGCCGATCGCAGATCGTGGAGGTGGCGCACGCCCTTCGGGAGGCCGGCGCCATCGCGCTGCGCGGCGGCGCCTTCAAGCCGCGCACCTCGCCCTACTCGTTTCAGGGGCTGGGAGAGAAAGGGCTGGAGTTGTTGGCCGAAGCCAGGGCGCGCACGGGCTTGCCCATCGTCACCGAGGCACTCGAGCCGTCCGGCGTGGAGCGGGTCGCCGAGGTGGCCGACGTGATCCAGGTCGGGGCCCGCAACATGCAAAACGCACCGTTGCTCCGGAAGGCGGGTCAGTCCGGCGTACCGGTCTTGATCAAGCGCGGGCCCGCCGCGACGGTGACCGAGCTGTTGCTCGCTGCCGAGTACGTGCTGGCCGAGGGAAATCCGCACGTGATCCTGTGCGAGCGCGGTGTGCGAGGCTTCGATTCCGCCACGCGCAACATGTTCGACGTCTCGGCCATTCCGCTCGTGCATCAACGTTCCCACCTTCCCATCCTGGGCGATCCCAGCCATGCAACCGGCGCGAGTGCCCTCGTGCCAGCGGTGGCCCTCGCGGCCTTGGCGGCTGGCGCGGACGGACTGCTCATCGAGGTCCATCCTGAGCCCGCCCGGGCCTTGTCGGACGGGGCGCAGTCGCTCGACCCCGAAGCCTTTGCGCGGCTGCTGCGAAAGGCGCGCGCGCTGCTCGAAGCCCTCGGGCGCGAGCTGAGCACACTCCCGGAGGGTGTGCCGGCCTGAGTGCACCTGGTGCACGAGGGCCGGTTCCGCCATCGCACGGCCCCGGCGGCCGGACGATGATGGACCTGTGGACCGACGTTCGCTGGGCCAGCGCGGAGAACGGCTCGCACGGGAGCACCTGGAGGCGCGCGGGTGGGTGCATCTTGCGTCCAACGTTCGTGTGGGTCGGGAAGAGATCGACCTCGTCGTTCTGCGTGAGGGAACGCTGGCCTTCGTGGAGGTCAAAACGCGCAGCGACGACCGCTTCGGCCTGCCGGCGCAGGCGGTGGATCGGCGCAAGCAGGCTCGGATCCGCCGCGTGGCGCGGGCCTGGCTCTGCACCCACCCCCAGCCCCGCGCCAGCCTGCGCTTCGACATCGTCTCGGTCCTGGTGGATCGTCGCGGTGGCACCGTCCGGATCGACGTATTCGAAGACGCCTGGCGCTGAGGTGCTTTCGCCGCTTCACCTTGACCGTCGAGTGACCCGGATCTAGGTTCGGCAGTGCCCCAGGTCCCCAGGGTGGGAGCTCTCGGAATCCCGTCAGGACCGGCAGGTAGCAGCGGTACGTGTGGTGACCGTCGCTGGGATCGCCTGGGGCACGTTGGCCCTCTCTCCCGTGCTCCGTGTCGCATACCGCACTCGCCCGCAAGTACCGGCCGAAGAACTTCGCTGACGTAGCAGCGCAGGAGCACGTCTCCGAGACGCTCCGGAAGTCGGTGGCCACGGATCGTGTCGGACACGCCTACCTCTTCTGCGGTCCGCGTGGTGTAGGCAAGACTACGCTGGCACGCGTTCTCGCCATGGCACTGAACTGCCCACGGCGCTCGCCGGAGGGGGAGCCCTGTGGGGAATGCGAGAGTTGTGCGCGCATCTGGAGCGGGAACACCTCGCTGGACGTGGTCGAGATCGACGCCGCCTCCAACCGCGGGGTGGACGACGCACGCAGCTTGCGGGAGCGGGCGATGTACGCCCCGTCCGAGGATGGGCGCTTCAAGGTCTACATCGTGGACGAGGCGCACATGCTCACGCGGGAAGCGTGGAATGCGCTCCTCAAGATCCTCGAGGAGCCACCGCCGCGGGTGATCTTCGTCTTCGCCACCACGGAGCCACAGAAGATCCAGCAGAGCGCGGCGCCGATCCTCTCGCGGTGCCAACGGTTCGACCTGCGTCGCGTCGGGGCGGGCGAGATCGAGCGGCGTCTGGAGATGGTGCTCGAACGGGAGCATGCCTCCGCAACGCCCGAGGCGCTCCACGCCGTGGCGCGCAAGGCGGACGGGGGGATGCGCGACGCCCTCTCCTTGCTCGATCAGGTGTTGGCTCTCGCCGGGGACGCCGTGGACCTCGACGCCGTGCGGCGGGTGCTCGGCCTGGTCGAGGAGGAGCGTTACCTCGAACTCTTCGACGTGTTGGCCGAGCGGCGACACGGAGACGTCTTCCGACTGATCGAGGAGCTGGTCGACGAAGGCTATGATCTCGTGGAGTTCTATCACGGGCTGATGGACACGTTGCGCCTGCTGCTGCGCGCGGCGCTCGATCCTGAAGCACCGGACGCCAGCCTTCCGGAGCACCTTCGCGACGCATTCCGAACGGCGGCCGCGCGGTTCGCGACCGGCGACCTGGTGCGGATGCTGGCACTGGCGGCGGACCTGGAGACATCGGGCAACCTGCGCCGCTCGCCCAACCCACGTGTGCTGATCGAGATGCTGTTGCTCCGCTTCAGCTACCTCGACCGCACCCTCCAGATCGAGGAGCTGCTTTCCGGAGCAGGGGGCGGCCCGAGCGGTGGGAGCGCCGTGGGTCAAGGCGCCCGGGCACCCGCCGGTGGCGGCAGCGGGTCTCCGGACGGCCGCGTGGCCCGGGACCCCAAGCCGGCGGCCGCCGCCACCCGCCACGCGACCCGCGCCACGCCGCCCACTCCTACGGCGGCGACGGTGACCGCGGCGGCCGGGAGCGTCGGAGAGGCCTGGGCCCGCTTGGTCGAATCGGGGAGCGGGGTGCCACCCGGGCTCGGCCCCTTTCTCCGGACCGCGACCATCGATGAGAGCGACGGCGCAGCCCGACTGCACATGCCTCCCGGTCCGGGGCTCGAGCGGCTTCAGGACCCCCGGGTGCGTGCCGCGCTCGAAGAATCGCTGGCCCGGCACCTCGGACGCCCGCTCGGGCTCCGGGTGGAATCCCAGTCGAAGGCTGCCGAGACTCCCGAGAGAGTGACTCAGGAAACGGTCCGGAAGACGAGGATGGACGAGCTTCTGGCCCGGGAACCGCGTCTGAAGGCGGCGGTAGAAGGACTCGACCTCGAATTGATGGAATAGGTCTTGCGGCCCAACGTCCCGATGGGACTCCCCCCTCCCGAGGATCGATGGACAATCTGCAGCAACTGGTCGAGATGGGCAGGGAACTCCAGGCCAAGATGGCCGAATTGGAGGCTTCCCTGAACTCGCTCGAGGTCGAGGCGTCCGCCGGCGGCGGCATGGTGACGGCAACGGTCGACGGCAAGGGTCGGGTCAAGCGTATCCGGCTGGACCCCAAGGTCGTCGACCCTTCCGACGTGGAGATGCTCGAAGACCTCATCAGCGCCGCCGTCTCGGAAGCGCAACACAAAGCCCAGCGCAGTCAGGAGGACCGGCTCCGCCAGGTGACGGGGGGTCTGCCGCTCCCCGGAGGCTTCCCCGGGCTCCTGTAGCCGCCCGCCACCATGTCGGTCATCGAGCGAGCTACCCGGGAGTTCGCCCGTCTCCCGGGAATCGGCCAGAAGACCGCGCTTAGGCTGGTCTACCACTTGCTGAAGTCTGGCTCGGAGCGGTCCCAGGACCTGGCTCGGGCTCTGGTGGATCTGGCCGAGCGCATCCACCCCTGCACCCGCTGCGGGAATTTCAGCGAGGGTGAGCTGTGCGAGGTCTGCAGCAATCCCCGCCGGGAGCCTGGCACCCTTTGCGTGGTGGAGGAAGCGTTCGACGTGGCTGCCGTGGAGCGGACCGGTGCCTTCCGGGGACGGTACCACGTCCTCGGTGGGCGGTTGTCCCCATTGGACGGGATCGGGCCTGATGAACTCAATCTGGCCGGTCTCCTGGCCCGCATCCGCGACGAAGGGGAGGGGCGGGACGAGGTGATCGTGGCCACGAACGCCAGCATGGAGGGCGAGGCCACCGCGGTCCTGGTGGAATCCCAGCTGCGGCCCTGGGTGGGACGGATCACGCGGCTGGCCCGGGGCATTCCGATGGGGAGTGACCTCGAGTACGTGGACGGAACCACTCTGGCGCAGGCCTTGTCCGGCCGGCGTGAGATGCAGTAGGGGGGAGAGGTATGTCGAAACCATGGCGCACCGTCTTGATCGCGGTCCTGGCTGCCGGCGCCGCCGGGGCCGCCGCTGCCCTGTTGGTACGCGATCAGGTGGACAGGCACCAGCGGGGCCTCTTCAGTCCCCGCCGCCTGCAGCGCCTGGCAGCCCTTGGTCATTTCGCCCAGCGCGAGGCCACCATCGACGACCTGAACGTGCTCCGGGACTACGTTGCCCGGGAGCCCATCCGGGCCCTCCGCAAACGGGCGGTGGGCATCATCGAGCGAATGGAGCGCGATGTCGTCGGGGTCGGAGTGGGAGAGCCGGCTTGAGCGGCGCCCGGGGCTCTTCGGACGAGCAGACCCCCGTGCACGACGCGCGGGCGCTGCTGCGCGGCTATCTGGACGGCGGCGACGCGCAGCTGGCTCTGGTGATCGACACCGCGGGGCGGGTCATCACAGCGGCCGGCAACCCCGGACGCCTGGATCCGACCTCGTTCGCTTCGGTCTGCGCGGCCCACTTCGAAGCCAATGTGCAGCTTGCCACGCTGGTCGGGGAACCCGAGTTTAGGACGCTGCTCCATCAGGGGCACGAGGCGTCCATCTATCTCGCAGGTGTGGGGTCGAGCGCGGTGCTCGCCCTGGTCTACGAGGGAACTCGTCTTTTTGAAGACGTAGGTCCGTCCGGCCTGGAGTTGGCTCGCCAGCTCACGGATCCGATCGCGGAGTTCCTGGGAAAGAGCGTCGGTGCGGGCGCGGCGGGAGTGGGCTCCGAATGGGTCCAAGCCGTCGAGAACGAGATCGAACGCGTATTCAGAGAAGGAGCATAGGGTCCGATCGATGTCGATGATCAACTACGCCAGCCGCGAGATCAACTGCAAGATCGTGTACTACGGTACCGGGCTGGGCGGGAAGACGACGAACCTCGAGTACGTGTACGAGAAGATCAACCCCGACACCAAGGGGAAGATGATCTCTCTCGCCACGGAGACGGATCGCACGCTCTTCTTCGACTTCCTCCCGATTGACCTGGGTGAGATCCGAGGCTTCAAGACGCGCTTCCATCTCTACACGGTCCCTGGCCAGGTCTACTACAACGCGAGTCGCAAGCTCATCCTGAAGGGCGTGGACGGGCTCGTGTTCGTGGCGGACTCCCAGGAGGGTCGCTCCGAGGCCAACATCGAGGCGATGCACAACCTGTACGAGAACATCGAGTCGTACGGGTACGAGATGGACAAGCTCCCCTTTGTGATCCAGTACAACAAACGGGATCTCCCCAACGTCCTTGCGGTGGAGGAGATGCGCGCACAACTCAATCCGACGGGGGTGCCGGATTTCGAGGCGGTGGCCGTGCAGGGCAAAGGCGTTTTCGAAACCCTGCAGGCCGTGAGCAAGCTGGTCGTCAAGTCGCTGAGCTGACCATGGCCGCCGGTGGTCGGTGGAACCTTCCCAACCTGATCACCGTCCTGCGGATTCTCGCATGTCCAGTCATCTTCTGGCTGGCCTTGTCGACGGAGATCACCAACGGATTCCTGGCGTTCGCACTTTTCCTGGCCGCGAGCGCATCCGACCTGTTCGACGGCTATCTGGCACGTAAGCACGGGCTGATCACCAATATGGGGAAGCTGCTCGACCCCATTGCGGACAAGCTGTTGTTGGCGTCGACCTTCGTGCCGTTCTACCTCGTCTCCCACCGCGGCGTCGCCTGGGAGCTGCCTTGGTGGGGTGCCCTGCCGCTCTGGGTCCTTGCCGTGATCTTCGGCCGCGAATTGGCCATCACGCTGTTCCGTAGCTGGGCGGCCCGACGAGGCGAGGTGATCGCGGCGGGTCCCTCCGGGAAGTACAAGGCCTTCGTGCAGAATCTGTTCTCGGGCGGCGTGCTCTTGTGGTACCCTCTGCGTCGCCTCGCCGAGGATCGCGCCTGGGCGGGATCGGCCTGGTCGGTCTGGCGCGGCTTCCACGGTGCCTGGATCGGCATCATGCTGGTCGCGGCCCTTGTGTTGACCGTCTATTCGATGGCCGACTACCTGTGGGGGTATCGGCGCCTTCTGTCGCGAGCCGCCGGCGGGTAGACATGACCGGGGTGCGCGTGGGCGTCCTGACCGTGGGAGACGAGCTCCTGTACGGGAGCACCGTCGACACCAACGGAAGCTGGCTCAGCGCACGACTGGCCGAGCAGGGCCTCCCCGTGCGGGCGCGTGCGGTCGTGGGAGATGTAGAGGGGGAAATCCGCCGCTCCCTGCGGTGGCTCAGGGACGCCGTCGACGCCGTCATCGTCACCGGAGGCCTGGGCCCGACGCCGGACGACCTCACCCGCGAGGCGGTGGCGCGGGAGTTGGGCATCGAGTTGGTGCCCTCCGCCGCGATCCTGCGGGGTCTGGAGGCCCGGTTCCTTGCCCACGGATTCAAGGACCTTCCCCCCGACAACGCCCGCCAGGCCATGGTTCCGGAGGAGGGGCGGGGAGCGCCCCTGCCGAATCCGTTGGGGTCCGCACCCGGCCTCTGGTTCGAGGGCGCTTGCCCGGTGGTGTGCCTGCCTGGAGTGCCGGGAGAGATGCGCCGGATCTTCGGAGATTCGGTCGTCCCCGCGCTGCGGGAGCGCTTCTCCGATCGATTGGATCCGCCCTTCCACCGCTTCATCCACACCTCCGGAGTCGCAGAGTCCGTGCTTTCCGCGGGCATCGCCGAGGCGCTACCGGAAGGCTCCGGGCCGGTCGCGATCGCGTTCCTGCCGCACCTGGGCAGCGTGGACGTGCGCCTGACCGTGAGCGGCCTGCCCGAGCCGGAGGCGCGTGCTTGGTTGGACCGGATCGAGGAGGCCATCGGGCCCCGGGTGGCGCCCCACCGGTTCGAGTCGGCGCACGGGGACCTGGCCGAAGCGGTGCTCGCCCTCTGCGAGGCGTCGGAGCGCAGCCTGTCGGTGGCGGAGAGCTGCACGGGGGGGCGGATCGCCCACCGCCTCACCAGGATTCCCGGCGCCTCCCGCACGTTCGTGGGCGGAGTGGTGGCCTACGCGAACGCAGCCAAGACCGCGCTCCTGGGTGTGGACGCCGCCACCTTGGAGCGGGAGGGCGCGGTGTCGGGCCCGGTGGCCGAGCAGATGGCCTTGGGGGTTTGTCGACTCCTCGAGACCGGCGCCGGGATCAGTGTCACGGGCATTGCGGGCCCCGACGGGGGATCAGCGCAGAAGCCGATCGGGCTGGTCTGGTACGCGGCCGCGGTGGATGGCCGCGTACGTGCCGTGGAGCGCCGATTCCCTGGAGATCGGGAGGGGGTCCGTGAGCGGGCCAGCGAGGCGGCCTTGGGCCTCCTCCACCGCATGCTGCGGGAGTCCGGGGGAACCCCGTGATCCGCGCGCGCGAGGGGGTGTTCGAAGGCGCGGGGGGAACCGTGCTGCGATGGAGGCTCTGGCTGCCCGACCATCCCCGGGCCGCGGTCCTGATCGTCCATGGTTGGGGCGAACATGCGGGCCGCTACGAAATGGTGGCCGGAACCCTGACCGGGCGTGGGTTGGCGGTCTTCGCCTACGACCAGCGCGGCCACGGGCGCTCGGAGGGTGCTCGAGGCCACGTGGATCGCTTCGACGACCTGGTGGCCGACCTGGGGCGGGCCCGGGACGAGGCCGCCGACCGCATCGGAGAACCCGGGATCACCTGGGTGACGCTGGGGCATTCGCTGGGGGGGCTGGTCGTACTACGCGCGCTGGACACCGGGCTGGTTGGCGTGGCCGCCGCCGTGATCAGCGCGCCCTGGCTGGCCACCGCCGTTCCGGTCTCCCCACTCCGCCGCCGGCTGGCTGAAGCGTTGGATCACGTCTGGCCCAGCGTGGGCCTCCCCACCGGGACGAGGCCAGAACTGCTGACGCGTGACCCTCGGATGATCCGGGAGTACCGCGAGGATCCTTTGAATCACTCGCGCATGAGTCCTCGTCTTTTCTTCGAGGTCGAGCGCACACAAGCCCACGTCCTTCAGATGCCGCCCTTGGTACGGGTGCCGACCCTGATGCTGGTACCCGAGGCCGACCTCCTCGTGGACCCGGCCACGAGCATCGCCTATGCGGAGAAGAGGGCGGGTCACGGGATGGAACTGCTCCGCCTGCCCGGCCTCCGCCACGAGCCGCTGAACGAAGTGGAGCGGGAGGACGTACTCCGACAGGTCGGGTCCTGGATGGATGGAGCCCTGGACGGCAGTAGGGGCTGAACCGCCCGGATCCCGTCGGGTATAGACCCTGCTGTGCCCGAACCTGAAGTGAGAGCCCCAGACCGCGGACAAGGGATGAGCGACGAACGATCGGAAGCGGAAGCCATCGAGACCGAAGACCTCGAACCCGGGACCGGCGAGACCGCAGCCGCCGGAGACCCCGATCCGGCGGAGGTGGAGCCGACCGGCGCGCGGGGAGAGGACGAGATGGAGTCGCTCAGGGCCGAGCACGCGCGGCTCACGGATCGGCACCTGCGCCTGGCCGCCGAGTTCGAGAACTACCGCCGCCGCACCGAGCAGGACCTCAGCAGTGCGTGGGGACGCGCACAGGCCGACATGCTGGCCAAGCTCGTGGACGCCCTGGACGACCTGCAGCGCGTCGGGACCTGGGAGGCGTCGACGACGACCGTCGAAGCGCTCATCGAGGGAGTGGACCTCGTGGAGCGGAAGTTCAAGCAAGCACTGGCCGCGGCCGGTGTCGAAGTCCTGGAGCCGGCCGATGCTCCCTTCGATCCGTCGATCATGGAGGCGGTCATGCGGGTACCCGCCGACGACGAGGCCTCCGATGACATGGTCAAGGACGTGTTCCAGAAGGGCTATCGGCTGAAGGGCAACCTGGTCCGGCCCGCCCGCGTCAGCGTCCTCAAGCACGACTGACGGCGATGGCGGCGAGCACCACCGACTTCTACAAGGTCCTCGGGGTGGCCGAGGGCGCGAGCGCCGACGAGATCAAGAAGGCGTATCGCAAGCTGGCCAAGCAGCATCACCCCGACGCCAACCCCAACGACTCCAAGGCGGCGGAGCGATTCAAGGAGATCGGAGAAGCCTACTCGGTGCTCTCCGACCCGGAGAAGCGCAAACAGTACGACCGGATGCGCAAGTTGGGCGCGTTTGGTTTCGGAGGGCGGCCTGCGCCGGGCGGACGGACCCAGGCCCCCGGCGCCGAAGGTGGCTTCAGCTTCGACGACCTGTCCGGGCTGGGAGGTCTGGGCGACATCTTCGCCTCCATCTTCGACCGCAGCCGACGGTCGGACGAGCGTCGGCGCGGGCCCACGCGGGGTCAGAACGTCGAGTACGTGGTGGAGATCGCGTTCCGCCAAGCGGTGGATGGCGGCAAGGTCACCATCAACCTACCGATCGCCGAGGAGTGCGCGACGTGCGGCGGTACGGGTGCCACCCCCGGTACCAAGCTGGTGCGTTGCAGTGAGTGCAACGGCAGTGGAACGGTCTCGTTCGGGCAGGGAGGGTTCGCGGTCAAGAGGCCGTGTCCTGCGTGCCTCGGACGGGGCCGGATCCCGGAGAGCCCGTGTGCGGCGTGCGCCGGCACCGGGACGATCCGTCAGACGCGCGCCATCCAGGTCGCCATCCCCGAAGGCGTGGAGACGGGCACGAAGGTGAAGCTGGCGGGGCAAGGCGAGCGCGGCGCCGAGGGTGGTCCTCCCGGAGACCTGATCATCACCTTCAAGGTGCTTCCCGACCGCTTCTTCCGGCGCGAGGGGCTCGATGTGCACGTCACGGTGCCCATCAACGTCGCGCAAGCGGTGCTGGGCTCGAAGATCCGCGTGCGCACCATCAGCGACAGGAAGGTCACGCTCAAGATCCCGGCGGGTACGCAGTCCGGGACGCGCTTCCGGATCCGGGGTCAGGGCCTCAGCAAGAACGGCAGGACCGGTGACCAGTACGTCGAAGTGAAGGTGTTGGTCCCCGAAGCGCTGGATGAGCAGGCGCGCGAGCGGTTCGAAGGATTTGCCGAGTCGGCTGGCCTCAAGCACTGAGCCTGGAGGGCCGATCGGACGCTCGGATCCGACCTCCTCCGATCAGGCGCTCTCCCTGGAAGAGCACTGCCGACTGACCCGGGGTGACGGCCGCGTGGGGCGCATGCAGGGTGAGTCGCAGCGTCCCCTCCACTTCGGCGACCGTTGCGCCCACGGGAGGCGCTCGATGTCGGAGCTGCACCTGCACCCGGTCCCCGGGGCGGGGCCGCTCGGCGAGCCAGTTCAGGTCGCTCGCCATCACCTCGTCCACGAAGAGCGCTTCTCGAGGGCCGATCACCACCTCGCGCGACGCGGGCCGGATGGCCAGGACGAACTGGGGTTCGGCCGCTCCCCCGGGGAGGCCGCGGCGTTGTCCGATCGTGAAGCCGGCGTATCCGGCGTGCTGCCCCACCACCCGACCGTTCAGGTCGACGAAGGGACCAGCGGTGAGCGCGTCGTGGGTCGGGCCCATCCTCCGCTTCAGCAGGTCGCGGTAGTCTCCGGTCGGGACGAAGCAGATCTCCTGGGACTCCGGCTTCTCCGCCGTGACGAGCCCCAATTCGCGCGCGCGCTCCCGCACCGCCGGCTTGGTCAACTCCCCCAGAGGAAAGCGTAGGCGCATCAGCAAGTCACGAGGGAGGCCCCACAGGAAGTACGCTTGATCCTTCTCTCGGTCGACGCCGCGGAGCAGTGCCGCTTCCCCCCGGGCATCGACCTCCGCGCGCGCGTAGTGGCCTGATGCGATGGAGTGTGCACCGAGTGCCTCCCCGCGCCGCATCAGGTCACGGAACTTCGTGTTGGAGTTGCAACGCACACAGGGGTTGGGGGTGTGCCCTCGCGCGTACTCGCTGACGAAGTCGTCGATGACGTCGTGGGTGAATTCCTCCTCGACGTCGAAGACGTAGTGGGGGATCCCCAAGCGGTGGGCGACCCTCTGGGCGTCGGCGATGCCATCCAGCCCACAGCAGGTCTTCCCGTGCGAGGGGGTTTCCGAGTAGCAGAAGGTCTTCATGGTGATGCCCACCACGTCGTGACCTGCCTCGACCAGCAACGCGGCTGCCACGGAGGAATCGACGCCTCCCGACAAGGCCACCAGCACGCGCTCGCGGCTCACGATCCCACTCCCAGGCGAGCGAGGACTCGAGTGAGCGCCGCCAGGGCGCCATCGATATCGTCCTCGTCCGTATCGGGACCGAAGCTGAAGCGCAGGGCGGCGCGATCCTGAGCGTCGCCGTACAGCGCTTCCAGCACATGGCTTCCGCGGCCGCTCCCGCTCGCGCAGGCCGACCCGCCGGACACCGCGACGCCTTCCAGGTCGAGTCCGGCCAAGAGCGCGTCGGCATCGACCCGCGGGAGGCCCACGTTGTGGATGTGCGGCGCTCTCGCGCCCTGGCCCCCATGCACCACGCGATCCGCGACGAGTTCTCGCACACCCGCGTCGAGGCGCTCCCGCAGGCCGTGCCAACGGACCGCCTGTTCGGGAAGCGCCTCGACGGAACGTTCGAGCGCGACGGCCAGGCCCAAGGCCCCTACGACGTCCGAGGTGCCGGGTCGCATCCCTCGCTCGTGGCCACCACCATACAGGAGTGGTTCCAACTCGACGCCCCGGCGGACGAAGAGCGCCCCCACGCCCATCGGTCCTCCAAGCTTGTGGCCGGTCAGGGTCAGCAGGTCCACGGGCACCTTGTCGACACGCACGGCCACCTTTCCGGCCGCTTGCACGGCATCGGTGTGGACGGGCACCCCTGCAGGCGCCGCACGCTCCACCACCTCGGACACCGGTAGCAGAAGCCCGGTCTCGTTATTGACCCACTGGACGGAGACCACGGCGGGATTGGCGGCCAGCGCCGCGTCGAGCTGATCGGAGTCGAGCCTGCCGCTCGCATGGACCGTCAAGCACGTGTGCCCGCCGCCGAACGTGCTCAGGGCTCGCGCTGCCGCCAGGACGGCGGGATGCTCGATCGCGGAGACGAGCGCGGCGGGGCGCAGGGGCCCGGGATGGCGGAGCGCGTGCAGCCCCCGGCCCAGCACGGCGAGGTTGTCCCCTTCCGTTCCTCCTCGGACGAAGACGATCTCGTCGGGCGCGGCTCCGAGCGTTCGGGCCACGCGCTCCCGGGCATCCTCCAACACGCCCGCGGCTCTGCGGCCGAAGGCATGACGGCTGGAGGCATTGCCGAGGCCGCTGGTGAGGAGCGCCTCCATGGCCTCCATGACTTCGGGCCGGAGCGGAGACGTGGCTGCGTGATCGAGATAGATGCTCATCTGGAAGCGTTGCGGCAGCAGGACCTGTTATTCTAACAGCGTCCGCCGTCCGCCGGGCCGGCGGCGATCCCCGCGCTGCAGGAGGCAGGCGAATGCCCGGAGCGTGCCCTCCCTTCCCGTCGGGACGCCCTCGCAGCTTCAATGTGACCGTGCACGGGACCGTGTTCGGGGATCGCGAGCGCTATCTCGAACAGGTCGTCCGGGGTCAGGCCCTGCGACTGGCTGCCGATCCACCGGTGCAGCCGGAGCCGCAGGTGTGGGTCCACCTGGCGTCCGGCGAGCCGGTCGGGCACCTGCCCGACGAGGTGGGCACCTGGCTGGCGCCGTGGCTGCAGAAGGGGGGACATGCCGAGGCGGAAGCGATCCAGGTCCACGGAGCGGAGGCGCCGTCCTGGCGGCGGCTCGTCGTCCACGTGGAGTGCAAGGGTGGGGAGGACTGATTCAGGGGGGAGGCTCCGCACACCTGGGTAGCTCGCGTCCAACGGACCCGCCTCCACGGGCGGGGCGCCTCAGAAGGTCGGGACGGTGACGTCCAGCGGCGAGTCGAGTTCCAGGGTTTCGCGGATCCAGAACGGTTCACCGAACCGCCGGCGGATGCGAGCACCGTCGCGGGCCGCGTGAACCTGCACCTGGTCGTAAAGGGCCCGATCGCCCCCCGCGTGCACACCCCCGAAGCCAGTGCGGCCGTCGAACTGGGAGGCGTAGCACCTGAGCACCTCGATCTTGCGGTCGATCTGCTCGGTGATGTCCACGACGAAGGTGGGCGCGGGCGCGTCGTCGTGGAACGCCAGCGCGTGCACGATCGAGCGGGGACGGTGCGGAACGCCAGAAAGCTCCAGTCCCTTGAGTCCAGCGAGAAACGAGGCTTCGCGGGCGATCTCGGCCGCGACCCGGTGGTCGGGATGACGGGCGACGGGCCAATGCGTGATGACGATGGTAGGCCGCAGCTCGCGAAGGAGCGCAGCCACGCGCAGGCGCGCAGCCAGGTCGTTCTCCAGGCGGGCATCGGGCAGCTCGGCGTTGCGGCGCTCGGTCAGCCCGAGGACCGTGGCGGCCCGAGCTGCCTCCTGGGCCCGAAGTCCGACGGAGCCGGCGGTCCCGGACTCACCGCGGGTGAGGTCGAGCACGCCGGTGCGCTGGCCGAGGTCCGCACACTTCAGGAGGGTCCCGCCACACAGCAGTTCGGCATCGTCCGGGTGCGCCATGACCACCAGGACGTCCAAGGGAGGAGGGTTCATTCGTACCGGAGGGCCACCACGGGGTCGAGTCGCGCGGCCCGCACGGCCGGCAGCAGTCCGAACAGCATGCCCGTGAACGCCGCCGCCAACAAGGAGGCGCCAATGGACCACAGCGGGATCTCGGCTGGGACCGGGGTGAAGCGGGCTACGCCCCAGGACCCCAGCCCTCCCAGTGCCAGCCCCACGGCGCTGCCCACCATGGTGAGGGCCGCGGCCTCCACGAGGAACTGGAGCAGGATCTCCCGCCGGTTCGCGCCCACCGCTTTCCGGATTCCGATCTCCCGGGTCCGCTCGGTCACCGAGATCAGCATGATCCCGATCACCCCGACCCCACCCACCATCAGCGCCACGGAAGAGAGCGCCAGCATCACCGCGAAGAACGCGCTGGTGAACCGATTGAACAGGTCGAGAAGCTGCGTGGGCTGCATGAGCCAGAAGTTGTTGTCCTCGTCGGGACGCAGCCCCCGCGAAGAGCGCAGCGCCGAGATGACCTGATCCTGCGCGTCTTCCAGGCGCACCTCGTCGCGGGGCACGACCAGGATCTGCGCGAAGGCGAAGATGTTGCGGGCCTTGAGCCGCCGCACGGCCGTGGTGTAGGGGAACATCGCGAAGAAGGGCTGGGCCCCGGCGAAGATGTTCTCCGCCTGCTTGTAGACGCCCACCACCTGGAAACGCTCGTTGACGCCTCTCCATCCGGACGTCGCCCGCACCGGGCGCCCGATCGGGTCCTGCGCGCCGAAGAGTTCCTCCGCCAAGCGGTCGGAGATCACCACCACCGGCCGTCCCTCGTTCACCTCGACCTCGGTGAAATTGCGGCCGGCCACGAACTCCCCGGCCGAGTAGAGCTCCCAGCCCGAGGTGGTTCCCTGGGACTGGACGTCGCTCACGCGATCCGAGCCGTTCGAAATCGCAATCGAGAAATTGATCGCAGCGCTGGCGCTGCGGATGGCCGGGAGCGCACCCACCTTGCGCACCTCCGCGTCGGTGATCTCCGGGTTCTTCCACCAGGGTGGCCCGCTGTCGCCACCACTACTGATGCGGATGCCGGTCAGGTCGAACGGCATGACCACGAAGTTGCGTGGTCCGGCCGCCTCGAACGATTCGGCGATCCCGCTCCGGATGCCGGTGATGACGCTGGCCATCGCGACCACGACCGCGACGCCGATGGCGATGCCGATGATCGTAAGGCCCGCACGGATCTTGTTCGAGCGCAGCGCCTCGAACGCCACCCGTACGCCCTCGATCAATGTCGTGATGCCCTTCATTGCGGATCCTCCCGCTACTCGTAGCGAAGTGCGTCCACGGGATCCAGGCGGGCCGCGCGCCGGGCCGGATAGACTCCGGCGATCACGCCGGTGGCGACGCCCAGCACGACGGCAACGACGACCCACTTGACGGCCACCGCGGCGGGGAGCGGAGTCACCGCCCGTACCAGCCAGCTCAAGCCCACGCCGATGGCGACCCCGAGCCCCGCCCCGAAGAGCGAAAGCGTCGAGGACTCGATGAGCACCTGAGCGAGGATATCGCGCTGGCGTGCGCCGATGGCCTTGCGCACGCCGATCTCACGCGTGCGCTCCATGACGGAGACCAGCATGATGTTCATGATCACGATGCCGCCTACGATCAGTGAGATCGCCACCAGGGTAGGGAAGGCGACGTAGAGGATCGTGGAGATGCGGTCCCAGAAGGACAGGGATTGCTCCTGGGTCTCGACCGCGAAGTTATTGTCTTCTCCGGGGCGCAGCCGGCGTTGTACCCGCATGATGCCTTCGACTTCGTTCCGCGCCTCCATGACCAACTCCGGGGTCGGAGCCTGCACGATGATCTCGTCCAGGTATCCGCGTGGGCTGGCGATGCGGCCCAACGGCGAAGCGAGCGGCGCGATGGCCTTGGCATCCCGTGACTGACCGAGAACCGAGCCCATCTTCTCCAGGATTCCCACCACCCGGAAGGGGATGCCATCGATCTTCACCCGCCCTCCCAATGCCCCTCCATCCGGGAAGAGAGCCTCGACGACGTCCTGTCCCAGCACGACCACTGGAGTGCCGCGCTCGGCCTCCTGGGGGCTGAACGCCCGCCCTTCCTCGACCACCCAGCCCCGAATGTCGAAGATGGGAGCATCGGCGGCGATGATCTCCACATTCTCGACTTCCAGCCCGCCGAAGCTGGATACGCTGGCTCGGCTGTCCACCTGAGCGCTGACCACGCCAGCCGTGGCGAGCGTCTCCCGCAGTCGATCCGAGTCGGCCGTGGTCAGCTGCGGTCGGCGGAACAGCGCGCGACGCTGCTCGTCCGTCAGGTTGCCGACCACCGTTCCCACGCGGTCGACGGTCACGGTGTTGATCCCGAAGATCTCGCTCCCGAGGTCCTCGCGGACGTAGCGGTCCATGCCCTCGACCACGGAAACCACCGTGATGAGGAACATGACGCCGATGATGACGCCCAGAACGCTGAAGAAGCTCTTGAGCTTCTGCGAACGGATCTGCTGCAAGGCCAGGCGGACGCCCTCGAACCACTCCATGGATCAGTTGCCTGTCGGTCGGCCGCGCGGACCCGGCGTGCTGCCCTGTTCGCGGACGGGGTCCCCGTTCTTCAAGGCGCGCACGGCTTGGTAGGGACCTGCCACCACCGTTTCGCCCCCCGAGAGGCCTTCGAGGATCTCGAAATAGTCCTGACCCGCGATCCCCACCTTCACCGGCGCGAATACGGCCTTGCCGTCCTGGACCAGGAAGACGCCTTCGACAGTCTCCTCCTCCTCTCCGGCGCGCGTCGTGTCCGCGGGGACATCGTCCCCCTCGGCTGTGCGCACCGTGACCGCGATGATGGGAGCCGCGATGACGTCGTCCCTGCGGTCGGTGACGATCTCCGCCGTGGTGGACAGGTCGGGTCGCAACTCGGGGGAGGGGTCGTCCAATGTGATCACGACCTCGAAGTCGATGGTCTGCGTCTGACCACCGACGTTTTCCGAGGGGGGCCGGATGGCGCTGTTGCCGATCTCCGTGACCCGCCCCGTGAACGCGCGGTCGGGGAACGCGTCCAGCTCCACCTTGGCACTGTCACCCAGGGTGATCTCGGGGACGTCGGTTTCGTCCACCTCCATGACCGCCTCGATGACCGACAGGTCGCTGATGGTAAGCAGGAGGCTGCCCGGATTGTTCATGGTTCCGATGATGGCGGTCTCGCCCTGCTCGATGTTCAGGCGGGTGACCTTCCCCGCCATCGGAGCCCGGATCACCGTCTTGGCGAGATTCTCCCGTGACTCGCGTACGCTGGCCTCCGCCTGCTCGACGCCGAAGTCCGCGGCCTCGGCGAGAGAGCGTTGCACCTCCATCGCGGTCTGGGCGTCCTCCACTTGCTGGCGGCTGATGAGCGTGGAGTCACGGGCCCAGAGTTGTTGGGCGCGCTCGAAGTCGCGCGTGGTGCGCAGCAGGCTCGCCTGCTGCTGAGCGGCGGTGGCCCGAGCTTGACTCAGCCCGGCCTGGGCCCGGGCCAGAACGGCGTCCCACTGCGTGGGGTCGATACGCAGCAGAACCTCGCCCTGCTGGACGTCCTCCCCCTCATCCACGTTGAGTTCGACGACGCGCCCCGAGACGTCGGCCGAGATGTCCACGGCGCGGCGCGCTCGGATGTAGCCGTTGGCGGTGACGATGGCCACGAGGTCCTTGCGGCCGATCTCCTCGAAGCGGACCTGGGCTCCGCGCTCCCGCGCGTTGCGGACGCTGAGGGCGCCCGCGATCCCGAGGACCGCGACGATCGCGATGCCGATCAGGGCCTTCCTGCGTGTTGTCATTCGTGCCTCAGCGGCTGCGAAGGGAGGTGCCCACCAGCGACTCGAGGCTGGCGAGGTTTTCGTGATATGTGAAGATGGCGTCTACCAAGGCGCGGTCCGCTTGGGCGCGGACGGTTTCGGCTTCCACGAGATCGATGAAGCTCACGGAGCCGATGCGGTACTGCTCCTGCGCCAGGCGCAGCTGCTCGCTCGCGTAGGACTGATTGCGTTCCTCGATGCGGGCGCCTTCGTAGCCGCTCTGCACGGCGGCCAGGCCGGCGGCCAGGTCCGTGCGCAGCTGCAGTTCCTGCTCACGGATGCGGAGGCGCGCGTCGTCCCGCTGCACTCGGGCAGACTCGAGGTCCCGCTGCCGGCTCAGCCCACGGAAGAGAGGGAGACTGAGGGACAGGGAGAAGGTCGGGGCCGTGCGCGTGAAGTTGAAGGGGAAGACGTCGTTCTGGCGCTCGATCGCGGTGCGGGTGGCCGGGTCGAACGCGAAGCGCGTGCAGTCTTCGGTGGGCAGCGGGTCCGCCAGCCGGCGGAACAACTCGTTGAGTGCCTCGCACTGGTCCACCTGGTTGTTGGCCTGGGCCATCGCGCTCGCCACCAAGCTGCTGGTGTTGGAGGCCTGCCGCGCGAAGCCACCGATGCTGGCGTTGAGCGACATCGAGGGGAGGTACTCGGAGCGGGCCATGCGCACGCCGTAGTCGGAGGCGCGCTCGTTGGCGCGCAGCGCCGCCAGACCCGGATTCTGATCCAGAGCGCGGTCATACAAGTCGTTCTCCGTCCACGCCGGGGCATCCAGCGCGAACGACGTGGAGAGCGCCAGCGTGTCGCCCAGCGGCAGTCCCACCCGTTGCGCCAAGCGCAAGCGCGCGGTGTGCAGCGCCGTGCGTGACTGCAGCTCGGTGACCTGGGCGCGTCCAACCGCGACCTCCGCCTGCGCCACGTCGAGCTGGGAGGCCGAGCCCACTTCCCGGCGACCCTGCGCCAGCCGCGCATTGAACTGCGCCCGCTCCAACTCCTGCCGCGCCAGCGCAAGTCCTTCCTGTTGGCGCAGCACCCCCAGGTAGGCCTGGGTAATGCCGAAGTCGAGCTGCGCTTCGCTGGAGCGGACGTTGGCCGAAGTGGCGTGCTCCTGAGCCTTGGCCTGACCGGGTGCCAGGAGGGATCGGCCGCTGACCGAGAGGTTCGCGTTGAGGCTGTAGCTGGAGTTCAGGTACGACGGCTGATCGGCGAATCCGAGCTGGCCGGCCGTGAGCCCTCCGAACGACTGGTCGCCCACGCCCTGCCACCCGATGCCGCCGCTCAGCGACGCCGAAGGCAACCAGGCGCCGTAGGCGGAACGGATGTTCCAGGCCGCAGCGCCGAGGTCGTTCCGGGCTTGCGCGTACACAGGGCTGTGTTGGCGGGCCAGGTCGAAGGCGTCGGCGAGGGAGAGCGGGGAGGGGAGAGTCTGCTGTGCGGAGAGGGGAGCCGCGAGGGCCAGGGACAGGAGCAACCACCATCGCTTGGGCACTGGAAGCATGTTCGACTCGGCGCGCAGAGGCGTTCTAGGGTCGACGTCGGGCGGGAAGGCGTCGCTCCCCGGTACGTAGGGCCCTGAAGCACGGTTTCAAGGGAGTGCGGCCAGAACCGCTGGACCGCCAACCCGGTACGGGTACGGATGTGCGGGCGGGTTCCTTCAACGGGTCAGGGAAGGCGTGTGCGGACGGCCCGGAAGGCCGGACCGCGTTCCGCGGCCCGCTCGACGAGAAGGAGGCGGCCCTCGGCGTCCATCCAGACGTCCAACGCCGCTCCGGTGGAGGACTCGACGCGCATGTGCTGCGCGTCCACCGACGAACCAGCGATCTCCACGCTTCCCGCCCCGAGGGGGCGCAGCGTGACGGAACCCGACTCCCCGGCGATCGGCACCAGCGTCGGTACGGTGGTCGCCCCGGCGCGCAGCCGCACACCCGCGAAGTACAGGTGATGGACCACGCCGGAGTCCAGGATGACGAGTCCGGGGGCGGCCCGCATCTCCCGCGCTCGCTCCCCCACCGAGGTGCGCCGGATCATGCTCAACCGACCGGGCCCGTCCTCTTCATAGCGGACGTCCTGCGGTTCGGACCCCGACACCTGGACGGTGTAGAGAACCACGTGCTCGTCCGCTCCTCGGAGCTCGAGGGTTGTCTGGACGTCCCGGGCCCCCGGTCCGCTGGCGACGTGTAGGCGGGCTCCGGCCACCACGCGGCGCTCCGCTCCGCTTCCGGAGACGCGGATGGAGAACGTCTCGGTGCCGACCTCGGCGCCCGCCTCGTAGATGGTGAAGGTCCCCTCATCGAGGGTAACTTCCTGTCCGCCCAGATCGGGACCCATCGCCCCTAGGGCGAACGCTCCCGTCAGACAGAGAGACCAAGCGCGCATTGCGACGTCCCAGCGTTGAGACCTGGCTCGTGCCGGCCCCCGGACGTTCCGGAGACCCTGGTCGGTTCCTACCCCCCCACCTCGGGGGGGTTCAAGCGCCGTGAAGTCCCTGGAACGGAGCCCCGGCCACGCGTGGGCCGCGCTGCTGGCGCTGTTCGGCTGGCTGCGTTGGCCGTCCTGGCTATGGATTCCGGTGGCCCTGGTGGCGTTGGCGGCGGGCTGGCTGCACGGTCGCTGGCGCGGCCTCCCGGCTACGCTGCTCACCCTCCTGCTCGGACTCGCCAGCGTGGTGGCCGCGGTTGGGCTGCGCTCGCTGACCCGCATCGGGAACGACTGGCCCACCTTCTGGGCCGCCGAAGAGGAGAGAGCGGGCGAGGCGCTGCAGCAGCGGATGGAGGCGCTCATCGCGGAGGGGAACGACGCGTTGGCGGTGCTGTCGCGGGGATCTGCTGGAGACGTGCCCGAGGCTGACGTGCTGGATCAGCTGCGCCGGCGCTCGGGCCTGTCCGCGCTCGCCGTGTACGACCCGGCCGGAGTCCCCCTCGTGTGGTCGGGCTTGCACCACGGACCGGTCCCCGAGCGCGTCCGCACTGGAGCTCGCAGCTACGACTACGGCGAGAGTCCGCTGTTCGGATACCTCTACTTCACGCTTCCACGCGAGGCGGGGGACGGAACCGCGGTGGGCGCCGTCCTGCTGAGGGCAGATCTTCCCCGCTCATTGGCATCTGAGGCGCGAGAGGATTTCTCCTCGCGCTTCGAAGTGGATACGGGTGAGGAGATCCGCATCACCACCGTGGAGCGGGTGCAAGGGCCGGGAGTCTGGGACTTCCGGTGGCAGGAGGAGACGCTCTTCAGCATGCAGGTGGTTCGACCTGCGCAGGCGGAACGGCAGCGTGACACTTTCGCCCGCTGGTCGCGGTGGGTGCTCGGTCTGGCGATCCTGGCGTGGCTGTTCCTGGTGCGGGTGAGCCCGCCCGCACGGCGGGTGCGCATCGTGGCCGTCGCCGTGGCGCTGGTGGCGGGCTTTCTGCCGTTCGATCGGCTGTTCGGCGCCTTCCCGTTCTTCTCTCCGGCCGACTATCTGTTGCCGGGCCCGCTGCCCTTCTCGCTGGGACGGGTCCTGCTGATCGTTGGCGCTGCTGCTCTGCTGCTGGGTGTCGCTGGTCTACCGTCCGCACGCTGGGGGGTCTGGATCGCGGGGGTGGGTGGCGGAATCGGGCTGCCTCTCCTCACGGGATGGCTGGGTGGCGGAGTCTCTACGTCGATCCTCGCGGGTCCGGAACCGCGTTGGATCGTCTACGCGATGGTTCTCAGCACGGCGGCCACGGTCTGGTTGGTGCTGGCGTTCTCGTTGGGCCGGCCCCGGCGCGGCGACCGTGGTGTGCGCCTCGGGTGGCTTGCCCTGGCGCTGGTGGCGAACGCGCTGGCGGGGCTTGGTCTGGCAGCCCGTGTGCAGTTCGGCCTTGCGGTCCCCGCGCTCTGGCTCGGCGCCTGGGCTCCGGGTCTGGCCCTGGCCAGTGCGGGGCTGGGGAGCCGGGAGGGGCGGCATCGCTTGCTCCTCACCGTGGCGGTCGCCGGCGTGCTGGCGGCCTCGGCGGTCGCCCCGTTCGTGTGGTCGCAGCGTACGCACGCACGGATGGAAGTTGCCGAGACCGAGATGCGGCATCTGGGCTCCGCGTCGGATCCTTATGTCGAGTTCTTGCTCGAGCGCCTGGGCGAGGAGTTGTGGCGGCTGCAGCCGGAGCTGGAGCGTCCCATCGAGCTGCTCTACGAGGCATGGGAGAGCTCCGGGCTTTCCGAGGTGGAGGCCCCCATCTGGCTCACGCTCTGGACCGAGGACAACCTGCCCCGGGAGGTGCTTCCCATCGGCGTGGGGACCGCGGCCCCCGTGTTCGAGACGAGCGAGCTCGACCGCGCCCGTACAGCCACGTCGTCTCTCATCCGGCGGGTGGATCGCCCCGAGGTCCTCTACCTGGCCACCTACCCGCTACGCGATGGCATGGTGGGCAGTGCGGTGCTACCGCCGCGCCGTGACGTGGCCGGCGCCTCTCCGCTCGGCCCACTGTTCTCCGGTGTCGAGCGGACCGGTCGGGGCCCGCTTTCCCTTGTGCCGCTGGGTGACGACGAGCCGGGGGCGGGCGAGGCGGTGGACTGGTACTTCACCAACGAGGGCCTGACCGGAGAGCGGATCGTTCGCTTTCCGGAAGGGGACTACCGCGCCCGCTACCGCTTGGCGCTGGCCGGACCGTTCCTCATGGTCGTGCGGGGCACGTTGTTGCTGGCACTGGCCCTCGGTCTGGCAGGCATCCTCTTCGGGCTGGGCGCCTCCGCGCGGACCCGTCCGGGTCGGCTGGGGATTCCCTGGACCGGTGTGGTCACGTCGTTCCGAGGCCGGGTCACACTCGCGCTCTTCGGATTCTTCCTGCTTTCCACGTTGGTGATCGGCGTGCTCGCGCTGCAGACCCTTTCACGGGCTGCGGATCGAACGGCCGAGGCGCTGGCGACCCGCGGCGTCGAGGAAGCGGCTGAAGCCTATCCCGGTCCCGGCCGGGCGCTCGGCCCGCTCGCGACGCAGATCGGCGCCGATCTCCTGCTGTATCGCGATGGAGCCTTGCTGGAGGGGGCCGTGCTCGAGTTGGTGGAGTTGGGCATCTATCCCGGATGGCTCCCGATCGGCGTGCATCGGTCCCTGGCCGAGGGGCGGACGCTGACCTCTTCCGTGCCGGGCCGCCTGGGCGGTTGGCAGTACGTGATGGCCTACCGCGCGCTCGGTGGGGGGCGCGTCCTGGCGTCGCCCGCGAGCCTCCAGGTGGGAGCCACCGCCCTGCGCCGTCGCGAGACGCTCGACGTGCTCGGGTTCACCATCCTCCTCGGCGGAGCCCTGTCGCTGGCGCTGGCGTTTCTGGTGGGGCGCACGCTGACGCGGCCCATCGAGACCTTGCGGGTGGCATCGGAGCGCGTGGGCGCGGGCAACCTGGAAACGCGCCTGACCGAAGAGCGCGATGACGAGTTCGGGACGGTGTTCCAAGCCTTCAATCGCATGGTGGCGCGCTTGCGCGCGACCCGTGAGGCTCTGACCCGCACGACGCGTCGCACTCAGGCCATCGTCGAGGAAGCCGCCACCGGCGTCATCGCGCTCGATCCGGAGGGGCGCGTCGTGCTGGTCAATCCCCGCGCCGAGGGGATCTTGGGAACGGATCTGGTCTTGGGTGAGACCGTTCCCGGAGACCGGGGCGAACGCGCCGCCGAGCTGGGACGTTGGATCGAGCGCTTCTTCGAGGACGGCCTTCCCGAGGGAACCGTCGAGTTCTCGTTCGGTGAACGCCGCGTGAGGGTGCGGGGTCGGCGGATCTCGCGAGCGGAGCCGTTGGGGGGCGCGGTATTCAGCCTGGCCGACGTCACCGATGAGATGCGGGCGGAGCGGGTCCTCGCCTGGGGGGAGATGGCTCGGCAGATCGCGCACGAGGTCAAGAACCCGCTGACACCGATCAAGCTGGGGGTCCAGCACCTGCAGCGGGCCTGGAGGGACGGCGCCGACGACTATGGAAACGTCCTCGAGCGCAACGCCAATGCGATCCTCACGGAGATCGACCGCCTCGCCCAGATCGCAGGGAGCTTCTCCCGCTTCTCGGCGCCGGGCGGGGAAGGCGGGGGTGCCCCCATCGAGCGGGTCGAGCTCGCGCCGGTGGTGGCCGATCTTCTGGCGCTGTACGAAACCAGCGACCGCGGTGTCCAATTCCGCAGCACCGTCCCGGACGGACTGCCTCCCGTGCAGGCCCGCGAAAGCGAGCTGAAGGAGGTCCTGGTGAACCTGTTGGAGAACGCCCGCGAAGCCGTGGGCTCCGAAGGGCGGGTCGAGGTTCGAGCGGCGGCGCTCCCGGGCCAGGTGGAGCTGGCGGTGGTCGACGATGGCGTGGGAATCTCGGAGGCGGATCTCGCACGCGTATTCGAGCCGCGCTTCTCGACGCGCTCCCGCGGGACGGGGCTGGGTCTCGCGATCGTGCGCCGCCTCATCGAGTCCTGGGGGGGCAGCGTCGAGGCCGAGAGCGAGCTCGGCCGCGGGACCACCATTCGGATGACGCTGCTGCCGTGGGCAGGGGAGGCCGAGACTGGCGGGTCCAGGGGCGAAGCGCGAGCTTGACGCCGTGACCTCAGACCCCACCCCCGATGGATCCGCGCGTGGCGCAACCCCGCGCACTTCGGCGCGCACGTCGGCCGTGGACAGCGAGTTCAGGGGGCTCGACCGCACGGATCTGGGGGGTTGGCTGGCCGAGCATTCCGGCGTATTGGCTTCGCGTTGGCTGCTGGACGTCGATGCCCGCGCGGGTGGGCTGGAGCCCGAGGTCAAGGCGCTGCTGGGCGAGTTCTTCGATGAGCTGCTCGTGCTCCTGCCCGCATGCCTGGGACCCTATCGCGCGCAGGTCGAGCCCTACTGGCGGCAGTGCGCGGAACTGTATGGATCGGTGGGCGCCATGCGGGGACTGGCGGCCGGGGAGATCATCGACGAGTTCCAGCTGCTTCGTGAGGCGACCCTCCGCCTGATGTTCGCGACGCCTCCGTCAGTACGCGGCACTCCAATGTTGCTGAGGGAGGTGCTCAGGCTGAACCGCGTGATCGACCGCGGCGTGACCTTCGCCAATGTCGGCCACACCGACGCACTCTTCTTCGCCCTGTTCCACGGGACGGGCGTGCCCACCAGCCTGGCGAGTGACCAACTCGAGGAGGTCCGAGACCAGCTGGGGACGTTGCGAGGCGAGGTTCGCCGCATCCTGGCTCATCTGCGTACCTGAGCCGATTCGCGCCGCTCGGCGGTGCCAGCGACTGCAAACGAAACGCCCGCCTCCGGGGTGGAGGCGGGCGTCGTACATCCAGGGGTCCGCCGTTTCGTTCCGCGCGGCTCAGAGCTCTCTCAGCGCCCGCACCAGATCCGAGATGGCGGCCTTGGCGTCCGCGAAGAACATCATCGTCTTGTCCATATAGAACAGATCGTTGTCGATGCCGGCGAAGCCGGGGCTCAAGCTGCGCTTGATCACGATCACGTTGCGGGCTTTGTCCACGTCCAGGATGGGCATGCCCGCGATCACGCTGCCCGGGTCGCGGGCCGCAGGGTTGACCACGTCGTTGGCGCCCACGATCAACACCGCATCCGTGCGCTCGAACTCGTCGTTGATGTCGTCGAGGTCGAAGAGCTTGTCGTAGGGCACGTCCGCCTCGGCCAGGAGCACGTTCATGTGTCCGGGCATGCGCCCCGCCACCGGATGGATGGCGTACCGCACCTCGACGCCACGCTCGGCGAGCAGGTCGGCGGCCTTGCGGAGCTCGTGCTGGGCCTGTGCGACCGCGAGACCATAGCCCGGGACGATGATGACCGACTGGGCATAGCCCAGCACCATCGCGACCTGCTCTGCGTCCACGTCGCGGACCGGCCGATCGCCCCTGGAGATCTTGGCCTGTCCGGCCACGGCGCCGAAGGCCCCGAACGCGACATTGGTCAGGGACCGGTTCATGGCCTTGCACATGAGCTGCGTCAGGATGAGGCCCGACGCGCCCACCAGGGCTCCCGCAATGATGAGGATGGTGTTGCCGATCACGAATCCGGCGGCCGACGCAGCCAAACCGGAATAGGAATTGAGCAGCGAGATCACCACCGGCATGTCGGCACCGCCGATGGGAATGACGAGCATGATCCCCAACAGGAGTGCCAGTCCGTTGAAGATCCAGAAGATGCTGTGGGTGGGTGCCTGAGCCACCAACACGAAGCCCATGGCGAGGAGCGCCAGGAACACCAGCGCGCTCACGGTCTTCTGCAGCGGGAATGTGATAGGACTGCCGCTGATCATTCCCTGCAGTTTGCCGAAGGCCACGAAGCTACCGGAGAGCGTCACGGCACCGATCAGGGTGCTCGCCATGATCGTCGAGCCTTCCATGACCGGCAGATTGCCCATGGCGCTCAAGCGAACGAACTCGGCGGCGGCCACCACTGCGGAGGCTCCACCGCCGAAGCCGTTGAAGGCGCCGACCAGCTCCGGCATGGAGGTCATCTGCACGCGGCGCGCGAGGACGGCGCCGATCAGCGTACCGAGGATCAGGCCCAGCGCCACCATCCGCCAATCGAGCACGCCGCGCTCGAGCACGGCCGCTACGATCGCCACCAGCATGGCCAGGGCAGCCATCTGGTTCCCCCGACGAGCGGTCGCGGGCGAGCCCAGGCGCTTGAGGCCGAAGACGAAGAGCATCGCCGACACCAGGTAGGCGAGCTGCACGATAGTCAGTGTGTTCATCGAGGTCCGCCTAGCGCCGCTTGAACATCTGGAGCATCCGATCGGTGACCATGAAACCACCGACCACGTTGATCGTCGCCATGACAATGGCCACGACTGCGAGCCAGGTGAGCAGTGGTGTGGTCGCCATGGATGCGACAGCCAACGCGCCGATCAGGGTGATGCCGGAGATGGCGTTGGCACCCGACATCAGAGGCGTATGCAGCGTAGGTGGGACTTTGGTGATGACCTCGAAGCCCACCAGCATGCTCAGCACGAACACGTAGAGACCGATCAACAGGGGACCCATGTCACCTCACTGGGACGTTGCGGAAGCGGGTTGAGCCAGCGGCGGCAATCCGAGCGATGCCCGGGCCGGCCCGAAGCGGACCTCGCCTGCGTGGGTAACGCAGGCGCCTTTGGTGATTTCGTCTTCGAAGTCGAGGTGTAGCGCCCCTTCGGGGCTCAAGTGCTCGAGGAAGGCCTGGACGTTGCGGCCATACATCTGGCTCGCGTCATAGGGCAGACTCGCTGGGAGATTGACCGGTCCCACCACCGTCACACCGTGATGGACGACGCGCTCACCGGTGCGGGTCACCTCGCAGTTCCCTCCGCTCTCCGAAGCCAGGTCGACGATGACCGAGCCCGGCCGCATGGTCTCGACCATGGCGCGGGTGATCAGACGGGGCGCGGGCTTCCCAGGGATCTGCGCGGTGGTGATCACCGCGTCCATGTCGGGCAAAGCGCTTCCGATCAGCGCCAACTCCTTCTGGTGCTCCTCGTCGCTCAACGCGCGCGCGTAGCCGCCGGCGGTTTCGGCACTCTGGTCGAGCTCGGCCTCGAGGAACGTGGCTCCGAGGCTCTGCACCTGCTCCTTCACGGCGGGCCGCACGTCGAAGGCCGACACCACCGCGCCCAGCCGGCGGGCGGTGGCGATGGCCTGGAGGCCGGCGACCCCGGCGCCGAGGATCAGGACCTTTGCCGGTGGGATCGTGCCCGCGGCCGTCATGAACATGGGGAGGAAGCGGGGCAGCTCCTGCGCGGCGATCAGCACGGCGCGGTACCCCGCCACCGTCGCCTGCGAGGACAGAGCATCCATCTTCTGCGCCCGGGTGATGCGCGGGACCGCCTCCATGGCGAACGCCGTGACCTTGCGCGCGGCCAGCCGCTGCAGGAGGTCGGGGCGAGTGAGTGGGCTGAGGAAGGCGATCAGCACCGAGCCCTCCGGCGTGTCGGCCTCGTTCTCAGGGGGCTGAACGCGCACCACCGCGTCCGCACCTGCGAGCCAGCCTGGTGATCCCGTCGTCACCTTGGCGCCCGCGGCCTCGTACGTTGCGTCGGGGAAGCCGGCCCGCGTACCGGCCCCGGCTTCCACGATGATGTCGTGCCCCTTCTTGGCGAGCTTGGCACACGCGTCCGGCGCGAGCGCGACCCGCAGTTCTCCCTCGTGGGTCTCTCGCGGAACCGCAATCCTCATCGGCCCTCCTGGGTCGGCCGTTCAGGTCCTTCGTCGACGTCACGGGCCACCCCTGGCCCTTGGGCGCTACGGAGATAACGGGCGGATCGGGACTCGGCAACGTCATGCGGTCCGGATTGTCCCCCAGGGGGGACGAAGTCCACGGCCCAGCGCGCACTGACGAGGACGGACTCCAAGGCGCGGTCCTCGGGCCTTCGTGCACACATTCCTTGAAATGGAGGGGTTTCCAGGGCGTGGAGGTGTGGAAGTCGCGCGGCACGCGCGTTGCCACCGTCCGCCTCGAGCGTAGGGGGATCCACGGACGGGAGGGAACGATGAGGCGGACGAGGGGGAGGGCGAGGGAAGCGTGGTTGGTGGTGGGGCTGGTTGCTGCGTTCGCCGCGCCGGTTCAGGCACAACGCTTCCGGGGCGAGCCCCGCTTCGACACGTGGCGCGAGCCGCGGCTCTTTCTCGACCTCGGGCTCCTGGTGGGCGACCCGGTGGGTGAGTTCTCCGAGTTCGTCGACGATGGCTGGGGGATCGGTGGGGGCCTGGGCTACGCGATCGACCCGGCGGGGATCTTCAGAGTGCGCGTGGATGGTGGCGTGCTGGTGTACGGCCGGGAGCGCCAGGAGGTATGCATCAGCGACCTCGTGGGCTGCCGGGTGATCGCCGACCTGACCACGACCAATCAGATCGCCTTCGCCGACCTGGGTGCGGAAGTCGGCATCGACCTGGGTGGCGTGCGACCCTATGTGGGCGTCGCGCGTGGTCTTTCCTACTTCCAGACGACGTCGTCACTGAACGGCGTCGACGACTTCGAGCGCGACGGCGTGTTCGACACAACGAACTTCGACGACCTGGTCTGGGGGTGGAAGAGCCGCGCTGGCCTGCAGTTCCGCGTCTCGCGCGGGCGGACCCCGGTGTATCTGGATGTCTCGGCCATCTACCATGAGAACGGTGAGGCCGAGTACCTGACGGAGGGCGACATCCAGGACAACCCTGACGGGTCCATCACCGTATTCCCCGTCTTCAGCGAGGCGAATCTGGTGACCTTTCAGATGGGCGTCTCGATCGGTCTGGGCGGATCGTCAAGGGACCACTACGACGAAGGGCCCCCACGGCGACGCCGTCGCCGCTGATCTGGTTCTCCGGGGGTGGAGGGACGGCGCGTCCCTCCATTCCCGCGCCCGCCCGCGCCGGCAGCTTCGTGCACATGTTGGCGCGTGTGCGTTCGGCGGCCCTGCTCGGAATCGACTCCGCTCCCGTCGATGTCGAGGTTGACGTTTCCCTGGGCCTGCCCTGCTTCCAGGTCGTGGGACTGCCCCACGGCGCGGTGCGGGAGGGGCGGGACCGCGTCCTTGCGGCCCTGACGCACGTCGGCTGCCGGATCCCTCCGCGGAGGATCGTCGTGAACCTCGCGCCGGCCGACCTGCCCAAGGAGGGGAGCTCCTTCGACCTACCGATCGCTCTCGGCTTGTTGGTGGGGGCCGAGCTCCTCGCGCCTGCGGCCCTCTCGGATACGTTGTTTGTCGGCGAGGTGGGTCTGGACGGTTCCGTGCGGCCGGTGCGCGGCGCCCTCTCTGTCGCCTTGGCCTGCCGCTCCTCCGGCGTGTCCCGGCTCGTCGTGCCCGACGCCAATGCGGAGGAGGCGGCAGCGGTCTCCGGCCTCGACGTCTTCGGCGTGTCCCATCTGTCTGAGCTGGTCGCGCAACTCCGGGATCCGGCGCTCGCCGTCGTTCGTCGCCCGGCGCGCCACCCACGGGAGACCGAGACCAGGGCGTCGCCCGGACTGGCGGCGATTCGTGGTCAAGAGCGCGCGAAGCGTGCCCTGGAGATCGCTGCTGCGGGAGGACACAACCTCCTTCTCGAAGGCCCGCCAGGAGCGGGGAAGACACTTCTGGCGCGGGCACTGGCGACGCTCCTGCCCCCACTGGATGAACAGGAGGCCATCGAAGTCACCCGAGTGCACTCGGTCGCCGGTCTCCTGCCGGCAGGCGCGTCGCTGCTCCATGCCCGCCCGTTCCGCGCGCCGCACCATACCGTCAGCGACGCGGGACTGGTCGGTGGTGGCCGGCCACCCCGGCCCGGCGAAGCGAGTCTCGCCCATCTGGGTGTGCTTTTCCTGGACGAGTTGCCGGAGTTCCGCAGGGGCGCGCTGGAGGCCCTTCGTCAACCGCTGGAGGAAGGGCACGTCACCATCGGTCGGGCACGGGTCACGACACGGTTCCCGACCCGCTTCCAATTGGTCGCGGCCATGAACCCGTGTCCCTGCGGACTTCGGGGTGCGCAGGGGATCGCCTGTGCCTGTAGCGAGGACAGTGTGCGACGCTACCGCGCACGGCTTTCGGGTCCGCTCCTCGATCGCATCGACCTCTTCAGTTGGGTGCCTCGCGTGGAGCTCAACCGTCTCGCGGGCGGAGGGGCCGGGGAGGGGACGGAGCAGGGCATCCTGCAGCGCATCGCGCGCGCCCGTCGTGCTCAGAAGAACCGGTTTCCGGCGGTCAGCGCGCACACGAACGCGGCTCTGGCCCTTGCGGACCTGGAGCACGCCGTGCCGCTGGGGCCGGCACCGCAACGGCTGTTGTTGCGGGCTGCGGACCGCTGGGCGTTGTCTGCCCGCGCCTACCACCGGGTGCTACGCGTCTCACGGACGATCGCCGACCTGGACGGGATTGCGCAGGTGGAAGAGCGCCACGTGGCCGAAGCGTTGCAGTTCCGCCGGGAAGCGTCCTGACGCCAGCCATTGCAGGAGGTCGAACCGCCTTCGAGCTTTCCGGGCCGGAGGTGCGCGTGTGCACCTCCCTTCCTGAGCACGCGCGCATCCATGTCCACCGCGAGGTCGGAGCCGGGACGGCTTCGGATCCTGAGCGCTTTCGCCGCCGTCTACATCATCTGGGGATCGACCTACCTGGCCATTCGGCTGGCCATCGAGACCCTCCCCCCCTTCCTGATGGCCTCCATTCGCTTCGTGGTCGCCGGAGGTGTGCTGTATCTCTGGGCGCGGGTGCGGGGAGCCCGGGCCCCGTCGCTGGGGCAGTGGCGCAGTGCGACCATCGTCGGGGGACTGCTGCTGCTCTGCGGCAACGGCGGCGTCGTGTGGGCCGAGCAGTACGTGCCTTCGGGAATCGCCGCGCTTCTCGTGGCGACCGTCTCCCTTTGGATCGTGCTCGTGGACTGGGGATTCGGAGATCGTCGCCGTCCCACGCCCCTGCTCTGGCTGGGCCTGGCGGTAGGCCTGGGGGGGGTGGGCCTGCTGGTGGCGCACGATGACTTCGGATACGGGGACGCGGGCGGCCTGGTGGCGGCTGGGGTCGTTGTGGTGGCCGCGCTCGCCTGGGCGTCTGGCTCGATCTATTCGAGAACGGCCGCGTTGCCCGAGTCTCCGAGGCTGGCCACAGCCATGGAGATGCTCGCGGGCGGCGTGCTCCTCGGCGTGGTCGGTGCGGCCACGGGAGAGCTGCGGGTCTTCGATCTGTCCGCGCTTTCGCTGCGCTCCCTCCTCGCGCTGGCCTATCTGATCGTGTTCGGAGCCCTCATTGCCTATCCTGCGTACGTCTGGCTGCTGCGCGTGCAGCCTGCCGCACGCGTGGCGACCTATTCCTACGTGAACCCGGCCGTGGCGCTCTTCCTCGGGTGGGCCTTGGCGGACGAGCCGTTGGCGCCGCGCACGGCCTTGGCTGCGACGGTGATCGTGTTTTCAGTGGGGTTGATCACCCGCGAGACGGGAGTACGGCGGGCGCCCGTTCGGGTGGCGGTGCGTCTGGACTCCGCTGGCGAGGCCCCGGGCCTGGCCGAGACCAGAGTCGGGACGGGAAGCCCTGCGGCTGCCTTGCCCACGACCTCGGCGGATTCATAGGTTCGGCGCGTTCCGTTCCGAGCAGCCGGACCCCTCCTCCCAGGTCCAGATGCGCCTGTTCGTCGCGATCAACCTCTCCCAGGCCGACCAGCGCAAGATCGCTGACGCGACCGAAGGCCTGCGTGCCGCCAGCTACCCACTTCGCTGGCTGGATCCCGACACGTACCACCTCACCCTGAAGTTCCTGGGCAATGTCGATCCGCTGCGTGTCACCGAGATCTCGGAACGGTTGGACCGCATCGGAGCCGGCAACGGCTCCTTCACCCTCGAATGCAAGGGGTTCGGTGCCTTTCCCACCATCCGCAAGCCGCGCATCCTGTGGTTGGGGGTCGATCCCTCGCCGGCCCTGCGCTGCCTCAAGCAAGACCTGGAATGGAGCCTCGGGGAACTGGGCTTCGAGCGGGAGACGCGTGCCTTCCATCCCCACGTGACGCTGGCGCGCGGCACTGAGGAGGGGGCCGGCGCGTTTCGCGGCCTCGACGAGCACGTCGCCCGACTCCGGCACAAACAACGCACCACGGTGCGGACCATCGAGCTCATGCAGAGTCACCTGGGGCGTGACGGGGCCCGCTATGCCGTCGTACACCAGAGCGCCCTGGCGCCTCGGACCACCTGACCGAACTCCCGGTGCAGTCGGTGGTACCAGGGGGCAGGTCCGCCCACTCCGGGCGGCCGGAGCGGTCCAACGGAGCGACGACGGGTGTTCGGAGCGATCAGGCGCTTGATCGGTGCGGTCTTCACGGGTGCGCTGCTGCTGGTGACGGCCTACGCGGGGTGGCGTTGGGGGGATCGTGTCTTCCCGGCGCTGGAGGAGCGGATCGGCATCGAAGCGGCGGCTCCGTCCGATGCGGTGCCCGGCCAGGCGCCCTCGGAGCGCGTGGCCTCCGCTGCGCGGGCGCGCGTGGAGGGATTGCGCGGGCGTGAGGGCCAGGCCGAGCTCAACGGCTTGGAGCTTACCAGCCTGCTCCGGTTCGACGCCCGCTCACAGGTGCCCGCCTCCATCGTCGATCCGGTCGTCGAGATCCAGGACGGGCGTCTGGAGTTGTCGGGACGCCTCGTCGTCGCGGACGTGTCCAATCTGCCCGACCTGCGGGGGACGATCGACGTCCTGCCAGACACGGTGGAGGTTTCGGTGATCGGCACGCTCATCCCCTTCGACGGGCAGGGATCGGCTTTCCTGGTGGACCGGATTCGGCTCGCCCGCATCCCACTCCCGCGGAAGACCGCGCCCAGCGTCATCGCATCGCTGGATCGCGCTCGCCCCCCGGGCCTTCCCGAGCAGGCGCTCTACGTGCGGCTGCCGGCCGGCCTGCGGTCTGCCTACGTGGAGGGCGACCGGCTGGTGATCGTGTCGGGACAGGCGGAGTGACATGGCCAAGATCCTGATCGTCGACGACGAGGCGTCCATCCGGGGCGCGCTGCAGCAGGTGTTCGAGTACGAGGGGCACGAGGTTCGGGTCGCGGACTCGGGGTATGCTGCCCTGGACGTGCACGAGGCGCTGGCGCCCGACGTGAGCTTCCTCGACGTCAAGATGCCCGGAATGGATGGGCTGGAGCTCCTGCGCACGTTGCGGGAGCGGGAACCCACGGGCCTCTTCATCATGATCTCGGGGCACGGGACCATCGACACGGCTGTGGAGGCGACGCGCGAAGGCGCGTTCGATTTCCTCGAGAAGCCGCTCGACACCACCCGCCTGCTGGTCACGCTGCGCAACGCACTGGAGCGAAAGGGGCTTTCCCAGTCGGTCGAGCGCCTCAAAAGCGAGTTCGAGAGCCGCTTCGAGATCGTGGGTGGTAGCTTCGCGATCCGTCAGGTGCTGCAAGTGGTTGAGAAGGTGGGGCCCACCGATGCCGATGTCCTGATCACGGGGGAGAACGGCACGGGAAAGGAGTTGGTCGCTCGTGCTCTCCATCGGCTCTCCTCACGCGGCGACGGTCCTTTCATCGAGGTCAATTGTGCGGCGATCCCCTCGGAGCTGATCGAGTCGGAGCTGTTCGGCCATCTGAAGGGGTCGTTCACTGGTGCGGTCTCCGACCGCGTGGGGAAATTCGAACAGGCGAGCGGGGGCAGCCTTTTCCTGGACGAGATCGGAGACATGTCGCCCGCCGCCCAGGCGAAGGTGTTGCGCGCGTTGGCCGAGCGGGTCATCACGCGCGTCGGCGGCTCGAAGGCGGCCCGCGTGGATGTGCGTGTCATCGCGGCCACCAACAAGCAGCTCGAGGACGAGATCGGGGCGGGCCGCTTTCGGGAAGACCTCTTCTATCGCCTCAACGTCGTTCCCATCCATGTGCCACCCTTGCGGGAGCGGCGAGACGACGTTCCCATGCTGGTCCGGCACTTCGCACGCGCCATGATCGATTCCCGTCGCGCTCCTGAGCGCACGTTCAGTCAGGAGGCGCTCACACGGTTGTCGGAACTCGAGTGGCCAGGCAACGTCCGCGAGCTGCGCAACACCGTCGAGCGCCTGATGATCCTGGCGCAGGGTAACGAGGTCGGGGCCGATGACGTCGTGCGTCTGGTCCGGGGACGCGACTCGACCATGGGGCTGGGCGGGGAGCTCCTGCAGGCAGCCACCTTCGGCGACTTCAAGGACGCGGCTGAACGTGCCTACATCCTGCACAAGCTGAGGGAGCACGACTGGAACGTCTCCGAGACCGCGCGTGCCATCGAGATGCCTCGCTCCAATCTGTACAAGAAGATCGAGCGCTACGACCTGACGCGCGAGAGCGTTTGAGGAGCCGGCTCGGCTAGCGCACCAGGGCGCCGTCAGGAAGGCGATAGAGCGCTGCTACGGTGGCGTAGTCACGGGCCGTCAGCCGAAGCGCCGTGTTCTCCGGATACATCACGTCTTCCGGCGAGTCGCTGTGCCCGAGCCCGAGCGCGTGCCCCATCTCGTGCGCTGCGGCCAGCTCCATGGCGTCAGGTGCGAGCGTTCGACCGAGGTTGAACGGATCCCGGGTGACGAGCGCGAGATCCACGACGCGAAAGTGCGACTCTTTCCCCCGCCGCCGCCATTCGTAGCGCGTGACGCCGAGCCGCCGGTCGTCGAGCTGCGTCGCCCACCGGATCTCGAAGTCGACCGGTTCGCCAGCGGTGGCACGCTCGGCGATACGAATGCGCATCGGCGTTCCGTCCCATCGCAGGATGCCGCGGATGGCTGCCCGCCGGAGTGCCTCCGCTCGCACCGGCGCCTCGTCGGGAAGAGGAACCGCCACCACCAGAACCCGGGCGGGGTCCGGCCACCGCAGGACGCGGAACGAGTCCGGAGCCGCCGGGTCCGCGCAGAGGTAGCCCACGTCCACGCACACCTGCGCACGCGACAGCGTGGCCTCTCCCAAGGGCGCCTCCGCCTCCAGCCCCTGTTCGATGCACGCCTCGTCCGGACAGGGGACCCCGGAAGCGTGCCCGTCCGGCCAGGCCTGCTGGAGCGTGCGCGCTCCCAGGACAGCGGCGAGGCCAAGGACGGACAGGCCCAGGACGCGGCTGCTGAGGGTGGGCTCTCGATGCATGGACGATCCGTGGTGGAGGCTGCCACCCGACTGAGCACGAAGCCTGCCAGGCAGCAGGCCACCCGCCTGGTGATCGTCGAAGGCCCCACCTCGGGAAGCTGCGGCGCTGCCGGCTCCAGGCAAACATGGCTCGCCTTGTGGAGTGGTTCCCACGGAACGAAGTTCCCGATCCTTCACGGCGCCCGCCGAACGCACCGCTCCTCTTCGACGCCACGCCCAACGCAGCCATGAAGACGTTTCAGAACTTCGTCGCGGGAAGCTGGACGGATCCGTCCACCGGCTCCTGGTTCGAGAACCGCAATCCCGCTCGCCCCTCCGACCTCATCGGTCGGTTTCCCCGATCCGGTCCGGAGGACGTGCGCAGGGCGGTCGAATCCGCGCGCCGTGGCTTCGAGATCTGGCGGAGGACGCCGGCGCCCGCCCGCGGAGACGTCATGCGCCGGGCCGGCGATCTGATGACCGCTCGCAAGGACGAGATCGCCGCGGCCGCGACTCGCGAGATGGGGAAGGTGCTGGCCGAGACGCGAGGGGATGTCCAGGAGGGGATCGATACGGCCTACTACGCGGCGACCGAGGGTCGTCGTCTCTTCGGGCACACGGTCCCCTCCGAGCTGCCGGACAAGTGGGCGATGAGCATCCGCCGGCCCATCGGTGTGTGTGGAATGATCACACCGTTCAACTTCCCGATGGCCATACCGACCTGGAAGATCTTCCCGGCGCTTCTATGCGGGAACAGCGTCATCTTCAAGCCCGCCGAGGATGTGCCGCACACGGGCGCGCTCTTCGTGGAGATCCTGCTGGAGGCGGGATTGCCGCCCGAGGTGATCCAGCTGCTCCACGGCTTCGGGGAGGAAGTGGGAGACGCGATCGTGCGGGATCCCGAGATTCCCGTCATCTCCTTCACCGGATCCACTGCGACCGGAAGTCGGATCGGCGAGACCTGCGGACGGATGCACAAGCGCCTATCGCTGGAGATGGGTGGGAAGAACGCGCAGATCGTGCTCCCCGACGCCGATCTCGACCTGGCCCTCGACGGCGTGCTCTGGGGGGCCTTCGGCACCACGGGGCAGCGCTGCACGGCCACCTCGCGTCTCCTTTTGCACGAGTCCATCGAGCGCGAGTTCCTGGAACGGCTGGCCGACCGGGCCTCGCGGCTCCGACTCGGGGACGGTCTCGATCCGGCGACGGAGGTCGGTCCCCTCATCCACGAGGACGCCCGCCTGAAGGTCGAGCGCTACGTGGAGATCGCGCGCGCTGAAGCGGAGCTGGTCCTCGGCGGGGGGCGACCCGCGTCCTCGGGAGAGGGCTTCTTCTTCGAGCCCACCATCGCGCGGGCGGTCACCCCGGGGAGCCGCCTCGCGACCGAGGAGATCTTTGGACCGCTGCTGAGCGTCATGACTTTCCGCGACTTCGACGACGCGATCCGGATCAACAACGAGGTCGTCTACGGCCTTTCGAGCTCCGTCTACACCACCGACGTACGCACGGCCTTCCGCGCCCTGAACGAGCTGGACAACGGCATCACGTACATCAACGCACCGACGATCGGGGCGGAGGCTCATCTGCCCTTCGGCGGTGTAAAGCAGACGGGTAACGGCCACCGCGAAGGTGGGTGGGAGGTCTACGACTTCTACTCCGAGACCAAGGTCTGCTACATCGACTACTCGGGTCGCTTGCAGCGGGCGCAGATCGACAATTACTAGCGCGCAGGACGGCCACCCGAGTCGTCGGCGCTGCGCGCCGGACCGGGCCGCCCCGCGGGGCTGGGGCAGGGAGGGGTGGATGAGGGGGGCAAGAGGCGCAGCGGCTGTGGTCTGGGAGTGGTTCCGCACCGCCGCTGTGGTGCTGGTGGTGCTTCTGGCCACGCGCCTGTTCCTGGTGGATGCCTTCAAGATCCCTACGGCCTCCATGGAAGGGACCCTGTTGGTCGGGGACTTCCTTCTCGTGAACAAGGCGCTGTACGGCAGTGAGATTCCGGGCACCCACCTTCGTCTGCCGGCTCTGCGCGAGCCGCGACTGGGGGAGGTGATCGTGTTCCTGGCCCCGCACGATCCCTCGAAGAACTACGTGAAACGGCTGATGGCCGGCCCCGGCGACATCATCGAGATGCGCCACAAGCGTGTCTTTCGAAACGGCGAGCCCGTGGACGAGCCCTACGTCCGGATCCTCGATCCCCACCGGGACGCGATCCTCCCCGGGGTCGAGTGGCAGGAGGACTATCTCGTGCGGACGCCGTCGGCGACCTACCGGCCCACCCGCGACAACTGGGGACCCCTCCGTGTCCCTGCCGGAGCGTACTTCGTGCTGGGAGATAATCGGGACAACAGCGAGGACTCCCGCTATTGGGGCTTCGTCCCTCGTGAGGCGCTGGTTGGGCGACCCTGGCGCGTCTACTACTCCCTGGACTTCGGAGCGACACCTGTGAATCTGCCGTGGTGGGAGGGGGTTCGCTGGGACAGGATCGGGACGCGGGTGGACTAGGGAGGCCCCGCACAGGCGGGGACCCCGCATTCGCAGTCACACGGCCCTCAGCCACCGGGTGCACTCACGTCCGGACGCCACGGCCCCCGGCCCTCTCATGTGCCCACCGGGGAGTGGCTTGCGCGGTTGGCGCCGGGGCCTCATTTCGTAGAACGTGGGCCGGCTTCGTCACCGGCCCGCAGCGGTCGTCGCCCGGCCGCGAGGGCCGGGCACCGGTTCGATGATCGAGACCGAATCTGGGTGTACCCCCACGCCCTGGGTTCGGATGTGGGGGAGGGTGATGCAGTCGCCGAAGGTTCCGGGGGAGCGATCGCTCGATCGCTATTTGCTCGAGATCAGCGCGTTTCCGCTGATCGACCAGAACGAGGAAGCGCGGCTGGCCCGCGCCATCAGGGCGGGCGACGATCGCGCGCTGGAGGGCTTGGTGCGAGCCAACCTCCGCTTCGTGGTCGCGATCGCCAAGCGCTACCAGAACCAGGGTGTGCCCCTGGCCGATCTCATCAACGAGGGCAACCTGGGGCTTTTGCGGGCTGCTGTTCGGTTCGACGAGTCCCGGGGCATCAAGTTCATCAGCTATGCCGTCTGGTGGATTCGCCAGGCGATCCTGCGGGCGCTGGCCGAGCAGGCGCGGATCGTTCGCATGCCGATCAACCGGGCCGGGACCTTCTTCCGCATCGCGCGGCGGGGCGCGACGCTGGCCCAGGAACTGGGCCGGGAGGTCACCGCCCTCGAGCTCGCGGCCGACCTGGGGCTCGAGCCGCGGGAGGTCGAGGAGCACTACACGGTTGCCCGGCCCCACCTGTCGCTGGACGCCGCCGGAGCGTCCGACGGGGAGGATACGGTGGTTCTGGGGGACCGGCTCCCCGACCGGCTCCAGGGACCTGCCGACGAGAGCCTCTACGAACAGGCACTACGCAGCCAGTTGGAACGGGCCCTGGCCAGCATCGATGCCAGGGAGGCCAAGGTCCTGCGGCTCTACTACGGGCTGGACGGCCAGGACGCCCTGACGCTGGAGCAGATCGGGGCCCAGCTCGGGGTAACCCGTGAGCGAGTCCGCCAGATCAAGGAGAAAGCCCTGGGCCGCCTCCGTCACGCGTCCCGTGCCCGCTTCCTGGCCGGATTCCGCGACTAGGGGGGGGCGCCGCCCCTGCGGCCGCCGGGATGACGGGCCCGTCGGCCGGCCGAGCTGGGAGGGCCAGTTCGGAGCCGTCGGTAGAGCGTTGACACCCCTCAGGCCCCGGACTAGCTTAAAAAGCTATATCATTTCAGCCCTTTTCCGTCTGCGATGAAGACCTATACACCCCGGAAAGGCGACATCCAACGAGCGTGGTGGGTGGTCGACGCGGCCGACCAGCCGCTCGGCCGTCTGGCTACGGAGGTCGCGCGTGTCCTGCGTGGCAAGCACAAGCCGCAGTATACGCCCTTCCTGGACACAGGTGACCACGTCGTCGTGATCAACGCGTCCAGAGTGCGGCTGACCGGCAACAAAGCCGACAGCAAGCAGTACTTCAGGCACTCCGGCTACATGGGTGGCGAGCGCTTCATCCCGTTCCGGACCATGTTGGAGCGGCATCCGGAGCGTGTGATCGAGCTGGCGGTCAAGGGCATGTTGCCGAAGAACGCGCTGGGTCGGGCCATGCGGAAGAAGCTCCGCGTCTACCCCGGCGACGATCATCCCCACGACGGGCAGGATCCGAAACCGTTGAACCTCCCCGGACGGGGTAACTGACTGTAATGGCAGCGACCAAGACGCCCGAACTCATTCAGACCGTCGGACGCCGCAAGACGGCCGTCGCTCGTGTGCTCCTCAGGCCTGGCGCCGGCACCTGGTGGATCAACGGTAGGGGCCTCGCCGAGTATTTTCCGCGGGAAAGCCACCAGAAGCGGGTGGAGGAGCCCCTCGATGTCACCGAGCTCCAGGGGCGCTACGACGTGCGCGTGCGCGTGCGTGGTGGTGGGCTGTCCGGTCAGGCGGATGCGGTACGCATGGGCCTCGCCCGTGCGCTGGCTCGTGTGGACGAGGAGTTGCGTCCCAAGCTGCGCGTGCGTGGCTTGCTGACGCGCGATCCACGCGCGGTCGAGCGGAAGAAGCCGGGTCGTCCCAAGGCACGTAAGCGGTTCCAGTTCAGCAAGCGCTAAGCTCACCAGATCTCTCAGGTCGGGGCATGCAGCAGATCGGACTCAACGAGATGTTGGAGGCGGGCGTCCACTTCGGGCATCAGACCCGTCGTTGGAACCCGAAGATGCGCAAGTTCATCTTCACGGAACGCCACGGCATCCACATCATCGACCTCCGCAAGACACTGGATCGCTTGCACGCGGCCCAGGAAGCGGTACGCCAGGTAACCCTGAAGGGCGAGCGCGTCCTCTTCGTTTGCACGAAGAAGCAGCTGCGCGGCATCGTCGAGGCCGAGGCGTCCCGTAGCGGAGCGCACTGGGTCACCGAGCGTTGGCTCGGAGGGATGCTGACGAACTTCCAGACGATCCGGAAGCAGATCCGTCGCCTCCGTGAGCTCGAACGGGGCCAGGAAGAGAACCGCTTCGAGTTCTATACGAAGAAGGAGCGTCTCCTGCTCGAACGGGAGCGGCAGAAGCTCGAGAAGTACCTCTCCGGCGTGAAGGACATGGGCCGCTTGCCCGGCGCCATCTTCGTGGTGGATGCGAAGCGCGAGCTGATCGCGGTACGGGAAGCCCATCGCCTGGGAATTCCCGTCATCGCGATCGCGGACACGAACTCCGATCCGGACCTGATCGACTATCCGATCCCCGGCAACGATGACGCCATCCGTTCCGTGAGCCTCATCGCCAAGGCGATCGCCGATGTGATCGAGGCCACGCGCCGCGAGGTGCCGGAAGAAGAGATGCGGCGGCCGGACGAATTCGAGACCACGACCTACTCGACTGAGACCGGCGAGACCACTGACGTGGAGGAGCGCCCCCGGCGCCGCGTGCGTCGGCGCCGCCGGCCGCGTCCGGACGTGATCGCCCAGCACCTCAAGACGGGTGAGGGCGGTGAGGAGGGCGTAGAGGTCGCCGCTGGTGGCGCCGACGGAGATTCTTCCGGAGACGACGCTGCCGGCGAGGAGTAGCGCTCGCCGAGCGCGATCGTGGCCTGGCCACGATCCAGTTGTGCAAGGCGGCGGCCGACCTCGTTTCGATGGCCACCGCCTTTCTTTTTGCCGATCACCTGAACTGGGTCACACCCAAGAACCGAGCTGATGACGACGATGCAGATCTCCGCGCAGGACGTGAAGGCTCTCCGGGACCGTACCGGAGCGGGGATGATGGAGTGCAAGAAGGCGCTGACCGAGACGAAGGGCGACCTGGAGGCGGCCATCGACCTGCTGCGCGCGAAGGGCGCGGCCAAGGCAGCAAAGCGCGCGGACAAGTCCGCGAACGAAGGCACCATCGGGGCCTACATCCACTTCGACAACCGCACCGCGGTGATCGTTGAAGTGAATTGCGAAACGGACTTCGTTGCCAATACCGACGACTTCAAGGCCCTGGCCAAGGATCTGGCCACGCACATCGCGGCGGCCAACCCGATCGCCGTGAGTCCGGAGGACATCGCTGCGGACATCGTCGAGCGGGAACGGCAGGTCTACCAGGAGCAGGTCCGGACCGAGGGGAAGCCGCCCCAGGTCCAGGAGAAGATCGTTGAGGGAAAGCTTCGCAAGTTCTTTGAAGAGAACGCGTTGCTGAGCCAGCCCTTCGTGAAGGATCCCGACCGGACCATCGCGCAGCTGATCACCGATGTCTCGGCCAAGACGGGCGAGAAGATCGAGGTGGCTCGCTTCGCGCGGTTCCAGGTCGGCGCACGTTGACCGGCAGCGCCGGCGCCATGGGCACCGAGCCGCTCAAGTACGGGAGGGTCCTGCTCAAGCTTTCCGGAGAGGCACTGGCCGGCGCGAAGGGCTTCGGGATCGACCCTCCGATCGTCGACCAGATCACCGAAGAGGTCCTGGCGCTCCACGCGATGGGAGTGGCGCTCGCGCTGGTGATCGGGGGGGGCAACATCGTACGGGGCGCCCAGGCCTCCGAGCGTGGCATGGACCGCGTCTCCGCCGACTACATGGGTATGCTCGCCACCATCATCAACGCTCTTGCGCTCCAGGATCTCCTGGAGCGCAAGGGGGTCGATACTCGGGTGATGACCGCCATCCGCATGGATCAGCTCGCCGAGCCCTACATCCGGCGGCGGGCGCTGCGCCATCTCGAGAAGCACCGGGTGGTGATTTTCGCCGGCGGCACGGGCAACCCATATTTTTCGACGGACACCGCGGCGGTCCTCAGAGCCATCGAGATGAATGCCGACGTGGTCATCAAGGCCACGAAGGTGAAGGGCGTCTATACAGCCGATCCCGTCAAGGATCCGACGGCCGAGTTCATTCCGGCCATCTCCTTCCAGGAGGTGGTGCAGCGCGAACTGGCGGTGATGGACGCCCCAGCGGTGTCGCTGTGCAAGGAGAACGGTCTGCCGATCATCGTCCTCGACCTGGACGACCCCGGCTCGGTGGGGCGCGCGGTCCGGGGACAGCGGATCGGGACCCTCGTGTCGTGAACTGCGCGGGAGCGCGAACAGCGGAGAGAGTGTAGCCGTGCCCACGGTCAAGGAAGCAGAGCGGCAGATGGAAGAGGCGCTGGACGCCATGCGCCGGGAATTCGCTACGGTGCGGACCGGGAAGGCCACGCCCGCGCTCCTCGACACCGTGCGGGTCGACGCCTACGGGGCCAAGATGCCGGTCAACCAGGTCGCGACCGTCTCCACGCCCGACGCCTCCATGCTCGTGGTGACGCCGTTCGACCGATCCGTCATCGGGAACATCGAGCGAGCGATCCAGACCGCCGACCTCGGACTCAATCCCTCCAACGATGGCTCGGTGATCCGGATTCCGATCCCGCCGCTCAACGAAGAGCGCCGCAAGGAATTCGCGAAGCTGCTGCACAAGATGGCCGAGGAAGGACGGGTCTCCGTCCGGCACGCCAGGCACAAGGCCAACGATGAAGTAAAGGTCCGACTCAAGGAGCACGAGATCGGGGAAGATGAGGCGCACCGGCTCCTGGAACAGATCCAGAAGCTCACGGACGAGTATGTCCGCGAGATCGACGAGCTGTTGGCCCACAAGGAGAAGGAGATCATGCAGGTCTGAGCCAGGGTTCGTTCCTGGCTCTGCCGCGTCGCGCTATGTCCCAGTCTCTCGAGGAGATCCGCCTAAACGGGGTCGTCCCGGAGCACGTGGCCATCATCATGGACGGCAACGGGCGCTGGGCGGCCGCCCGCGGTCTGCCGCGCCACGAGGGACATCGCGCGGGCATGCGGGCCGTGCGAGAGGTCATCGAAGGCGCGGTCGAAGCGGGGATCCGTGTCCTCACGCTCTTCGCGTTCTCGACCGAGAACTGGCAGCGGCCCCGGCGCGAGATCAGTGCGCTGATGTCGATCTTGCGGATGTACGCCCAGAAGGAACAGCGCGAGCTGCGCAAGCAGGGCGTCGAGGTTCATGTGTTGGGGGAGATCGACCGCGTCGACGGAGTGACGCGCAAGGCTGTGCAGGGCATCGTCGCCGCAACGCGCGGGGGCACCCAACTGCGACTCAATCTGATGATTTCGTACAGCGGCAGGGAGGAGTTGGTCCGAGCCTTCCGGCGCATCTCCGAACGCGTAGCCAGCGGTGAACTGCGCAGCGAGGAGATCGACGAAGACGTCATCGAGTCCGAGCTCTTCACAGTCGGCCTTCCCGATCCCGATCTCCTGATTCGCACGTCGGGCGAGATCCGCATCAGCAACTTCATGCTTTGGCAGATGGCCTACACGGAGATGCACATCACGTCCGTTCTCTGGCCGGACTTCACCCGCGAGGACCTCTTCGCAGCGGTGCTGGACTACCAGCGTCGCGAACGCCGTTTCGGCAGGGTCAGCGCGCGGTAGCCATGGCTGCGGCGGGGGATCTCGCGCGACGAGTCGCCGTCGCGGCCGTTGGGGTGCCCTTCGGCATCTGGGTCATCGCCCTGGGTGGCTGGCCGCTCGGACTGGTCTTGGGGGCGGTGGCGGTGGGCTCCGCCCACGAGTTCTTCGGGTTGGCGCGGGCACGGGGCGCGGCCCCGTTCGCCGGGCCCGGAATGCTGGCGGCGGGCCTGCTCGCCGCGACGCCCCTGCTGTACAGCGGTTCGGCCGAAAGGCTGTTGCTGCCGATCTGGAGCGGCGTGGTGTTGCTCTTCCTGGGCGTAGCGGGCGCGGCCGTGTTCCTGCGAGGGGTGGAAGGGCGTCCCTTCGAGGCCATTACCTCCACACTGACCGGTGTCGTCTACACGGGAGGCACGCTTTCCTTCGCGGGTCTGCTGCGTGGCCTGGCGGGCGGAGAGCCCTTGGCGGGCGCGGCCCTGTTGATCTTCCCCCTGCTCGTCACCTGGATCGGAGACACCTTCGCGTATTTCGGGGGGCGTGCCTGGGGTCGCCACAAGCTGGCTCCCAAGGTGAGCCCCAAGAAGACGGTGGAGGGAGCACTGGCTGGGCTGGCGGGCTCGGCGGCGGCGGGCGGACTGTTCGCCGGATTCGCCCTGCAGCGCTGGGAGCCAGCCGTCTCGGTGGGGGCGGCCATCCTGATCGCCGTTGTGCTGGGTGCGGTGGGACAGATCGGAGATCTGGCCGAGTCCGTTCTCAAGCGCGAGGCCGGCGTAAAGGACTCGGGTACGTTGCTCCCGGGGCACGGCGGGCTGCTCGATCGCTTCGACGCCATCTTCTTCACCGTTCCGGTCGCCTACGGCTTGTTCCGGCTTTGGGGGTTGGGGTGAGGAGGGTCGCGCTGCTCGGGTCGACCGGTTCCATCGGGGAGAGCACGCTGCGAGTGGTGGAACGCCATCCCGAGCGCTTTGCGGTCACCGCGCTCGCGGCGCGCTCTTCGGTCGATCGACTGCGGGAGCAGGCGCAGCGACATCGGCCGCAGACGGTGGTGCTCGCCGAGGAGGGTCGGGGCGAGCCGGGTTGGGGCCGGGGAGCGGACGCCATGGCGGCGCTCTGTGAGCGATCGGACGTGGACGTGGTCGTCAATGCGGTCGTGGGCTTCGCCGGCCTGGAGCCGACCCTGCGGACCCTGAGGGCAGGCAAGCGGCTGGCGCTGGCCAACAAGGAGTCCCTGGTCGCCGGCGGGGATCTGGTCATGCGCGCCCTGGCCGAGGGACGGGGCCAGCTCGTCCCGATCGACTCTGAGCACTCCGCGATCCTGCAGTGCCTGAGTGGGTACGACCCGCAGGACGTGGCGCGCCTCGTGCTGACGGCATCCGGGGGGCCCTTTCGGGGAAGAACCGCGAGCTCCCTCCGCGACGTCACGCCTGCGGAAGCGCTGCGGCACCCGACCTGGAGCATGGGCGCGAAGATCACCATCGACTCGGCTACCCTGGCCAACAAGGCACTCGAGGTGATCGAGGCCCACTTCCTATATGGCATCGACTTCGGCCGCATCGGCGTCGTGGTGCACCCCCAGTCGATCGTACACAGCTTCGTCGAGTTCAGGGATGGCTCGGTCCTCGCGCAGCTCGGATACCCGACCATGGAGCTCCCCATCTTGATCGCATTGAGCCACCCCGAACGCGTCGCCGACGCCGAGTTGCGCACCTTCGACCCCGTGCGCATGTCCCCGCTCACGTTCGAGGAGGTCGATCACCAGGCGTTCCCGTTGTTCGGCCTCGGTGTTCGGGCCGGCGAGGCAGGCGGGGCCGCTCCGGCGGTCTACAACGCGGCCAACGAGGTTGCAGTCGCCGCCTTCCTGTCGGAGCGCATCTCCTTCCCGGAAATGGCGCAGATCGTGGAAGAAACCCTGGCGGGGGTCGGTTCCCGCTCCGTTTCCGATCCCGAGGGTCTGAGCGCCGTCGACGGCGAGGCCCGGCGCATTGCCGAGGAGCGCATCGAAGCACGCACGCGCGTCGGGGGGGCTCGCCGATGACGCTGTTGTCCACGGTCATCCTGCTCGGGGTGCTGATCTTCGTGCACGAGCTGGGACACTTCCTGGCGGCGAAGGCGGTCGACATCCGGGTCGAGCGCTTTTCGATCGGCTTGGGACCTCGGATGTACGGCTTCCAGCGCGGCGAGACGGAGTATGTGCTGAGTTGGATCCCGCTGGGCGGGTACGTGAAGATGGGGGGGATGGACGATGAGGTGATGGAGCGTCTCGAAGGCGGCGCCAGCGCCGAGTCGAAGCCGCCGGGGGCGCGTGACTACGACGCCAAGCCGATCTGGGCCCGCGTATTGGTCATCTCCGCTGGTGTGATCTTCAATTTCATCTTCGCGTTCCTGGTCTACACCGCGATCGCGGGATTCTGGGGCAACCAGCGCATCGATAGCCGCCGCGTGGGGGATGTCGACGTCGCGGCCCTGCCGCCCGGGACCGAAGCGCTTGCCGCTCTGCCGGTCGGGGCGGAGTTGGTGCGCATCGGCGACCGCGCCCTGGCATCCTGGAGCGATATTCCGGAGGCGCTGCTGGCCGAGTCCGGCCGCGTGGCCTTCGTGACCGAAGCACCCGCGCAGCGGATCGAGGTAGAGCTCCCGGACAACCCGGAGCAGCGGCTCCGCGTGGCCTCCGCGCTCACGCTCTGGATGCCTGCTGCAGTCGGCGCCGTGTCGGCTGGATCACCTGCGGCGCGAGGCGGCCTGGAAGCGGGCGACGAGATCGTCGCCGTGGATGGAACCGCGGTCGCGACCTGGACGCAGTTGGTCCGGGCCGTCGAGCGCCATCCCGGCACGCCGCTCGAGCTGGAGATCGAGCGGGGCGGCGGAGGCACGTTGATCCGCACGGTCACGCCCGAGCCGACCGAAGCGACCGATCCCCGCACCGGGGAGACGGTCACCGTGGGGCGGATCGGCATCAGCTCTCCGGATGACCGGGTTCCGATCCGCTACGAGCGCGTGGGTCCGGTGGGCGCGGTGAAGCAGGGTGCACGGGAGACGGCCCAGGTTACCGGCTTCATCTTCGGTTTCCTGAAAGACCTGTTTACCGGCAATGTGCCCGCCAGCTCCGTGGGAAGCATCGGTGCCATCGCCGAGATGTCCGGTCAGGCGGCACGCCTGGGTTTCGCCCCCTTCCTCGATTTCATGGCGTTGTTCTCCATCAACCTCGCCGTGTTGAACCTGCTCCCCATCCCGATTCTCGACGGTGGCCACCTGCTCTTCCTCCTGGTCGAGGCCGTGCGGGGCAGGGCGCTCTCTGTGGAACAACGTGCCCGCCTCAGTCAGGTGGGTCTGGTGATCGTCATGGGGCTCATGATCTTCGCGCTTTCGAACGACATCCGACGCTTCTTCAACTTCTGAGTCACCGAAGTCGGACGCCTGCGTGTCATGACGAAGACGGCCGTTCGGGATCTGCCTCCCGAACGGCCGTTCCTTCGTCGGATGGGCCACCTTGCTTCCGACGCGTGTGGCTTTGTTGCTCGTCGCTGAAAACGGCGACCCGCTAGATCCCTTCGAAGAGCACCGTGGAGATGTAGCGCTCCGCGAACGAAGGGATGATCGTCACGATGGTCTTGCCTTCCATCTCCGGCCGGCGCGCGATGGCATAGGTCGCGACCAGGGCGGCCCCGCCGGAGATGCCGACCGGGATGCCGTCACGACGGGCCACGGCCCGCGCCATCGTGAGCGCATCCTCGTTGCTCACCGGCACCACCTCGTCGATGAGGTCGGTGTCGAGGACCGTGGGGACGAATCCGGCGCCGATCCCCTGGATCTGGTTGCCGGGGCCGGGCTGGCCTCCCGACAGCACCGGACTGACGGTCGGCTCCACCGCAACCATGCGCAGACCCGGGCGCCTCGCCTTCAAGACCTCGCCACACCCGGTCAGGGTGCCCCCTGTGCCGACGCCAGAGACGACGACGTCCACCTTCCCGTCGGTGTCGTTCCAGATCTCTTCGGCCGTGGTGTGGCGATGGATCTCCGGGTTGGCGGGGTTGTCGAACTGCATGGGTCGTACAGCGCCCGGGATCTCGTTCAGGAGCGCTTCTGCTTGGGCCAACGCCCCGTTGATGCCCTGCTCCTTGGGTGTGAGCACCACCTCAGCCCCCAGCAGTGCCAGCATCTTGCGGCGCTCGATCGACATGGTCTCCGGCATCGTGAGGATGCAGCGGTATCCCCGGGCGGCACAGACGAACGCGAGGGCGATGCCGGTGTTGCCGGACGTGGGCTCCACGATCGTGGAGTCGGGCTTCAGCGTTCCCTCCCGTTCGAGTGCATCGATCATGGCGACGCCGATGCGGTCCTTCACGGAGGCGATGGGGTTGAAGAACTCCAGCTTCAAGAGAACGTCTGCGCGGGCACCTTGCTCAGCCGAGAGCTTGGGGGCGCGGACGAGCGGTGTGTCGCCGATCGTCTGTGTGATGTCGTCGTAGATCCGTCCGCGGCCGGGGCGGTCACTGGTCATGGTCGAGGCCTCGCGCGATGGGAAGTCGATCGTGTTCATGGGTTCCGTCGGGTTCGTGGATTCTACCGTGCCACGTGAGAAAGGCGTAGACGGCTCGCCCGGGGGCTCACGAGGGACCACGGCCCCCGGATGAACGCCCACGATGCTCCCCCCGACCGTGCGGCGGGGGTGGGCGGATCAGAACAGGGAGTACTGGGCGGGGGCCCGCCGAGCCTTGAGATCGACGAGATCGAACAACGTCGAGGGCTCGTCCTGCACCGCCACTTCCAGCAACCCGTCGTAGCCGGCCTTGGTCAGGGCGGAGCCGACCACGCGCAGGGCCAGCTGCGGGTCGTTGCACTCGACGGAGAGGTGCGCGAGGAGGATGCCTGCCAGATCGTCGTGCAGCAGCTCGCAGGCGAAGCGCGCTGCTGCATGATTGGAGAGGTGCCCGTGGCTGGAGGCGATCCGCGACTTCACCGACCACGGGTAGGGCCCGGCATGCAACATGGCTTCGTCGTGGTTGGCCTCGAGCACCAGGAAGTTCGAGCCGGAGAGCGCGTGGCGGATCTGGGCGGTGGGGCGTCCCAGATCAGTGGCGATCCCGACCCGGAGCCCGGTGTCGAGATCGACGAGTGCCAGCCCCACCGGATCGGCCGCATCGTGGATGGTCGCGAACGGTTCGATGCGAATGCGACCGATCTCGAAGGGGACGCCCGACCGATAGGGCCTCACCCGTTCGCTTCCCCGCAGATGCCGGCGCGCTGCCCTCCAGGTCCCTTCGGTGAGGTGGACGTCCAGATCGTAGCGACGGGCAAAGGAAAGCCCACGGGTGTGATCGGAGTGATCGTGCGAGACGACGATCCCGTCGAGGCTCTCGGGCGCCACGCCCAGGGTGTCGAGTCTTCGCTCGATCTCGCGCGCACTGAAGCCGACGTCGACGAGGAGTCGCGTGCCCCCGGCTTCCACGAGTGTGGCGTTCCCGCGGGACCCGGTACCCAGCACGGCGACCTTCACGTCGCGGCCCCCGACCGCTGGGCCGCGGAGGTGGTCCAGGCCCGTCGCAGTACCTCGGCCATGTCGGCGGACAGCTCCAGTCCCCGCCGGACGTGGACGATGCGAGCGACCTCCAGGAACTTGTCGAAGCGGTACTCCGTGAGCGCGTCACCGCTCCCCCAGGAGAACGGGGGAACCCAGGTCGGAGGCATCGTACCGCCGAAGAGGTTCGAGCCGGCGCCCACCACGGTACCGGTGTTGAGCATCGTGCCGATGCCGGTCTTCACATGGTCTCCCAGGAAGCACCCGACCTTGGTCAGCCCCGTATCGTGCACCCCGTCGGAGAGGCGCACGCGCACGGGTCCGTAGTTGTTCTTGAGGTCGCTGTTGGTGGTTCCGGCCCCCAGGTTGACCCACCGCCCCAGATACGCGTGCCCCAGAAAGCCGTCGTGCGCCTTGTTGCTGTAGCCGAGCACCACCGACTCCTCGACCTCCCCCCGGACCTTGCACACGGGTCCGATGGAGCAGGCACCGATGGTGCCGCCGAAGAGCACGCTCCCGCGTCCCACGAAAGCGGGGCCTGCCAGGCGCAGGTGGGCTCGGAGCTCGACGCCCGGCTCGATGTGGATGGGGCCGTGGCGGGTGTCGAAGACCACGCCCGGCTCGATCACGACATCGGGAGCGACGATGAGCGCGTGACTCCCCATGCGATGCACGCCCACGGGGTCGGCGGAGGGCGGGGACACGTGTCCCTGGGCCAGGTCCCGCTCGAGTCGTTCGACGTTCCCCGACATCAGGGACCAGGGGTTCTCGATCCACCCGCCGCGGAGCTGGATCGGGGCCCCGGCGCTCGGGGCTGGTTCCAGGTCCGCCAGGGATGCCGGTGCAGGCACCTTCGTGTCCGGTCCCACCCTCCAGCCCGCAAGGCGTCCACCCACCTCGAGAGGCGTCAGGCCCGGCGTGGGCTCCCATGCTTCGGGGGAGGACGTGTCGAGAACGACCCGGCTACAGAGCAGGAGGCAGGGTGTCTCCAGATCCGAGAAGCGAAGGCCACGAGGAGCCCCCACCTCGGAGAAGCCCACCATTTCTTCACCGGCCCAATGACCGCTGCACGCGCGTCCGAGCACGCGTTCGCTCCGCGCCCGTAGCGTGGCGTTCCCGTACAGGAGCTCCCCGACCGGACGAGTGGGGGCGAAAGGCTGGAAGGCCCGGGCCTCGCGATCGTCGAAGAGATAGAGCTTCATGGGGCGCTGCCGCCCAGGGAGGAGGGCAAGCGGGCCAGCAGGTCCTTGAGGTGGGGGCTCCGCGCTCGACTGGTCACGAACGTGAGCGCTCCGCTGCGCACGACCACCAGGTCGTCGACCCCGAAGAGCACCACTGGTCCTTCTTCGCTGAAGACGATGTTTCCATGCGCGTCGACGGAGAAGGCATCGCCAACCGCGATGTTGCCGTGCGCGTCCGGACGGCGGGTGCGACTCAAGGCTTCCCAGGCGCCCACATCGTCCCATGCGTACGTGGCCGGGACGGTTCCGACGCGCTTGCTGCGCTCCAGAACGGCCTCATCGACCGTGCACACCGGCACGTGCTTGAAGAAGCCGTCCACGTCACCCACCTCCAGTCGACTCAGCTCGGAAGCCACCTCCGGTGCCGTCTGCGTCAGCTCGTCGAGGAACGTGCGCGCGCTCCAGATGAAGATCCCGCTATTCCAGAGGAAGCCGTCCTGGATGTAGCGCCCGGCGGTCTCATGATCCGGCTTCTCGACGAAGCGTCGGACGCGCCGCAGTTCGGCGGACCCGTACGTGCCCAGGACGTCGCCGGGCTCGATGTAGCCGTATCCCGTCTCCGGTCGCGTCGGCGAGACGGCCGTGGTGAGGAGCAGCCCGCGCTCGCAGGCCGCCCGGGCGCTATCGGCCAGCAGCGCGCGGAAGGCGTCCGCCGGCTCGATGACGTGGTCCGCGTGAATGGAGGCGAGCACAGCCCCTGGGTGGTCCCGTTCGATGGTCCAGGCGGCCCAGGCCAGGACCGGGCAGGTGCCCCGGGCCGCGGGTTCGACCAGAAAGCAGGATTCCGGGAGCCCGGTGGCCGCCCGAATGGGAGCCACCAGGGCGGCACCCGTGAGTACGCGGACGCGATCCAGGGGGACGAGGCCATCGAGGCGCTCGACCGTGTCGACGATGAGGGGCCGTTCGCTCCCCAGGGGAAGAAGTTGCTTGGGCCGCGCCGGCGTGCTGACCGGCCAGAAGCGGGAACCGACCCCGCCCGCCAGGATCAGGACCCAGAGATCAGCCGTGGAGGAGCTGGTCGATGCGGGCAAGGAGCTTCTTCGGGCTGAAGGGTTTGGTCACGAAGTCCGAGGCCCCCAGAGAGAAGGCCCGCTCCCGGTCCGCGTCCTGTCCTTTCGCGGTCAGGATCATGACCGGCGTGGCCGCGCGAGTGGGCATGGCGCGGAGCTGCTCGAGCACTTCCAGACCGGTGGCCCCCGGCATCATGATGTCCAGGAGGATGAGGTCATACCCGACCGAGCCCGCCAGCAATTCCAGGGCGGCCGTCCCGTCGGAAACGGCGTCCACGGTGAAGTCCGAGGCCTCGAGCAACGTGGTCAAGATCCGTCGGATGTGGGGCTCGTCGTCGGCGACGAGCAATCGCGCCCGAGGCGCGGCGGACGGAGAGGCTTCGGGCATCGCCGGCGCGGAAAAATGAAGTGGAAGACGGCGGGGAACCTACGGTGAAAGTGGTGTAAAGTCAAGGAAATACAAGCCATTCAGGCTTGAATCGCGCTGGGGGGCCGGGTATCTTCACCCGCTCTCCCGGGAGCCGTCCGGGTGTCGGGGAACCCTGAGCGGGCCTCACTCCATCCCCGGATGTGCCTTCGGCCTTCGGACCGTCATGCAACTTCGTCTGCGCACACTCTCGCTCGCCTGCGCGCTGGCCGCCTTCTCGGCGGTGGCGGCGTGCGAGGACCAGCCGTTCGGGTACATCGACTGGTCGCTGAGCCCGGATACGGCTCGGCTCTACTCGCTGGCCCGCTCCGGGCTGAACTTCCCGGCCGGGTTCGACTTCGTGTCCGAGACCCCGGTACTGATCGAATCCCAGTCGGCCATCAACCAATGGGATGTGGCGTTGGACACCCGCGACGCGCAGCTGGTGGTCGTCCCGGCGGTCGCGTTCGGTCTCGACAGCGAGGCGCGCGTCGCCGACATGGGCGCCCGGGGGTTCGACGAGATCAGTGAGGCGCCGGGTGACACGGCGCTCTATACCGCCGGACCGCTGCGCATGCAGGTCGGGAACCTGTACGTGGTGCGAACGAGGCTCACCGTCGGATTCTTCGGGCAGCGCTGTTTCGCGTTCTCCAAGTTCACGCCGATTGCGCTCGATGAGGCCGAAGGCATCATGGACTTCCAGTTCGACGGCAATCCCAATTGCAACGATCGGCGCCTCCGGCCCCCGAACTGAACCGTGATCGATATCCGCAGGCTTCGTGAAGACCCGGACGCCGCGCTGGGGGCCCTCGCCAAGCGGGGCAGCGAGACCGTCCGCGAGCAGGTGGCGCGCATCCTGGAGCTCGACGCCGTGCGGCGACGGGCGATCGGCGAGGTCGGCGAGTTGAAGGCCCGCCGCAACCAGGTCTCCAAGACCGTGGGGGAGCTGAAGCGGGCAGGGCAGGACGCCGACGACCTGGTGGCGGAGATGAAGGGTGTCGGTGAGCGCATCGACGCCCTCGACGCCGAGGTGCAGGCAAGCGAGGGCGAGATTCGCGACCTGCTCCTGGGCCTGCCCAATCTCCCCTTGGACGAGGTGCAGGTCGGAGACGAGTCTGCCAACCAGACTCTGCGCGCCTGGGGTGCGCCACCCACGTTCGACTTCACGGCCCTGCCTCACTGGGAGCTGGGCGAGCGCCTGGGCCTGCTCGACCTCGGCCGCGGGTCCAAGATCTCCGGCTCGGGCTTCCCTGTGCTCCGGGGTCTCGGCGCTCGCTTGCAGCGCGTTCTCATCGATTTCATGATCGACCTCCATACGCGGGATCATGGCTACACGGAGGTACGCGTCCCCTATCTGGTGACGCGCACGAGCATGGAGGGGACGGGTCAGCTACCGAAGTTCGCCGAGGAGTCCTATCTGGCCGAACGGGACGACCTCTGGCTGATCCCCACGGCGGAGGTTCCGGTCACCAACCTGCACCGGGACGAGTTGCTGGCAGAGAGCGATCTGCCCGTCCGCTATGTGGCCTATTCGCCTTGCTTCCGCCGGGAGGCCGGGGCGGCGGGGAAGGACACCAGGGGCCTGCTGCGCGTGCACCAGTTCGACAAGGTCGAGCTGGTGCGCTACGAGACGGCGGAGCGCAGCCGCGAGGCGCTGGAGGAGCTCACGGGGCAAGCCTGCCGGATCCTCGAGCTGTTGGAGCTTCCCCATCGGGTGGTGCGTCTGGCCAGCGGCGATCTCGGATTCTCGTCCGCCATGACCTTCGACATCGAGGTGTGGGCGCCGGGAGTGGAGCGTTGGCTGGAGGTATCGAGCTGCAGCACCTTCACGGACTATCAAGCGCGACGCGCCAACGTGCGCTACCGCCCCAGCGGTGGGGGGAAGCCTGAGTTCGTGCACACGCTCAACGGCTCGGCTCTGGCCCTGCCTCGACTCATGGTGGCTCTTCTGGAGAACTGGCAGTCGGCGGATGGAACCGTCCGTGTGCCTCCGGTGCTGCGTCCGTCGCTGGGCACGGATGTGCTGAGCAGCTGAATGCGCACGTGCACGGCGTCGCCGAGGCCCATCCCATGACCGGGGCGGGCTCGTGATCCGCAGGATGTGGACGCCGGCCCTCGCATTGCTGCTGCTGGCCCAGCTCGCCTGGTATCTGATCTACACGGACCAGATCGTGCGTTCCCTGCACGAGAGCGCCCAGACCATGACCCTGATGTACGCGGACGCCCAGGCCGGGATCACGGGGCAAGACGCAGACGTCATGGTCGAGGCGCTGTTCAGCCTCCAAGGGCGGATCGTCGACGCGGGGGTTCCCCTGGCCCTCACCGATTCGGCCGGAGCGGTGATCGCGCACCAGAATCTCCCGTTCGAAGCGGATCTCAGCACGAACGAAGGTCAGGCGCGCATCCGTGCCTGGTTGGCGCTGCTCGACGTGGATCATCCTCCCATCCAGGATTTCTCGGGAAACCTGATCCACTACGGGGACCCCCCCCAGACCGCACGCCTGCGCTGGATTCCCTGGCTGCAGGCGGGGGGGCTCCTGCTGACCATGATGCTGGGACTCTCGCTCATCCGCGCGCAGCGCCGGGCGGAGGCGGAGCGGGCCTGGACTTCCATGGCTCGCGAGCTTGCCCACCAGCTCGGCACACCGCTCTCCTCGCTGCAGGGATGGTTGGAGCTGTTGCGGATGCCCGAGGACGAGCGTCCGGGGGGAATGGGTGCCCTGGAAATCGGGGAGGCCATCGGAGAGGACCTGGAGCGCCTGGAAAACGTCAGTCGGCGCTTCGAGTTGATCGGACGGGAGTCGCCGTTGGAGCCGATCTCGCTCCCCGAGCTCTTCGAGGAACTCGAACGCTACATCCAGGCACGCCTGCCCCGCCTGGGACCTGGAATCCACTTGGTCGTGGACGTGCCGACGAATCTCCCGCTCATCGAAGGAAACCGCGTGCTTCTCGTCTGGGCTCTGGAGAACGTGGTCAAGAACTCGTTGGATGCCCTCGCAGGCAGTGGTGGGGCCATCGAGATCTCGGCGCGGGCCGGAGACGGGAAGTGGGTGGAGGTACGGATCGCGGACGACGGTCCCGGTGTGCCGCTGGAAGTGCGGGACCGGATTTTCGAGCCGGGCGTCACCACCAAGTCCGGCGGCTGGGGCGTTGGGCTGGCCCTCTCGCGACGGATTGTCGAGGGGGTTCACGGAGGGCGCATCGAGCTCTTGGATACACCCCAGCGTGGGGCGGTCTTCCTCGTGAAACTTCCGCGCTCCCACGGGTAGTTTCCACGTCACTCCCGCTCCCGGCCCGGGAGCGTATCACCCATGGGGGTCCGTGAATTCCTCGCCGCCTTCTCTCTTCGACAGCCTCGCTCGCCTGGACGGGCTCAACCCCCCACAGCGGGAGGCCACGGAGCACTTCGAGGGCCCTATCCTCGTGCTGGCGGGCGCGGGGTCCGGGAAGACCCGTGTGCTCACCACGCGGATCTCCCACCTGGTCGCGCATCACGGCGTGCCGCCCGACCGTATTCTCGCAGTCACCTTCACCAACAAGGCTGCGGGGGAGATGCGGGAGCGCGTCGCCCACCTACTGGGTGCCGAGCCGTCCGGGATGTGGATCGGCACCTTCCACGCGCTGGGTGCGCGCATGCTGCGCCGCCACGCACCCAGGCTGGGCTTCAGTCGCACATTCTCCATCTTCGATCAGGAACAGAGCCTGCGGGCCATGCAGCGAGCGGTCGAGACGGTGGGACTCGATCCCAAGCGATGGAGCCCCAAGGCGGTGCGGGCCCAGATCAGCGCGGCCAAGAATCAACTCATCGATGCGCAGCGCTTTGCCCGCGAGAACGAGGGAAGCTTCGACATCTTCGCCCGCAACGTGGCTCGGGTCTTTCCGGTCTACCAGGACTCCCTGCGTGAGCAGAACGCGTTGGACTTCGACGATCTGCTCGTGCAGCCCGTCGCACTGTTGGAGTCGGCTCCCGATCTGCTGAGCCACTATCAGGAGCGCTTCGCGTTCCTGTTGGTGGATGAGTATCAGGACACCAACCGTGCCCAGTTCCGCTTTCTCGAGCTGCTGGCAGCCCAGCACCGGAACCTCATGGTCGTGGGCGACGACGACCAGAGTATCTACGGGTGGCGAGGCGCGGACATCCGCAACATCCTCGACTTCGAGAAAACCTATCCGGGGGCGGCGCTGGTGCGCTTGGAGCAGAACTACCGCTCCACGGGCAACATTCTGGCGGCGGCCAACGCCGCCATCGCCGCCAACCTCGACCGCAAGGGCAAGACGCTGTTCACCGACCGCGACGCCGGCGAGGCGTTGAGCGTGATCAGTGCGGCGGATGAGATGGATGAGGCACGCACTGTCGTCGAGGAGATCGAAGCCCGGCAGCTGTCCCACCCGACCCTGGCCAATGCCGACTTCGCCGTTCTGTATCGGACCAACGCCCAGTCACGCGCACTCGAGGAAGCGTTTCGGCGGCGGGGGATCCCGTACCAGATCGTGGGCGGCGTGCGCTTCTACGAGCGACGAGAGATCCAGGATGCTCTGGCCTACCTGCGGCTCATCGCCAATCCCCAGGACCAAGGTGCGTTCGAGCGGATCATCAACGTTCCTCGCCGCGGGATCGGCGCCAAATCTCTGGAGCGTATCAACGAGTTCGCGGCGGCCGGGCGCACCGGGCTGTTGGAGGCCTGCCGACGCGCCGCCGATGCAGACGGCCTGGGCACTGCCGCCGTGCGGGCCTTCCAAGGCTTCGCTGCCTTGATCGAGCGCTTCGCCGAGTTGGCCAAGGACATCCCCGTCGGCGAGCTCGTGCAGGCGGTGATCGAGGAGACCGACCTCCTGGACCACTACCGCAAGGAGGGGCCGGAGGGCGACGATCGCGTCGACAACGTGCGTGAGTTGATCGCCGGTGCCCTCGACTTCGACGCCGAGCAGCTGCAGGGGCTCGACCCCGAGGACCGAGAGGGATTCAGCGATCTCGACCTGTACCTGCAGCGCGTCGCACTGGTGGCGGATATCGATTCGCTGAAGGGGGAAGCGGATACGGTCACGCTGATGACGTTGCACAACGCCAAGGGGCTCGAGTTTCCGGCGGTGTTCATCACCGGGCTCGAAGACGGGCTGTTTCCGCTTTCGCGGGCGTACGATCAACCGGCGGAGATGGAGGAGGAGCGCCGGCTCTTCTACGTGGGCCTGACCCGCGCTATGGACAAGCTGATCCTCTGCCACGCCAGGCAGCGGCGCCGTGCCGGAGAAATGATGGTCGGCCGTCTCTCTCCCTTTGTCGATGCCATCCCCGAGGAGTTGCTCGACCGGCGCCTCACGGAGCGGGCTCGGCGCGAGTACCCCTCCTTCGTACAGGAACGGCGCCACGCCCGGGAGCGACGCCGAGCGCAGGAACAGGAGCCCGAGGTCGCGGACTTCGAGTACGACTTCGACCAGGATCGGCCCCGCCTGCTCAAAGGAGAGCGTGTGTCCCACGCCACGTTCGGGTCAGGGACGGTCGTAGAGGTCTCTGGGTTCGGGCACGACCTCAAGGTGACGGTCGACTTCACGAGTGTGGGTCGAAAGAAGCTGCTGGCGCGCTACGCCGATCTGCAGAAGGATTTCGGCTAGACGAACGCGGCTGCTGCTTCGCTTCGTACATGCGCCGGTCCGCGACCACGAGCAGGGTTTCCAGATCGTCGCCGTCGTCCGGATAGACCGCGATTCCGATGCTCACTTCGCAGCGGAGCAGTTGCGCGTCCACGTGATAGGGCCGCCCGGCCTCCAGTACGATTCGCTCTGCGACCTCCTGCGCGGTGGTGCCGTCCGCGTTGGGGAGGACCAGCGCGAACTCGTCACCACCGAGGCGGGCCACCCGATCGGGGGCACGGACTGCGCCTCGGAGCCGACGGGCGAAGGCCATGAGCAGTCGGTCTCCTGCTTGGTGGCCATACTGGTCGTTGACGGGCTTGAACCCGTCCAGGTCGCAGTACAGGAGCGCAGCGCCCGGGGCCCTGCGGTCCGGCCCTGGGAACCAGAGACGGGCCTGGTTCTCGAAGCCACGACGGTTGAGCACGCCCGTCAGGGGATCGCGGTGGGCGGCCTCCTCCATCTCGACTTCGCGCCGACGCTGGTCCGTGATATCGACCAGGGTGGTGGAGACGTCTTCACCAACACGCAGCGCGATCACACGGAACCAACGCTCGCGAGAGCCATTGCCGATGCCGAGCTGGGTCTCAGTCGGCAGATTCACGAACACGGCGTCCGCGAGGAAGGGGATCAGCTCGCCGGCACGCGAGGGCAGGAACTGCCGAAGCGTCCGACCGGTGAGCGGTCCTGCGGGGGAGCCCAGGTGCCGCTCCGCGCCCGGGTTGGCGAACACGCAGAGGAAGTCCACGACCGCCCCCCGGGGATTGCGCTGCGGTCGTAGCACCAGGATCCCGTTGGGGGAGGTCTCGAGCACGCCCGCCAGCAGGGCCTCACGGTCGCGGCGTAGGACTTCCTCGCGGTTGCGTGGCGTGATGTCGGTCAGGTGCGCGATTCGACCCGCTGCCCCCACGTCGAGGACCTCGAGGGCCCACTCCCGTTCTCCGATGCTGTGGGCCGACCGGGCCGTGGGTCCTGGCGCGGAGAGCACCCGCGCAAGCGTCGGCCAGTCCGCGAGAGCACGGTCGACGGGGAGGCCGAGGAGGCCCGTCCCGGCGCGGGAACAGAGCGCCTGGGCAGCGCGGTTGGCAGCCACGATACGGCCCCGGGCGTCCAAGCCCAGCGCCGGAGACGGGATGTGGTCGAACAGCGCGCGGTGAAGCCGGGGCTCCACGAGCCGCGGGTGCGACCAGAGCACGAGTGCGCCCGTAGCGAGCGCGGTGGCGGTCAGGCCCGCGAGCGCGGGGAGAGTGGGATGCGTGAGCGCCCCCAGCGCCCCTGCACCCCAGAGAACCGCCAGAACCCCGAGGGTAAGGCCGATGCCGCGCCCGACGGGCGTCGACAGTCGGAAGGCGCGCACGCCGATCCAAAGGCAGGCCACGGCGGCGGCTGCTGCCGGGAGGAGGGGGAGCGCAGGACCGATCGCTGCAGCCAAGGCGGAGTCCGGGTTCGGAGGTCGGGTTTCCGGGGATGCACTCCGTCCGGCGAGGCAATGCCCGTGCCGGCGGCGGATCAGGCCGGCTTCAGGCGGCCTCGTGTGCCGACGCCCTGAGGGGCGCGGAAGGTCAGGGGAGCGTCGGGAATGGGAAAGAAGGCGTCGGCGGAGCGCGCCAGCAGGTCGGGATCGTCGATGGCGCCGTCCGCCAGCTCGCGATGGCGGATCTGTTTGGCCAGCCGCAGGTTGACCTCTCCGATCGGATCCAGGGTAGCAGGGGCCGAGCGGTGGCGGTTGACCAGGTAGTCGATGACCGAATCGAACGAGATCTCGAGGTAGCGTCGCACCAGGGGATCCGGCAGATCGAACCTGGAGTTCTTCAGGACCGTGTCGAACACCCGCTGCCAGCGTTCTGTGCCCTGGACCCGGATCATGCCCCGAAAGATGCGGCGGTTGGTCTGGAAGCTGAACAACGTGGCACTCAGCACCTGGTCGAACAGTTCGTCGGCCGCACGGTGATCGTGCTCGGTGATGAGCCGTCGCGCCTCAGCCAGATACGCCTCCCCCGCATGCATGTCCATGCGGTGTTCCCAATAGGTGTGCCCGAGACCCTTCGACGTGCTGGTCAGGAGGAGTTGCCGCGGCACGTAGACGTTGTGGGCCACCGTATCCGCGGCCAGGTGCGCCAGGTAGCCGAAGGCCACCGCGCGCAGCGGGTCGTCACCGGCCGCGTCCAGGATCTCCTCGCCCACATGCCAATGATGGCAGTGCCGACCTGCCTCGGCGTACTTCTTGGCGAAGGAGATGTCCGCTGCGATGGAGCCGTAGAGGAACTGCATGGGATAGCGTTCCAGCAAGGAACGCAGCATCGGCGGAAGCAGGTAGAGGGCTCCCAGCACGCCCTCCCCCAACGCGATGTGCGTGGCCGGCCCCCAGGCATAGAGCGGTGTCGGATCCAGGAGGGAGACGGCCAGGACCCAGACGAGCGAACAGGCCAGGGGGACGGAGAAGAACGCGCTCACTCGGCGTCGGTTTGCTCGGCCTCGATCGGCTCGGGGAGCGAGGGGGTCTCCACCGCGGCGCTCAGCGTCGCCGCGCTCCGCCGAACTCCGCGCACCGTGGAAGCCGTGCCGACGAAGATGTCCTCGGCCTCCTCCTGCACGACCTCCATGAGCGCGTTGAAGTCCTCGATGCGCTCTTCCATGCGGTCGGAGGCCTGGTGAAGTCGGGCGGTCAGCGCCTCGATGGAACCGGTGATGGTGTTGACGTCCCCGCGCACCGAGCGCGTGATGGCCTCGACGTTCTCGGAGATACCGCGCGCGCGCTCCATGATCGCGTGCGACGAGGGCTCGAGCCGTCCCACCACGCCCTGCAGGGCGCTCACGCCCTTTCGCAACTGCAGAAGGGCGATCAGCAGGATCAGCAGCACCAGCAAGAGCAACGTCGCGATCAGCACGATGGCGACCTGGGTCGCGAGCTCCAACCCGCCCGCGGGGGCGAGCACCCAGACGGTGTCGGCGGCGGAGGCTTGGGCGACCAGCATGTCCGAAGCTAACGCCTGCGCGGCGGCCGCTTCCAGGGTGCCTGTGCTTGGCGCTGCTGTCCGCATCCGGTAAGTTCGCCCGGCCGGGGACTCCCCAAGTGGAGCGTTCGCTCCGCGCACTCCAACCGCTCGCGCACGTCATGCCCAGCTTCGTGGTCGAAGGGGGACACCCCCTCTCGGGCCGGATCCGTCCCGCCGGAAACAAGAACGCGGCACTACCAGTGCTCTCGGCCGCCCTGCTGACGTCGGAGCCGGTGGTGGTGGACAACGTTCCCCGGATTCGGGACGTCGAGACGTTGCTCGAGATCATCGCGTCCCTGGGCGCACGCGTGGAATGGACCGACGCCAATCAGGTCACCATCGACGCCGCGGCGGTCGAAGGGCGCGCTCCCGATCCCCGGCTGGCCGAGCGGATTCGTGCCTCGGTGCTGTTGGCCGGCCCCCTTCTGGCCCGCTTCGGTGAGGCGCGGCTCGCTCCACCCGGAGGAGACATCATCGGCCGGCGCCGTCTCGACACCCACTTCCTGGCCTTCGAGGCGCTCGGAGCCCGTGTCGAACTGGATGACGGACTGCACGTGCGGGCGGGACGCCTGCAGGGAGCCGAGCTGTTCCTCGACGAGCCGTCGGTCACCGGCACCGAGAACGCCATCATGGCGGCGGTGCTGGCCAGAGGCTCCACGCGCATCCGCAACGCTGCCTCCGAGCCGCACGTTCAGGACCTCTGTCTGCTGCTGCAGGGGATGGGCGCGCGCATCGAGGGGATCGGGACCAACACCCTGCACATCGACGGGGTCGACCGGCTCGGGGGGACCCGCTTTCGCGTGGGGCCCGATCACATCGAAGCGGGGTCCTTCATCGGGCTGGCCGCGGTGACCGGCAGTGAACTGCTGATCGAGGACACGCCGCCCGAACACATGCGCTCCGCCCTCCTCGGCTTCCGCCGACTGGGGGTGGAGTGCACGGTGACCGACGATGGCCTCCTCGTCCACGGGGACCGACCCCACGAGATCCGCTCCGACGCGTTCGGGCACGTGCCCAAGATCGATGACGGCCCCTGGCCCGCCTTCCCGGCCGATCTGACCTCCATCGCCCTGGTGACGGCGACCCAGTGCCGAGGGACGATCCTGATCCACGAGAAGATGTTCGAGTCCCGCATGTTCTTCACGGACAAGCTGGTGGGCATGGGTGCCCAGATCATCCTCTGCGATCCCCATCGGGCCGTGGTGGTGGGGCCGGCGCCCCTGCGGGGGGGGCGGGTGGAAAGCCCTGACATCCGGGCGGGAATGGCGCTGCTCCTGGCGGCGCTCGCGGCGGAAGGGGAGAGCCAGATCGGCAACATCGGGCAGATCGAGCGGGGGTACGAGCGCATCGACGAGCGTCTGCGGGCGCTCGGGGCCCGAATCCGCCGGGTTCAGGACTAGAACGGCCCCGGGGGGCGGGGGTCGTTGCCGGGGGGGCGCGGTTGAGAGCGCGGCCCCTTTGGACTATCTTGCATAGGAAGGCTGCGGCCGTCCCGGGCGGGGCGGCCGTTATTTGGAAGTGGGGAAGCGGGCCTTCCCCGCTTTTTTTCTTCTGGTGCATCGGTGTGTGCCGGGAGGGGGCCCGAGTGACGGCGCGGGAGCGGGTCGAGTGCGAGCTGGAGACGCGGGTCGGAGCACTGGGCTTCGATCCCGTGGTGGTCGAGTGGGCCGGCAACGCCCAACGACCGATCCTCCGCCTCCGGATCGACCGGTCCGGCGCCGCTGCGGGGCAGGGCGTTTCGGTGGGTGACTGTGCCGCCGTCAGCCGTGCCCTGGAGCCCTGGCTCGACGGGGTGTTGCCCGAGCGGTACGTGCTGGAGGTGTCGTCTCCTGGCCTGGAGCGGCCGCTGGTACGCCCGGACGATTGGGTGCGCTTCGCGGGGCAGCGCGTCTTGATTCGCGCCCGCGACCCGCTGGGGTCGCTGGGACGGCGGATCGAGGGGGTACTGGTCCCCGCGGAGTCGGCGGAGGAACGGAAGGCGGTGGCGGATGGCACCGGTGTCGTCCGCATCCGGTTGGACGGAGGAGACGAGGTGCAGGTGCCCCTCGAGGGCATCGAGCGCGGTCGGCTCGTCTACGAATGGAGTTAGGTGCGCGGCAACGGGCGTGGCCGCTTTCAGGGCCGCGCGGAGGGGCGAGGGGGATAACGATGAAAGCTGGTCAGATCGTGGCGGCGCTGAGAGACATCGCGTCCACGAAGAACCTCTCGGACGAGGCGCTCAACGACTTGATGCGTGACGGCATCTTGGCGGGGCTGGCGCGCATCTATGGTCCGAACGTCGAGGCCGAGATCGCCATCGACGATGTGAGTGGCGATATCGACATCGTCGTGTTGAAGCGCGTCGTCGACGCAGTCGAGGATTCCTCCACCGAGATCTCGCTCACCGATGCTCGCTGGGACGATCCGACCTATGAAGTCGGGGACGTCATGGAGATCCCCGTCGACTTCGCGCAATTCGGTCGCAATGCCGTGATGGCCACCAAGCAGCGCATCGTCCAGCGGGTTCGCGAGGGAGAGCGGCAGCGCATCCGGGACGAGTATTCGGACCGGATCGGCGAGCTGCTTTCCGGCGAGGTCCAACAGATCGAGCGCGGCAAGATCGTCGTCATGCTGAACCGGTCCAGGGATGCCGAAGCCATCATCCCGTGGCGGGAGCAGAACCCACGGGAGCGCTTCCGGCAGGGAGACCCGATCCGGGCCGTGTTGAAGAAGGTGGACGAGACGCCCAAGGGGCCTCGGATGATCCTGTCCAGGGCGGATCCCCTGTTCGTCGCAGCCCTGTTCAAGCTCGAGGTGCCGGAGATCTACCAAGGGATCGTCGAGATCCGAGGGATCGCCCGTGAGGTAGGGGGTCGTTCCAAGCTGGCCGTCTACAGCCGGGACGAGTCCATCGACCCCGTCGGTGCGTGCGTGGGCCTCAAGGGGTCGCGCGTGCAAGCGGTGGTGTCGGAGCTCGGCGGCGAGCGGATCGACATCGTGCCGTGGCATCCCGACCCCGAGGTATACGCGCGCCGGGCTTTGGCGCCGGCCCGCGTCTCGAAGGTGATCAGCGACTCCGAGCGACAAGTGATCACGGCGATCGTCGATGAGGATCAGCTGTCGCTGGCGATCGGACGGAACGGCCAGAACGTGCGTCTGGCGTCCCAGTTGATCGGCTGGCAGATCGACCTCTACGGGTCGCGGGAGTGGCTGGAGCGCGGCGCGGGGCTATCGCTCTTCGGTCCCGAGCCCACCGAGAACTACGAGATGGCGGACTTCCCGCTCCAGGAGCTGGACGTGCCCGCTGCCGCTCTGGCGGCCCTCGAAAGCGCTGGATATAGTAGCTTTCTGGACATCATCGACCTCGAAGAGGCGGATTTCTTGAAAATCCCGGGCCTCTCCGAGTCCGATGCGAAGCGACTCGTCGAGCTGATCGACGAGCTGACCGTCGTCGAGACGCTGCCGGAGGCGAACGCTGCGACGAGCGCGGGCGCTGTGGCGACGGAGGCGACATCGGGAATGGACGTCGCGGGTGATGTGCCCGTGACCGAAGACGCAGAGGCAGCCGGGGGTGACGCGACCTGAGGGGCTCGGAATGCTGGGCCTCGCGCGTCGCTCTGGACACGTAGCGCCCGGTACCGCTCGAGCCCGAGAGGCGATCCGGCGCGGTGAGGCCAGGCTGGTCCTGGTCGCGGCGGACGCGTCCCCCGCTCAAGTCGACAAAGTGCGGAAGCCGGCCGAGCGGCACGGGATCCCCCTGTTCGTCTGGGGCGATCGCGAGTCGCTGGGTCGGGCGGTAGGTGCAGGGCCTCTGTCGGCCGTCGCGGTCACGCGGGCCGACTTGGCGAAGGCGGTCCTGGCGCGAGTGGCGCCGGAGACCGCGGAACACGAAGCGGAGCATTGATGCGGGTCATCGAGCTGGCACAGACGCTGAACGTCGGGACCGACGAGCTGCTGGTATTGTTACGGCAGCTCGGGATCCGTGTGTCCGATCGGCGGAGCGCCCTCGACGAGGCCGATGTGGCCCGTGTCATCGCCAGGGTCGAACGCGAGCGCCGCACCGGCAAGCGCAAGGCGGGGGAAGCCATCCAGGCGGCGATCGAGGACGCCAAGACGCCCACGACGCGCCGACGCCGTCGCCGGGCCACGCCCGAGCCCGAGCCGGAGGCCGAGGAGCCGGAGGTCGAGGAAGCGGCCGCCGCCCCCGTCGCAGAGGTCGCCGCTCCCGAGGTCGAGGCCCCCATCGCTGCCCCTGAGCCGGAGGTCGTCGAACCGGTCGTGGTCGAAGCTCCTCCCGTGGCGCCGGAGCCCGTGGTGGAGGCGAAGCCGACCGTGGCGGAGCCCGCACGCCCCGCGGTCAAACCGGTCCGCCCAGCGGCGGCAGCGGCGGCTCGGACCGCCCCAGCGGCCCCTCCCGCGCCCGAGCCTGTGCGTCGCAATGCGCCGAAGGGCCCGGCCCGGGTGATCCGGCGGCCTGCGCCCGCCGCTGGGGGAGGAGCCCCGGCGGATCGTGCGGCCGCCTCCGGCGGGAAGGTGCGCATCCAGGCCGAAGGGTACACTCCCGACGGCCGCCGGCAGTCCAAGGACCGGAAGAAGGGCAAGCGCACCAGGGTGGACCAGGACGCCGTCCAATCCAACATCCAGCGCGTCATGGCCGAGCTCAAAGGGGGCGGCAAGAAGCGCCGGAAGGGGAAGGGCATCCAGGACGCGCGCGAGCGGCGCGAGGCAGAAGAGGCGCAGAAGGCCGAGGAACGTGCCCGCGAAGCCCGTACGGTTCGCGTGAACGAGTTCCTGACCGTGGCCGAGCTGGCCGAGTTGATGGATGTCCCCGCGACCGAGATCGTCGGGGCAGCATTCAAGAATCTCGGGCTGATGGTCACCGTCAACCAGCGCCTCGATTTCGATCAGATCGAGTTGCTCCTGGACGAGTTCGGCTTCAAGGCGGTGCGAGAGGCCGAGTATGGGGCGAGCGAGGAGGAGGAGGAGGACGTCGATCCGCCCGAGTCGCTGAAGCCGCGGCCGCCGGTCGTGACCGTCATGGGGCACGTCGACCACGGCAAGACGCGTCTGCTGGACGCCATTCGCGACACGAACGTGGTGGCAGGCGAAGCCGGGGGCATCACCCAGCACATCGGTGCCTACCACGTCGAGCTTCCGGGGGGGCGGGCGATCACCTTCCTGGATACGCCCGGTCACGCGGCGTTCACGGCCATGCGCGCCCGTGGTGCCGAGGTGACCGACATCGTGGTGCTGGTCGTCGCCGCAGATGACTCGGTCATGCCGCAGACCATCGAGGCGATCAGTCACGCCAGGAACGCCGGCGTTCCGATCGTGGTCGCGGTCAACAAGATCGACTTGCCCGCCGCCAATCCGGGTCGCGTCAAACAAGAGCTGCTGCAGCAGAGCGTGACGGTCGAGGATTTCGGTGGTGACGTGCTGTCCGCCGACATCAGCGCCAAGGCCCGCATCGGCATCGAGGACCTGCTCGAGAAGGTGCTGCTGCAGGCCGAGCTGCTCGACCTCACCGCCAACCCCGATCGCGAGGCCCAGGGCACCGTGATCGAGGCCAAGCTGGATCCGGGCAAGGGGCCGGTGGCCACGATCCTCGTCCAGCGTGGTACCCTGCGGGTCGGCGACTCCTTCGTGTGTGGCCTGTACGACGGTCGGGTGCGGGCGCTCCTGGATGAGCGCGGCAAGCCCGTCGAGTCCGTCGGTCCGGGCTTCCCGATCCAGGTGCTTGGAGCCTCGGGGGTTCCTCAGGCCGGTGATTCGTTCCAGTCGATGGAAGCGGACCGGGCCTACGAGATTGCGCAAAACCGTCAGCGGCTGGACCGAGAGAAGCAGCTCCGCATTCGGGAGCGCGGCTTCAAGCTCGGCGACTTCTCGCAGTTGCGTGCCGAAGGAAAGACCGGCCGCCTGGCCCTCATCATCAAGGGCGACGTCGACGGCTCAGTGCAGGCCGTCGCGGATGCCTTGGAGCAGCTCGGCACCAACGAGGTTTCGGTCGACATCGTCCATCGCGGCGTGGGGGCCATCAACGAGTCGGACGTGCTGCTGGCTTCCACCACCCAGGCCATCATCATCGGCTTCCGGGTGCGACCCGACGCCAAGTCCCGGGGGTTGGCGGAGCGCGAGGGCGTCGATGTGCACACCTACGACGTCATCTACGAAGCGGTCAACGATGTGCGCTCGGCTTTGGAGGGACTGCTGTCCCCCGAAGAGAAGGAGCGGATCCTGGGGACCGCCGAGGTGCGCGATACGTTCCGGATCACGCGCGTCGGCACCATCGCCGGCTGCTACGTCACGCACGGAACCATCCAGAGAGCTGGACAGGTTCGCCTGGTACGCGATGGGATCATGATCTACGACGGGACGATTTCGTCTCTCAAGCGCTTCAAGGAAGACGTACGGGAGGTTCGCGAGGGCTTCGAGTGCGGCATCGGGATCGCCAACTTCAACGACGTGAAGGTGGGCGATGTCATCGAGTGCTATCGTGTTGAGGAAGTCGCCCGCACGCTGGCCGACTCCGCCAAGGGCCGGGACTGATCACGCCTTCCGTCCACTCCGGACGTCGGTGATCGTTCGCTTGCTGGTCTTCCACCTCGCCTTCCCCGAGGCGCAGAGTCTGAAGGACAAGCGTATGGTCCTCCGGTCCGTGAAGGACCGCCTGCGCACGCGCTTCAATGTGTCCGTCGCCGAGACCGGTGGTCAGGATCTCTGGGGTCGCGGCGAGCTGTCGGTCGTCTACCTTTCCCCGGACGTGGCGCAGGCGGATGCCGTCGAGAGCCGCATCGACCGGCTGCTCGACGAGAGTGGGCGCCTGGTCATCTCCCATACACGCCGCGAGGATCTCTAGGGGGATGCCTCGATGTGTGCCTGCCGACCGGTGCTGAGATGTCTCGTCGCTACGAACGCCTGAACGAGCAGGTCAAGCGGGAGACTGCGGAGATCCTCCGCCTGCGGGTACGCGACCCGCGGGTCATCGACGTCCGGGTGACCGGGGCCGAGGTCACGTCGGATCTATGGCTGGCACGCATCTACGTGCGGCTCCCGCAGGACCGGGAGGCGCGCGCACAAGCTCGCAAGGGGCTGACGGCTGCGACGCCCTACATCCGCAGAGAGCTGGGGCAGGTGCTGAGGCTGCGGCGCGTACCCGAGCTCCGCTTCGAGGAGGATCGCACCGCGGAGGCGGCCGAGCGCATCGAGTCCCTGCTCAAAGAGGCAGGGATCGAGGCCGACGACGAAGCACCGGATGCGTCCGACCCGTGACCGCCGGGGTTCTTCCGATCGACAAGCCCTCGGGCCCTACGTCCCACGACATCGTGTCCCAGGCCCGCCGGGCACTGCACGAGCGGCGCATCGGACATACGGGGACGCTGGATCCCTTCGCCTCTGGATTGTTGTTGTTGTGTGTCGCTGGTGCTACCCGGCTGGCCGAGTATCTCACCGGGCTCGACAAACGCTACGATGCGACTGTGCGGCTGGGTGTGGGCACGGACACCGACGATCGCTGTGGGGTTGCGGTACGGGAAGACGACGCCTGGCGGGTGTGTACCGAGGAGCGCCTGCGGGAGGCGCTCGCTGAGCTGCGCGGGCCCGTCCGTCAGATTCCTCCTGCGTACTCCGCGAAGAAGATCTCCGGCGAGCGGGCGTATCGGATGGCCCGTCGTGGCGAGGAGGTGTCTCTGCAGGCCGTCGACGTGGTCGTCCATGCGCTCACGCTGCGGTCGGTTTCGCTGCCCTTCGTCGAACTCTCCGTGCATTGCTCGAGCGGCACCTACATCAGGGCCTTGGCGCGCGACCTCGGGCGGGCGCTCGGCACCTGTGCGCACCTCAGCGAGCTGCGACGCACGCAGGTGGGCCCCCACAGCGTGGCGGGCGCCTTGACCCCCGATGAGCTCGACGACGCAGCCCGTGTCTCGGGCGCGCTGATCGCGCCCTTGCGGGCGCTGTCGCACCTCCGGCGCATCGAGCTGGATGGGGAGGCCCTGGCTGGCGTCCGCCACGGACGGCCGGTCGCAGTGGGGGTCGAAACGGACGATGGACTCGTGGCGGTGGCGGACGGAGCGGACCTGGTCGCCGTCGCGGAGGTCCGCGCAGGACAGCTCCGACCCCGGAAGGTGTTCTCGTGGTAGAGGCGTTCGCGATCGATCCCCGACTCCCGCACGCGTTGCCGCAGGACGGGCGCGGAACCGTGATCACGGTGGGCACCTTCGATGGGGTGCATCGTGGTCATCTGGCCGTGTTCGACGAGATCTGTCGACGGGCGCGCGAGCAGGATCGTCGCAGTGTCCTGGTCACCTTCGATCCCCACCCGCTGCGCATCGTGCGCCCCGAAGATGCTCCGCCCCTGCTCACCACACCCGTGGAGAAGAAGGAGATCCTGGCCGAGACCGGGTTGGACTACGCCGTGTTCCTGCCCTTCACCCGAGCGCTGTCCCGGTACACCCCGCGGAGGTTCGTCGAGGAGATCCTGGTGGGACGCCTCGGCGTGTCCGAGCTCGTCATCGGGTACGACCACGGCTTCGGACGCGGTCGCAGCGGTGACGTGGAGACGCTGCGGGAGATCGGTGGAGAGCTGGGGTTCGCTGTCGACGTAGTGCCCCCCGTATTCGAGGGGGAAGCCCCGATCTCCTCCACGCGCATCCGCCAGGCGGTCACGGCCGGGGACCTCGACGAGGCGGCAGGTGGCTTGGGGCGCCCCTACGCGGTTCGCGGCCTGGTGGTGCGAGGCGACCAGCGCGGCCGCACGCTCGGATTTCCCACCGCGAATCTGGCAGTACCGGTGCCGGACAAGCTCCTGCCCCCCCCTGGCATCTACGCGGTGCGCGCCCATGTCCGAACGGGGACCTTCGGGGGCGCCCTGCACCTGGGGCCCCGGCCGACCTTCCAGGGTGCGCCTCCGACCATCGAGGTGCATCTGATGGACTTCGATGGGGATCTCTACGGCGAGGACGTCCGGGTGGACTTCGTGCAACGACTGCGCGGCATCGAGCCGTTCTCGACCGTCGAAGCGCTGGTGGAGCAGATCCGACGGGACGTGGAGCGGGCCCGGCACGCGCTGGGCTGACCTGCGAGCCGCGCCTTGTCCCGTCCTCTTGGACGATGCCTCACCCGAAGCCCTCGGATCCCGAGGGTGCCACTGTCAGCGGGACCACGGCCGGGAGATGGGGAATGCGGATTCCCGCCTGATCGAGGTGGCGCTTCATCAGGGCCGGGAGGCTGTGCTTCAGCTCGCGGCGGTCGTCTCGAGTTCCCCAGACCGTGAGCTTGACGTGGATGGCCGTTTCCCCGAACGAAACGAAGAAGAGACGCGGTTCCGGCTCCATCAAGGAGGACGGATGGGCCCGGGCCGCGTCCAGCAATACCTCTTGCACATGGTCCAGATCTTCGTCGTAGGAGATGCGCACGACGATATCCACGCGGCGGATGGGAAAGCGGGTCAGGTTGGTTACCTCGCTCTTCATCAGCGATTCGTTCGGGACCCGGATGAAGCGGTTGTCCCACGTGCGTAGCTTCACCGACAGCATACCCACGGAGAGGACCGTACCGGCCGTGGAGCCGATCTCGATGATGTCTCCGACGACGAAGGGCCGCTCACCTACCAGGAAGAAGCCCGCCACGATGTTGGACACGCTCGTCTGAGAGGCAAAGCCGAGGGCGATCCCCACTACGCCGGCGGCGCCCAGCATCGGCGTCAGGCTGAACCCGAGCTCACGAAGCACGAGCGTCGCCATCACGACGACGCCCGGGTAGAAGATCAACTTGCCGGTGATGAGCCCCCGATGCGGCCCCACGCGTCGGCTGACCACGCTGCGGCCCCACAGCGTCAGCCAGCCCAAGAGGGGGAGACCGATGGCGACGACGAGCAGCGGGCGCCACAGAGGCGCGCCTGCGGCGACGGCCGGTTCGAGAGCCGACCGCGTCGTATCCGCCGCTGCGGCCAGCGAGAACGAGTCGGGACCGGGCGGGGGGGCCACCAGGGACGCACCCACGGAGTCGACGGCGTCCTGCAGGAGGGAGCGCATCAATAGGGAGCGCATCAATACAGCTCCAGGCTGCGCAGGTGGGCGAAGGTGAGGGCCTTGAGGCCGCGGGCCGCGAACTGCCGTGGCCGCTGCACATTGGGAGCGTGGGGCGCGAAGGAAGGAGGCCGAGCGCCGACGTCGATCTCGGTGGAGTCTTCACCGGTATAGAGGATCTTGGCTTCGTCGGTGACCAACCCCCGCTCGGTGGCGAACAGCGTATGCAGCGGGGCACGGATGGCGAGTCGCGTGACGTCGAGCACGCTGCGCGAGCGGTTGGTCACACGGAGCAAGCAGACCGCGGTAGCCGCGGTGGCGGGGCCCACCTCCGCGTCGGTGTGTTCTACCCGCGCGGGTAACCAGTAGGCCAGCTCACCCCGCGTCTTCCCGCCCCACCAGGTAGGGCTGAGCACGGTGCTCGCGACTTCGGCGAGGAGTGTTCGCGCGGGGTCTTCGAGGTGGATGCGGGCCCAGACGGGAACCTGGACTTGCAGCCGGACCTCCGCACCGGGCGCGATCCGGAACGGATTGGTGACGCCGATCACGATGGGCCGATCGGGCAGGGCGGGCTCGATGGTGACGGACGCTGCCGGACCCGGAGCGGTCCAGCGCTCCTCCTGGACCCCGCTGGCCCAGGGGGCGGAGGCGCTGGCGGGCGTGTCCACAGTGACGATCAGCTCGCCGCGCTCCATGCGCAGGGCCAGCCGCACCTCGCCCAAGGGTCGGCGCACGGGCTCGTATTCCGAGATGTTGAACTGCCCCCAGAGGTCCATACATCCCACGCGCAGGAGCGGGAGCGGAAGGATCGGAGGTTCCCCCGCGGCACGGGGGGCGCTACTCTTGCCCCGTCGGGATCGTGACTCTGGAGGTCAGCTGTGGGCTCCCCCCGCCCGAGCGACGTAACCCAACTCCTCGATGGATTCGCCTCAGGGGATGACGAGGCGCAGGCCGAGCTGCTCAGGGTCGTCTACGATGAGCTCCGCGTCCTCGCCCGGGCCCATCTCCGAGCTGAGCCCCAGGGGCATACGCTCCAACCGACGGCTCTGGTGCACGAGGCCTACCTGAAGCTCGTGCAGCAGCGGGTCCCCTCCTGGAATAGCCGAGCTCACTTCTTCGGCATCGCTGCCCAGGCCATGCGACGGATTCTGGTGGACCACGCGCGCCGCCGCAGCGCGGCCAAGCGGGGCGGAGGGCGTGCCATCACGTTGGTGGAGGGTTCGGCGGCCCTGGCCGGCCCCGACATCGACGTGATCGCCCTCGACACGGCCCTCGCCGAGCTGGAGCGCACGGATCCCCGGGCTGCGCGCATCGTGGAGATGCGGTTCTTCGCAGGCCTCGAGATCACCGAGGTGGCAGCGGCACTCGGCGTCTCGGAACCCACTGTGAAGCGCGACTGGCGACATGCCAAGGCGTGGCTCTACCGAGCCCTCTCCACCGGGGAGATGGGCGGAGAGGCGCCGGGGGCGTGACGGACCCCGACCGGCAGGAGCGGGTCAAGGCGATCCTCGATGCCGCGCTCGATCTGGATCCGGCCGCGCGTGCGGCGTTCGTGTCCGGCGAGTGCGCCGACGATGCGACTCTGCTCGAGGAGGTGCGAAGCCTGCTTGAGGCGGTCGACCGCACCGGCGATCCCCTGGAGCGACCCCTGCCGCAGCACAGCGAGTTGGGAGCGCCCGCCCTCGAGGGCACTCTGCTCGGCTCCTACCGACTCCTGCGCCGAGTGGGTGCGGGCGGGATGGGAGTCGTCTATGAAGCGGAGCGCGCCGACGAGCAGTTCGATCGTCGGGTGGCCATCAAGCTCTTGCACGGGCAGGGTCACTCCGAGGACCTGATCCGCCGGTTTCGTCAGGAGCGCCAGATCCTCGCCTCGCTCGCGCATCCCAACATCGTCTCGATGCTCGATGCGGGGGTCACCGGCGACGGTCGGCTCTTCCTGGTGATGGAGTACGTCGAGGGCGAACGGATCGACGTCTTCTCCGAGCGTCGGGGCCTGACCACGGAACAGCGCATCGACCTGTTTCGGCAGGTATGCGCCGCGGTGCAGTTCGCGCACCAGAATCTGGTGGTGCACCGTGATCTCAAGCCCGGCAACATCCTCGTCACTCCGGACGGCGTCGTGAAGCTGCTCGACTTCGGGGTCGCGAAGATCGTCTCGCCCGGTGCGGATCCGGACCGGACCGTCACCGAAGCCGGCGCACGCGCGTTCACTCCGGCCTACGCCAGTCCGGAGCAGCTGCGGGGCGAAGCGGTGACCGTCCTGTCGGACATCTACGCTCTGGGTGTGGTTCTCTACGAGATCCTGGCCGGACGCGGCCCGTACGCCTTTCGGGGCGAGTCGATCTTCGAGATGGAACGCATCGTCTCGTCGAGCGAGCCCACGTTGCCCAGCGCGGCTCTCGCTCAAGGCGGCCCCGCTGGAGTGGCTCCCGGGGTACGCGCGCAGGAGCTACGGGGAGACCTGGACCAGATCATCCTTACGGCGATCCGCAAGGAGCCGGAGAGGCGCTATCCCTCCGCGGCTCAACTCGGCGAGGACCTCCGCCGTTTCCTGAGTGGACGTCCGGTGTTGGCCCAGCCCGACACGCTGGGCTACCGGGCTCGGAAATTCGTGCGACGACATCGTAGCTCGATCCTGGTCGCGACGGTCGGCGTGGTGGCTCTGACCGTGGGTCTCAGCGGGGCGGTGGTTCAGCGCTCCCGGGCCCGATTGGCTCAAGCCCGAGCGGAGCAGCAAGCCCAGGACGTTCGCCGTCTGGTGGGGTCTCTGGTCTTCGACGTGCACGATGCCATTTCGGAGCTTCCCGGGTCGACGGAAGCACGTGCCCTCTTGCTGGACCGCGCCTACGCGAGCCTGGAGGGTTTGGCCCTCGACGTGGGTGGCGATCCCGCTCTGGAGTGGGAAGTCGCCGAGGCGCTGCTCCGTCTTGGCATTGCGCAAGGGCAACCGGCGGGGGCCAGCCTGGGCGACTTGAGCGCTGCGGCGCGCAGCTATGAGAAGGGGATCGAGCTTGCGCGCGCGGCCGTCGCCGGTGCTCCCGCCCAAACCCGGTACCGCCGAACGCTGGCAGTGCTGCAAGAGCAGATGGGGGATGCCCTGGCCTTCCGTGGTGAGGTTGGAGCTGGCGTCGGCCTGGCCCAGGAGGCACTGAGTGGGTATGCGACCATCGCACAGGCGGCGCCAGACAGCGCCCGCCACGCCCTTTCCGTGGTCATCAGCTTGGTCAAGCTCGGCGACCTGACGGGAAACCCCAATTTCCCCAACCTCGGGTTGGCCGACTCTGCTCGGGCGATCTATGCGACAGCCGAGCTGCGGCTCGCCACCTATCCGCTCGCAGACAACGCAGCGTGGGGGGTCCGGCGCTTTCGGGGTCTCGTGCAGGAGCGGATCGGGACCTTGGCCCGCCTGAACGGTGACCTTGCCGCAGCGCGGGCCGCGTTCGAAGTGTCCCTCTCGGTGCGGCGCCAACTCGCCGATGAGGCTCCCACCAACGTGGACGCTGTGCGAGACGTGGGGGTCGCCTATCAGAACCTGTGTGAGGTCGAGGCGGGCCTCGGGGACCTGGCCCTTGCCCGCAGCCGGTGTGAGCTGGCCCTGGAGACGTACGCGGGCCTCCATGTCTCCGACACCAGCAATGCGCAGGGACTGACCGATCTGGCCCTCGGCCATCGCTCGCTGGCGGGCGTCCTGGACGAGTCGGGCGAGGTCGAGTCGGCCCTCGACCACTTGAGCACGGCCCGGGACTGGCTGCTGCGCCGCCTGGAGCTGGATGCCTCCGATGTGCGGGGCCGACTGGAATTGGCGCGCGCTGAAGCCTACCACTCGCTGTTGGCGCGTTCGGCGGGCCGCCCGGCGCCGTTCGCCACGGACGCCGAGGCACGCCTTTCCGAGCTGCAGGCCCAGGGCCTGACCGCACCGGACGACCTCGTGCTGCTGGAGCGCCTGGGTACGACGGAGCGGTAGGCGGTCGACCCCCTCGTCGGGGGGCGTGCGTTCCAAGGGCCGGTCTATTCCCCCCTGACCCCGTCGTCCTGATCCCTGAACCCGACCGGATGCGCGTGCTGTGGGCGAGGGCCCAAGCGCGAGGCAGCCAATGGTCGGTGAACAGATCGGGCGGTACCGGATCGAGTCCGAGCTCGGACGCGGCGGCATGGGCGTCGTGTATCGGGCCACGCAGGTCACGCTCAATCGCACCGTGGCCGTCAAGATGCTGCCACGGCAGATGGCCGACGAAGAGAACCTGGAGCGGTTCCGTCGGGAAGCGCAGACCCTGGCCCAGCTCGCGCACGAAGGCATCGTCCACATCTACGATGTCGAAGAGCACGAGGGCAGCCACTTCATCATCATGGAGTTCGTGGGGGGCGGTTCCCTCGGAGGTGTTATCCAGCGGGAGGCGCCGTTGCCTCCCCACCGCGCGGTCGAGATCACCGCACAGGTGGCCAGCGCGCTTTCGGCAGCCCACCGGCGGGGCATCATCCACCGCGACATCAAGCCCGACAACATCCTCTTCGACGACCAGGGGCGCCCCCGGCTGACGGACTTCGGCATCGCGCACATGCGCGACGCCAACTCGAAGACCAAGACCGGTGTCATGCTCGGCACCCCCTACTACATGTCCCCCGAGCAGGCGCGCGGGAAGCCCGTCACGCCAGCGAGCGATCTCTACGCGCTGGGAGTGCTGCTCTACGAGATGCTGTCCGGCGAGGTGCCCTTCCAGGGCGAGGATGCCGTCGCCATCGCCATCCAACACATCCAGCAGGAGCCTCCGTCGCTGGCGGAACGGGCCCCGGGGACGCCGGCCGAGCTGGTGGCGGTGGTGTCCCGCCTGATGGCCAAGGATCCCGAGCAGCGCTACGCCACCGCCGACGCACTGATCGATGCGTTGCAGGAGGGCGGCTGGGTCGGCAACACGACGCTGGGGCGAAGCTCCCCGCGGGTCTCCGCTGAGCGACCAGCCGTCTCGGCGCCCGACGCGGGTGCGGCCCTCGCGGGTGCAGCCGCGGCGGTGGCCGACGGAGTCCGCCGGGTCGGGAGCTCTACGGCACTCCAGGGGGCGGCCGCTTCGTTGAACCGGACCGCCTGGCTCGGCCTGCCACGCTCCTTCTGGATCGGCGCGCTCCTGCTCGCGGTGGTTGCGGCCGTGGCGTTCTGGCCGTCTTCGAGGCCGCCCGAGCGGCAGGCGCTGGGTCCACAGAGTCCGGTCCCGGCCGGTCCCTCGCCGACCCCTGGCAGCGGGGACAACAACTCCGGGCCCAGCGGCCCGCTCCCGCAGGAAGTCATCGACGTGCTGGTTCCCGGTCGCGAAGGCGACCGAAACGACACGACGTCTACGCCCTCCAACAACGGGGATCGTCCTACGCGGGGCAACCAGGGTGACCGCAACCCCGCCCCCATTGACGACAAGCCGACGCCGCCCCCCGACACCGCCAGGAAACCGCCCCCCGTGGTCCCGGAGGTGCGTGGATTCGACGCGGCCGCGGCCCGACGCGCCATCCTGGCGGTTGTGGAACGTCAACGACGCGCCACCGAGGCGGGGGATCTGCGCGGCCTGCTGGCAGACGTCCACCCGAACCTGATTCCGGAAGCTACCCGCGACATCCAGGCCATGCTCGCCACCGTGGGCGATCTCAGCTCCCAGGTGGCGGATGTGCAGGTCGAGTTCGAAGACGACCATCATGCGTACGTCGAATTCCACACGCACCTGACCGGCCGCCTTCTGGCCACCGGCGAGTTCGTGGAGATCGCCGACGACTGGATCAACTGGTCCATGGTTTACGAGAGCGGCCGCTGGTTGATCTGGGAGTGGTGACGATGGGACGACGCTACGCCGTGGGAGCGCGGTCGGATACCGGCCAGGCGCGCGAGCGCAACGAAGATGCCTTCGGCCTGTACATGGCCTCTCCGTCGGCGGTCGATCCTGCCTTCGACGCCGTGTTCGTCGTGGCGGATGGGCTCGGCGGGCACTCGGGAGGCGACGAGGCGAGCCGCTTGGTCGTCGAAAGCACCCAGGCCTCCGCTCTGGCCACGGAAGGCCACGGCGTCGATGCGGCACCGTGGCTGCGTCGGCTGTTGGACGAGGTGCATCGGACCCTGCTGGCCGAAGCGGGCGGCGGTGATCGCTCCCAGGCGATGGGCAGCACCGCGACCATCGCGGTGCTGAAGGGCGAAACCCTGACCCTCGGCCACGTGGGAGACACGCGCTGCTACCGCCTCCGGGACGGCACCCTCACACAGATCACCGAGGACCACTCCTGGGTCGCCGAACAACAGCGGGCCGGCGTGCTGAGCCCCGAAGAAGCCGCGGCCTACGAGCACCGCAACTGGCTGACACAGAGTCTGGGCGTGGGTGAACGCCTGGAGATTGCCACCTACCAGGAGACGCTCCAGGTCGGAGACCGCTACCTGCTGTGCAGCGATGGCCTGCACGGCCTCGTGGCCGACTCCGTAGTCGCCGATGTCCTGGGCGCTGAGTCCAATCCGGACGCTGCGGCGGAGCGCCTCATCGGCCTCGCCAATGCCGCAGGCGGGACCGACAACATCACCGCGCTGGTCTTCGACGTCCACGACGTCGACCTGGCTGCCGCCACCCTGGGCGACGGCGCGGCGGTGGCAGCGCCCCGGGTGCGGCGCCGGGGTGCGCCTCAAATGGTGCTCGGTACGCTGGTGTTGATCGGGGCTGCCGCCGTGGCCGCGGTGCGCTGGACCCGCGACAGCGCGGCGCCCAGCCCCGACGTGGAGCAGGTGTCCACCCCCGACACGATCCCCGACTCCACCGAACTGCGCGTGATCCCAGGAGCGTCGAGCGAAGTGCGTGGCGACTCCGGTCCAAACCCTCAGGAGTGAACGATGAGCGATCCCGACAAGACCCAGAAGCTCCCCAATCCGGCGCTCGCCAAGACGGTGCGCATCGACCCGTCGGAGCTCGAGCGCGAAATGAAGGGTCGGGAGGACACGGGCCGCAAGACGGTGGTCATGCAGCGGCCGCCCGAGATCGCCGCAGTCGCGTGGTTGGTCTGCGACCGGGGTGAGGACCGCGGGCGCATGCACCGCATCGACGGAGAGAAGGCTGTGGTGGGGGCCGACTCTCTGTGCGAGATCATCATCAAGCACGACCACGTCTCGGATCGTCACGCCAGCATCCGTTTCAAGGACGGTGGCTTCGTGATCACCGACCTCGATAGCACCAACGGCACCACGGTCAATGGAGAGGCTGCGCACCAGCATCCGCTCATGGACGGGGACCGCGTTGGATTCGGCTCGTCCCAGTGGGTCTTCAAGTGCGTGCTGTTCCAGGACAACTAGTTCGATGCATCCCAGGAGAACCGTGATGAAGAGAACGCGTTTTGTGTACGCCTTGATCCTGGGCCTGCTGGCTCTGGCGAGCGCGCTGCCCCGAGCAGTGGAGGCGCAGGATCGCGATGCCGACCAGCGGCAGCGGCTCTACTACGAGGTGAAGCCGGCGACGGTCCTGGTGTGGCTGTCGGCGCAGGCCGACATCGTGGTGCAGAACCAGGACGGCCAGGCAGTTCAGCTCAACTCCCAGATCAGTAGCATGGGATCGGGTTGGCTGGTCTCTCCGGACGGCTTCGTGGTGACCAACGGTCACGTGGTGGAGCTGTACGAGGAGGCGAACGAGGAACAGCTCAGGGGCCAGCTTCTCTACAACGCGCTCGAGAGCGGCGGCGTGTTCGACCGGATCGCGCAGGATCGAGGCTCGGCCCTGAGCGACCAGGACAAGATCCAGACCACCGTCGAGCTGCTGCAGCGTTCCCAGATCACGTTGCGCAAGAGTCTCGACGTCTATCTGCAGAACTGGCAGAAGATGACCGCTGAGGTGCGAGCCTACAGTCCGCCCATGAGCAACTTGCCAGGCAAGACCTCCTTCCCGTGGCAGGGCTCCAGGGAGTCCGGCAGCGACGTGGCCGTGCTCAAGGTCGCAGGCCGCGACCTGCCCACCCTTCGCATCGGCGATTCGGACCGGGTCCAGATCGGTGACGAGATCTTCGTGGCCGGGTACCCCGGTACGGTACTGATGCACCCCTACCTGAGCCCCGAGTCGCAGATGCAGGCCAGCTTCACGCGCGGGCAGGTGTCGGCGGTGAAGGTGGCGGTGGGCGGCAACAGCGTCATCCAGATGGATGCCGCCATCACCCACGGCAATAGCGGTGGCCCGGTCTTCAACGGGGACGGTGAGGTCATCGGCATGGCCACCTTCGGTAGCATCGAGGGCAATCAGATGGTACAGGGCTTCAACTTCGCCGTGCCGTCCAACGTCGCCCGCGGCTACCTGCCGGCCAACGCCACTCTCGAGCCCGGGATGTTCGACCGCACCTGGGACCGCGCGTTGGACAGCTACTATGCCCGTGACTACGCGGCGGCCATCAGCGGCTTCGATGAGGCGATCCGGATTCTGCCCAACCTGCCGGACGCCGCCACGCTGCGCCTGAACTCCATGCAGGCGCGCGATCGCGGGGAGGGGACCAGTGGAGGCGGTTCGTCTCGCATCCCGACCTGGATGATCCTGGCCGCGGTGGCCCTGGGCGGCTTGCTGGTGGTGTCCGGCCTGATGTCGCGTCGGGCGGCTGCCCCCGGAGGCGGTACTTCTCCTGGTCGCGCTGGTGCAGGTCGGGCCGCGCGCTCCACGCCGTCTGCGAACGGCGGTCCGGCGCACCTCATCGCGCAGGCCGGGTCGCTCGCCGGCAATCGCTTCTCCATCACGGGCGCGGGCGTGAAGATCGGCCGCGATCCAGCGGTGTGTCAGGTGGTGCTCTCCGACAGCAGCGTGTCCCGCGAACACGCGCTCGTGGTGGCCTCGGACGGAGGCTACGTCGTCAAGAACCTGAGTGGCACCAATCCCACGTACGTCAACGATCGACCAATCCAGGAAGCCACGCTCAAGAGTGGAGACCGGATCAAGGTCGGCGCGTCCATCTTCTCCCTGGAGGCCTGATGAAGTCGGGTGTGCTCGTGCTCGGAATGCTGGTCGGAGTTGCGACGCCGGCGGCGGCGCAGCTCGGAGCGATCGGTGCGGCGACCGGCGCAGCGGCCGTGTCCACTCCGGACGGTATCAACGCGGCACCGCTCCTGTCGGAGAGCGGCCTGGTGCTGGGCGGCGGCTGGGCCGTGGCTGCCAGCTACAGCATGATTGAGACGACGATCGGGATCTTCGATCCGTTCGAAGGCGCCACCGAAGGGACGCTGACGTCCAGCGGCCTCAGCGTAACGGGTGTCTTCGCTCCGAATCCGGATCTGATGTTGGGAGCGAGCATCACGCCCTACGTGGGCGTGAGCGCGGAGAGCCCGTCGTCGACCTTCGACGACAGCGGCCGGGGGGATGCCTCCATCTTCGCGAAGTACCGCGCGTGGCGTTCGGAGGACGGTCGGTCCAGCTTCGCCGCGACGGGAGCCGTGCGCCTGCCCGTGGGCTCGGAGGACTTCGGTCAGGCCGGTGCCTCCCTCGGCGTCTCAGGAGCGGTAAGCCATCGCTTGGCGGGCGGAAGCCCGTTGACGGTCCACGGCTCGCTGGGGTTTGTCGTGCCCACGGACGATCAGGACGGCATGACGGCGATCAACTTCTCGGGTGCGGGCGTCTACCGGACCAGCGATCGCTTCGCCTTCAGTGGGGAGCTCCTGGGAGCCACCTCGGATGGTGAGTACGCAATCAACCTGGCGCCGGGCGCACGCATCAGCGCGACGTCGCAGTGGCTGATCGATCTGGCGGTGGCGTTCAATGTCGCCTCCAGCCTGGACGTCTCGCCGTTCGACTACGCCTTCGTGCTGGGCGGAACCTACGTACCGTGACTGAGAGGGATGGGCGTCGCCGCTGGCGGCGCCCATTCCCGCGGTTCATCTGCCCTCCCTTCAACGGGGATCCCCCATGCGATTCCTGATCCGCACCGTCGGCTTGGCGGCCGTTCTCGCGTGTTTGCCGTGTGGAGGGGCGGCGCAGACGATCACGGGCTTGCGCCTACGACCCGATCCCGGGGAGTCCGGCGACGGTCAATCGTGGTTTGCGGGTCGGCAGCTGCCCCGGCCCATCCTCCTGCACATCGACAACGTTCCCGACGAGTTGGCGTGTCATCGGACTGCGGTCGTGTTCCGCCCCAGCGAGAACGGGCACCCGTCGCCGGATACCGCCTACGGCGCGTGGAGCGAAGGGCGCTGCCGCGTGGAGACGCGCTGGAACCTGGCCGACCGCGTCGGCCGCCAGCATCTGAAAGCGACGCTCGACGGATACCCCGACGAGCGCGTGGTCCTGGAGGCCACCGGTAGGCAAGGCGCGCGGGTGTTCTTCGGAGTGGCCTACACGCCCCGCCAGGACGCCTATACCACCCTGGTCAAGACCAGCGACACCGCCGTGGTGCAGGCCGGCGACACCACGCGGTTCCTCACCTACGATTCCACCTCGGTGCGGTCGATCGAGCGGCGGGCGGGGGTATTCCCCATCGTCGGAGTCGATTTCCCTCTGTGGCCCTCGGTCGAGCGCCTCCGCCTGTCGGCGGCCATGTCCGTCCGGGAGGATCGCATCTTCTTCTTCGGCATGTCCGGGCTGCAGGCGTTCGTTTTTGGAGAGTCCGCCGAAGCCAGCGCCATCGACCTCCACCTGGGGCTGCAGCTCAGCCGTAGAGACGTGGGGTTCGAGGGTGCGGTGTGCGCTCCGGCTCGGTTCTGCAGCAGGTCCGACCTGCGCGTTGCTGGCGTCACTTTTCTGCTGACCGTGGACAGTGCATCGGCGTTCCGGGGCCTCGCGTCGACACTGCTCCGATGATGCCCGGGGTGGGCGCCTCGTGAAGTCGCTGCGGATCTTCGTCTCGTCACCGGGCGACGTCGGCGCGGAGCGCTCACTGGCCCACCGGGTGGTGGCACGCCTGCAAAACGAATTCGCCGGGCGGGCTCGCCTGGAAGCCGTGTTGTGGGAGCACGAGCCCCTGGTCGCCACGAGCACGTTCCAGACCCAGATCGTCCGCCCCTCCGAGACCGACATCACCATCTGCATCCTCTGGTCCCGCCTGGGCACCCGCCTGCCGGCCGAGTTCGTACGACCCGACGGACGTCGCTATGCCTCCGGCACGGAGTTCGAGTTCGAGGACGCCGTGCAGGGCCTGCGTCGGAGCGGCCGCCCGGAGCTGCTGGTGTACCGAAAGACCACCGACCCGGTGGTGAGTCTTTCCAACCCGGAGGAACTGCTCCGCAAGTTGGAGCAGAAGAAGGCCTTGGACGGATTCATCGAACACTGGTTCTATGACCACGACGATGGGACCTTGCGCGGTGCCTTCCACGCCTTCGAGCGCCCGGAGGAGTTCGAATCGCTCCTGGAGACGCACCTGCGGAAGCTCGTCGAGAGACAACTGCCTCCGGTGGAGCGACCCCTCGAGGCGGTACGGGCGCGCTGGACGCAGGGCTCTCCCTTTCGTGGGCTGCAGGCGTTCGATGTCGAGCACGCGGACGTGTTCTTTGGTCGGACGGCAGCCGTGGGCGAGGTCGTCGATGCGCTCCGGGAACAACAGGGAGCCGGCCGCCCGTTCGTGTTGATCGTGGGGCACAGTGGGGGAGGGAAGTCATCGCTGGCTCGCGCCGGCGTGCTCCCCATGCTGACGCAGCGGGGTGTGATCGAGGGCGTAGGATCGTGGCGCCGCACCATCCTGCGCCCCGGCGACGGCGGCGGGGACCTTCTACACGGACTTGCGGGAGCCCTGCTCGCGCATGGTGCGCTCCCCGAACTCGAGGACGCAGCGGGTGGCCAGGAGGGGCTGGCGCGTCTGCTGCGCGAGTCGCCCACGACGGTGGCGCCGCTCCTCCGCGCGGCGTTGGCCCTGGCGGCGGCGCGCGGTGGCGATCCTGAGCCGGTGTGCCTCGCTCTGGTGGTGGATCAGTTGGAGGAGATCTTCACCCAGGCCGACGAGGAGGAGCGCGGACGCTTCACGGAGGCGTTGGCGGCTCTCGTGGGGACGGGCCGCGTCTGGGCCGTCGCCACACTGCGCGCCGACGTCTATCCGCGGCTCGCGGAGATTCCTCGACTCCTGGAGTTGAAGGAGGGGAAGGGACAGTACGACCTGCGTGCGCCCACACCGGCCGAACTTGGGCAGATCGTGCGCCATCCGGTGGCCGCCGCCGGTCTGCGGCTGGAGGAAGACGCGCTCTCGGGCGTGCGGTTGGAGGATGTGCTGCGAGACTCCGCCGCGCGCATGCCGAACTCCCTCCCTCTGCTGGAATTCACTCTCGAGGAGCTCTATCGACAGCGCGCGTCGGACGGGACGCTGACGCTGGCCGCGTACCGCGAGATCGGCGGGTTGGAAGGCAGCCTGGCGCGGCGCGCGGAGGATGCCTTCCAGGCCTGCGGCCCGTCGGCGCGTGCTGCCTTCACCGCCGTGATGCGCCAGCTGGTGGTGGTGGCGGATCCGGAGGATGCAGGAACGGTCGGCGCGCGGCGAGCGACCTCGACGCAGGTCGCCGCCTCGCCGGGTGCCACCGAGCTCGTTCAGGCACTGGTCGATGCCCGCCTGCTCGTCACGGACCTGGGTCGGGACGGCGAGCCCGTCGTGGGCATCGCGCACGAAGCGCTGCTGAGGCATTGGCCGCGGCTCACCGCGTGGCTGGACGACGATCGTGACCTGCTCAAGGCCCGGGCCCGCCTGGCGCAATCCGCGCGCCGCTGGGCCGAAGAGCGTCGCGCTCTCGAGTATCTGCTTCCGGTCGGGAAGCCACTCGAGGAAGCACGCGATGTGGAGCGGCGGGGAAGCGGGCTCTCCGCACTCGAGCGGGAGTTCCTGGCCGCGTCCACCCATCGAGCGCGGCGCTTCGCTCGCATCCGGCGCGCCGCCTTCGCCGGCCTGGCGGGTCTGACCGTGGTCTCGGCGACCCTGGCCTGGACGGCCTACGACGCTCGCGAACGGGCCTCGGAGGAGGCATTGAGCGCGACGCGCACGCACGAGTTCACCGTGGGCCTGCTTTCCGATTCCGGCGATCCACTGTTCACCGGTGGTGAGGAGTGGACGGTGAAACGGTTGCTGGACTTCGGCACCACGCAGCTCCTCGAGCAGGGTGCGCTCGCCGACGTGCCGCGAACCCGGGCCCGGGCCCTCCTGGAATGGTCCCGCCCCTACGACGTGCGCGAAGAGTTCCCCGCGGCCCTGCGACTGGCGCGCGCCGCCGAAGACGCGGAGGCCGCGCTCAACGGTGTGCCGGACTCAGTGCGGGCGGAGACCTGGTTGACCGTGGGCGAGTACCTGCTGAAGCTCGACAGTCTCGCCAGCGCCCAGGCCTACCTCGAGCGAGCCGTGACGGGACTGGCCGGCACCGCGCGCGAGCCGGCGGCGCTGCGCCAGCTCGGCGATCTGCACCTGGACCAGGGGCGGGCCCTCGATGCGCTCCCCGAACTTGAGGCCGCCCTGGCCGCGGCGCCTCCTGCGGATACCCTGCTGTCGATCGGGATCCTCGGGTCGCTGGGGAGGGCCCGCTATCAACTCGGCGATCCGGAAGGGGCGGAGCGTGCCTACCGCGATGCCCTGCAACGTGCGGACCGCCTGGCTGGAGGGGGGCGTCCCGACGCCTACGCGATGGTGGCGCACCGCTTCTCCAACCTTCTATGGGTCTCGTCCCGGCAGGCGCAGGCCGACTCGATCCTTGCGGAGACCGAGCACCGGCAGGTGGCGATCTTCGGAGAGCGGCACGGGGCAGTGGCCGTCACCGTGAAGCTGCGCGGGGCCCTCGCTCGGTCTCGCGGCGACTTCACGGAGGCGGACAGCTTGCTGCGGCGGGCGCTCTCCATCGAGCAGGCCGCCTATGGCCCGGGACACAGCCATCCGGCCATCACCGAACTGGAACTCTCACAGTTGCTCATGCAAACCGGGAGGTACCAGGAAGCGGATTCGCTCGCGGCCCACGCGCGCGCTGCCCTGGCAGCGTCCCTGGGGGCGCGCCACCCCCGGGTCGCCAGTGCCTGGGTGGTCAGCGGACACGTGCAGCGCGCCCAGGGCCGCTACGACGCCGCGTTGGCGGCGTACGACTCCGCGCTCGCTTGCGATCTGAGCGAGGGTGCCGACCTGTCCCGGGACCGCGTGCTGATCGAGCGGGGGTCGCTGCGCGCGGAGGTCGGCGACCGCACCGGGGCGGAATCGGATCTGACCCAGGCGCTCGAGCTGGTGCGGGCCCTGGGAGACCGCGGGCGCGAGGCGGCTGCGCTCGAGGAACTGGAGACCGCCCTGTACCATCTCGACGACTACGAGGCGGCCGAGCAGTGGGCGGAGGAGGGGCTGAGGGTCAAGCGGGAGGTGTACGCCGCGGGAAGTCCACAGATCGCAGCGGCCCTGGGAGACGTCGCCTTCTATCGCGCGGCCAGGGGCGATCGCGAAGGCACCTTGATCGCGCTACGCGAGGGATGGTCGATCCTGGATTCCATCCAGGCCCCCGACGCCGACGCCTTCCAGGCGCATCGGGCGCTGATCGGTCCGCTGCTGGTGTTGGACGACGTGCCGACGGCGATCGATCGTGCGGATCGCCTGCGGGTCCTCCTGGAACAGGCCGAGCCCCCGCGGCCGGCCGAACTCGCCGACGTGCTGGTTCGCGAGGGTCGCCTCGTGCTTGCCTCCGGAGATCGCCCGCGTGCGCGCGCATTGGCCCGTCGCGGGGTCGAGTTGCTCACGGACCAGTTCGGCGCGGATCATCCCGAGACCGAGGCGGCGCGTCAGCTGTTGGCCGAGGCGCGCTGAGCCCACCGCCAGACTGGCGTGGGCTTCGTCGCAACGTCCGGGCCTTGGGCTCGGAACGTTAGCTGGACGGTAGGTCCACCACTCCGCGGCGCACCAGCCCTTCGATCACAGTGGAGCCGGCACCCGGGTCCTCCATCAAGAGACGGATCGGAAACGGGGTCGTCGACGCGACGTGGAGCACCGGCAGCCCCGCCCGCAGCGCTCGGCGGACGACCTGCCCCGTGCCGCCGCGACCTCGCTCACGGTCGCCGTCCCAGAGCGCGATCAACAGGTCGGTCGACTCGATGAGGGCGTCGCCGACCGCCTCGTAGGCAGCGGCCCGCGTCGCTGAGTCCGTGGCGTCGCGATCCAGCGACGCGCGGTGTGCGGCGCGCTCCAGCAATGCCCGGAAGGCGTCGACCGAGGCGGGGCCACGGAAGTCGCGCTCATAGCTCTCGGCGGCAAACGGGAGGATTACCTCCAGGCGGTACCCCAGTGCCAGGGCCTCCTCGGCCACGATGCGATCCGCTCCCTCCGCCAGCGGTGAGACCAACGTGCCAACTCGCTCCTCGGCCAACGCCACCAGCAGGGCACGCACACGCTCCCGCAGCAGCTCGGCTTGCGAGCCCACCAGATCGTGCAAGGTGCGGTGGCCGGTCACGCCGACGCGCACGGGCGCGTCCGCGTCGGTCAAGGCACGTCTCTCTTGAACCGGTCGGGGAAGTGGTCGAGATGGACCTGAGCCGCGGCCGCGCGTTGGCCCACCTCGTCCAACTCCGGGATCTTGGCCACGTTGGTCATCTCACGCAGCGAGCTCGCTTCCTTCTCGGAATACGTGAGTCCCAAGCCCGACAGGGCGTCCGGGTCGAGTCCGACGTTGTAGCGCAGGTAGTGGAGAAGGGGTTGTGGACCCAACAGATCGGAACCGAGATCTCCGATCTGACTATCGATCTCGTGCGCGGTCGGGCTGCGGGACAACCACTGCAGCATGGTGCGGTTCAGCTCGCCGGCGTCGCTCATCATCTGAACCATGAGCAGCGCCAACCAATGCAGTTGTGTGTACTTCTTCAGCTTCTGCGGAGGGGCCTTGGCCACGAAGCTGCCCGTGCCCACCGAGCAGAGCAGGATCCGCTCGGCGCCGAGGGGCCAGCCAAGCCCGAAGCCCTGAAGCGTCGCTACCATCAGGAGCTGAAGGGCCGGGTCCCCGTGCATGCTCACTGCCCCATCCACGAACACGCCCCCCTCGCCCCCTCCCAGATCCTTGATCCACTGCGGGGCGAAGTAGGTCGGGGCCGCCGTGGAGGCTCGCACCACCTCCCAGAGCTTGAGATGGCGGTTCATTTCGTAGTACCGATGCCCGGGGATGTTCACCAGCACCCAGACGGATCCGGTGTCCGCCCGCTTGGCGATGATGGTGAGGCCCACCCTGAGCCGCTCCGAGTCCAGGCGCCAGTCGTGGAGCTCCGATCGCAGGACCTCCCCTACCGCCTTCTCGTCGAACTTGGCCCCCACGATGCGGCCGAACGGCCCCAGGAGCGACCGTTTGGGCTTGAAGGCGTCCGCCCCCAGCTTGTGGTAGAGCCGACGGATCTCCCCCACTGGCCACCCCAGGGCCAGCGCCGTCGCGATCACCGAGCCGGTGCTGGTCCCCCCGATCAGGTCGAAGTAGTCGGCAAGCACCAGGTCCGGTGCGCCATGTTGCTCCCGGAGCAGGGACTCGATGCGCTCGAGGTAGCCAAGCGTCACGAGCCCGCGAATGCCGCCTCCGTCCAGGGCCAGCAGGCGTTTGGGGCCGGGCAGCGAGAGGCGGGCTTCCAGAGTGGTCACGGACGGCATCCTGATGGAGGGGGTGCGTCGGGCTCCACTGTAGGGCCGGAAAGAAACCGAAGGCAAGGCGAGGGGCCGGGTCCGGGCGGCCCGCCCGCCCGGACCAGCGGCGCCTCGGTCGCCTGCCTGCCGTCCCTGCCTGTGGGGAGGCGGCCGGTTGCCCCCCACCCGGGGTCGGTTTACACTTTGGGGCTAGCAAAGAGACGGCCAATCCGGCTTCCCGTGCAGCGCAGACTCTCGCGGAGGCGACCCAACGAATGGGCATCGACAAGTCCAGCGTCATCAAGAAGTACCAGCTCCACGACAAGGATCAGGGCAGCGCGCCTGTTCAGATCGCCTTGCTCACGGAGCGGATCAACTACCTGCAGAGCCACTTCCAGGCCCACAAGAAGGACCATCACAGCCGCCAGGGGCTGATGAAGATGGTCGGCCGCCGCCGTCGACTCCTCGAGTATCTCCGACAGACGGACCTCGAGCGCTACCGCAGCCTCATCGCCGACCTGGGCCTCCGTCGGTAGGCAACCCATGAGAGCGGAATCCGAGGTGGATTCCGCTCTTCGCGTTCGAGGCTGCCCCGTTCGAGGAGTGCAGTTGCGGACCGACCCACAAGACCCGTTCCCGCCCCGTGCGCACGACAGAGCGTCCGCGCGGCCCGGGACAGCGAAATCGGAAAGAAAAGAATGCACAGAATGGAACGAGAGTTCGCTGGTCGACCTCTCATCCTCGAGACCGGCCGCATGGCCAAGCTCGCTCAGGGTACGTGCCTCGTCCAATTCGGTGAGACCGTGGTGCTGTGCGCGGCCACGGTACAGCCGAACCCGACCCACCTCCCCTTCTTCCCGCTGACCATCGAGTACCGGGAGAAGAGCTACGCGGCCGGCAAGATCCCCGGTGGCTTCTTCAAGCGCGAAGGGCGTCCGGGAGACAAGGAGATCCTCGCGGCCCGCTCGGTGGACCGGCCGCTCCGGCCGCTGTTTCCGGACGGCTTCATGCACGAGACCCAGGTCGCGTGCTTCATCCTCAGCGCCGACCAGAAGAACGACGCCGACGTGCTGGCGCTCCTCGGCGCCTCGGTCGCCTTGAACCTCTCGCCCATTCCGTTCCGCACGCCGGTCGCGTCGGTTCGCATCGGGCGCATCCAGGGCAACTGGCTCCTCAATCCCACCTTCGAGCAGCTCGAGTACTCCGACCTGGACATCGTGGTCGCCGGCAGCGAGCACGCCATCACCATGGTCGAGGGTGGGGCGGTCGAGGTGCCGGAGTCCGAGATCCTCGAGGGTCTGCAGGTGGCCCATGAGGGGATCAAGGAGCTGGTCGCCTTCCAGAAGGCGTTCCTGGAGGGCCACCAGGTGCCGGTGATGGAGTGGACGTCCAAGGACCCGGCGGCGGGTCTGCGCGGCCAGGTCGAGGATCTGGCGCTGGCCCGGGTGGCCGAGGCCATGACCCTGCGTGACAAGCAGGAGCGCAGCCAGGCGCTCGCCTCCATCGAGGAGGACGTGCTGGCGCAGATGTCGGCCAGCTCCGAGGAAGAGGAAACGGACACCGATCTGGTTCCCTCCGTAAAGGACATCTTGCGCGGCATCGAGAAGAAGACCATGCGCAAGCAGATCCTCGAGCGCGGTGAGCGAGCCGACGGGCGAGGCGTCGACGACATCCGCCCGATCCAGTGCGAGGTGGGCGTGCTGCCCCGGCCGCACGGATCCGCGCTGTTCACGCGCGGCCAGACGCAGGCGCTGGGTGTGGTCACGCTGGGCACCGCTCGAGACGAGCAGCGCATCGACTCGATCGATTCGGCCGAGGACATCTTCAAGTCCTTCATGCTGCACTACAACTTTCCGCCGTTCTCCACCGGCGAGGCCCGGCCGTTCCGGGGCACCTCACGCCGCGAGACCGGCCACGGAAATCTGGCCGAGCGCGCGATTCAGCCGCTGCTTCCCAAGTACGACGAGTTCCCGTACACGATCCGTGTGGTGTCGGATGTGCTCGAATCCAACGGCTCGTCCTCGATGGCGTCCGTCTGCGCGGCTTCGCTGGCGTTGATGGGTGCGGGTGTGCCGATGCGCGCCGCCTGCGCCGGAGTCGCCATGGGACTGATCCTGGAAGACGGGCACGTGGCCGTGCTCACCGACATCCTCGGTCTCGAAGACGCGCTCGGCGACATGGACTTCAAGGTCGCGGGCACCGCGCGTGGCGTCACTGCCATCCAGATGGACATCAAGGTCGAAGGACTGACTGTCGACATCCTGAAGGAGGCGCTGGAGCGGGCCCACAAGGGCCGGATGCACATCCTCGGCATCATGAACGACACCATCGCCGAGCCGCGGAGCGAGCTCTCGCAATACGCACCGCGCATCATGACGATCGAGATCAACCCGGAGAAGATCGGCGAGATCATCGGGCCCAAGGGCAAGACCATTCGTGCCATCCAGGACGAGACCGGAGCCACCATCGACATCGACGACAGCGGCCTGGTGAAGATCGCGGCGGTGTCCGGAGAGGCGGGTCTACGTGCACGCGAGATGATCGAGGCCATCGTGCAGGAGCCCGAGGTCGGTCGCATCTACGAAGGGCCGGTGAAGAACACCACCACCTTCGGCGCCTTCGTCGAGATCCTGCCGGGCACCGAGGGTCTGTGCCACATCTCGGAGCTGCAGGAAGGGCGAGTCGAGAAGACCGAGGACGTCTTGAAGAAGGGTGACATCACCAAGGTGAAGCTCCTTTCGATCGACGAAAAGGGTCGCCTCCGTCTCTCCCGCAAGGCCGCGCTGGCCGAGCTCAGTGCGGCGCAGGAGCCCGCCACCAGCGAGGCCTGATCGTTGTCCAGCGGCATGGTGACCGCGCAGACCATGCAGCAGACGCGTCTCGCCAACGGCGTACACGTCCTGAGCGAAAGGATCGAGAGTGTACGATCTGTCGCGCTGGGCGTGTGGGTCCGTCACGGATCGGTGCACGATCCCATGGAGCACCTGGGTGCGAGCCACCTGCTCGAGCACATGGTGTTCAAGGGTACGCGTTCCCGTTCCGCCCGTGAGATCGTGCTGGCGCTCGAAGGGGTAGGCGGTTCGATCGACGCCTACACGAGCCGGGAGCAGACGGGCTATCAGGCACGGGTGCTGGATCAGCACCTGGACCTGGCGGTCGACGTTCTCGCGGATCTGGTGCTGGAGCCTCTACTGCGCGATGAGGACCTCGAGCTCGAGCGCGACGTCGTGTTGGAGGAGATCTCGACCGTCGACGAGACGCCTGACGACCTGGTGTTCGAGCTGCACGGAGACTTGCTGTGGGCGGGGCATCCCTACGGCCGGTCCATCCTGGGGACCCGCGAGACGGTCTCTGCCATCGACGGTGCTGCGTTGCGTGCACTTCACGCCGCCCAGTATCGCGGATCCAATCTGGTCGTGGCCGCGGCTGGACACGTCGACCATGACGACTGGGTACGCACGGTGGAGAAGCGCTTCGGCGGCGCCGCTCCCCATTCTGGTAGCCCCCGGGTCGGTCCAGCCACACCGGTGCACGGCCGACTCGCGCATGTCGAACACCAGGGCGTCCAGACGCACATCGTGTTGGGGGCGGCAACGCCCGGGCACCGCGACCCTCGGCGGCATGCCCTGGTTCTTCTTTCCGCCGCATTCGGTGGGGGAATGAGTTCCCGCCTCTTTCAGCGACTCCGAGAGGAGCTGGCGCTCGGGTATGCGGTCTATTCGTACCAGTCCTTCAACCGGGACGCTGGCGTAACCGGGATGTACCTGGGCACGCGCCCCGGGTGGGAGGAGCGGGCGCTGGAGGCCATTCGTGCCGAGTATGCGCGCATGGCCCAGGAGGGCTTGCCCCCCGCGGAGCTGGATCAGATCAAGGAGCAGGTGAAGGGCCAGTTGCTGCTGTCCCTGGAATCCACGTCCGCCCGGCTGTACCGTCTGGCGGGGCACGCCCTCTTCGACGAGCCCTTCCGGTCGGTGGACGAGATCCTGGCGGACATCGACGGCGTCACGGTCGAGGGGGCGCGGGCCGTGGCCGCGGAGTTCTTCGCGCCGGCCGAGCAGACCGTCCTGCTCCTGGGCCCGGCCCCGAAGCAGAGGACAGGCGCCGGGGCGTTCGCGCCGGCCTGGCCCGAGTTGGAAACGTAGTCCACCACGACCGGCCCGAGCGTCTCCCAAGGTCTGGAGGCGCGGGCTGGAAGACCACAGGAAGACACGGCGATGCGCATCGGAGTCCCCAAAGAGATCAAGACCAACGAGAATCGCGTGGCACTCGTTCCCGCCGGCGCCGAGACGCTGGCCGAGCACGGCCACGATGTGGTGGTGGAGAAGGGAGCAGGTCTGGGAAGCGGCTTCACGGACCAGCAGTACGTGGAGGCCGGTGCCCGCATCGCCTCCGCTGCCGACGAGGTCTGGGCCCACGCCGAGATGATCCTCAAGGTGAAGGAGCCGATCGAGCCGGAGTGGCCTCGCATCCGCTCGGATCACGTCCTCTTCACGTATTTCCATTTCGCGGCCTCGGAGCCTCTGACCAAGGCACTGCTCGCGTCCGGCTCCGTGTCGATCGCCTACGAGACGGTCCAGCTCCCCTCCGGTGAGCTGCCGCTGCTGACTCCGATGAGCGAGGTTGCCGGCCGCATGGCCATCCAGGAGGGCGCCAAGTACCTGGAGAAGTTCTTCGGCGGCAGCGGCATCCTCCTGGGCGGGGTTCCGGGCGTGCTCCCCGCCGAGGTCGTGGTCCTCGGCGGCGGTGTGGTGGGGACCCATGCGGCAAAGATGGCCGCGGGTCTGGGAGCCCATGTCACCATCCTCGACGTGTCCCTGGAGCGGATGCGTCACCTGTCGGATGTGATGCCCGCCAATGTGGATCTGCTGTACTCCAATCGCTACAACATCCGCGAGTGCCTGCGGCGGGCCGATCTCGTCGTCGGTGCCGTGCTCCTGCCCGGTAAGAAGGCGCCGAGCCTCGTCACCCGGGCCGACCTCTCAGACATGCGGGAGGGCTCGGTGATCGTGGACGTAGCGGTGGATCAGGGTGGTTGCGTCGAGACGATCAAGCCGACCACCCACGAAGACCCCATCTACACGGTCGACGGAGTCATCCACTACGGCGTGGCCAACATGCCGGGTGCCGTTCCGCGTACCAGCACGCTGGCGCTGACCAACGCCACGTTCCCCTACGCGCTGCGCCTGGCGAACCTCGGGTGGAAGGCGGCCTGCCGCGCGGACCGGGCTCTGGCGCTCGGGGTCAACACGGTAGCCGGCTCGCTGACCTATCCGGGCGTGGCGGAAGCCTTCGACATGCCCTGTCGGGGCGTGGAGGACTTCCTTCAGGAGCCACTGCAGGTCTGATTCGGTCGGGCGCGGGAGGAACCGTGGACGTTCGATTCCGTAGGCTGGCCGGGAACGCGGACCTGCCGTTGCCCGAGCGAGCCAGCGCCCACGCCGCCGGGTACGATGTGCGCTCGGCGGAACCGGGGTTCGTCCTGCAACCGGGCGAGATTCGGGCAGTGGGGACGGGCCTGGCGATGGAGCTCCCGGAGGGAGTCGAGTGCCAGGTCCGTCCCCGCTCCGGCCTCGCGCTGCGCCATGGGATCACCATGCCCAACGCGCCCGGCACCATCGACCCGGACTATCGCGGAGAGCTCAAGGTCCCGCTGCAGAACCTGGGACGGGAGCCGTACCGCATCGAGCGCGGGGAGCGCATCGGGCAGCTGGTGTTCGCCCGATTCGAGACACCGCGTTTGATCGAGGTCGACACGCTTCGAGCCACGGTTCGGGGCGAGGGTGGTTTCGGCAGTACCGGCACCGCCTGAAGGGGGCCTTCCTGGCGCCTGCGCATGTGCCGCGCGCAGCCTCTTGGAGCCGGGTACCGTTCTTGCAAAGTGCCATGACCTCGGGTAGCTTCGGGCACCCTTCCTGGGGGTCGGGTCCGTAGCGTCCCATCACACAACTTCTGTCCAGACCAGCCGGAGAAAATACGCCTTTGGCTCGCTGGTTCACTCCCGGACGCCTCTTTCCGGGAAACGACATCGCCGTCGATCTGGGGACAGCCAACACGCTCGTCTACGTCAAGGGCGAGGGCATCGTGCTGAACGAGCCCTCGGTCGTTGCCGTCGAGAAGGGCTCGGGCCGGATCAAGGGCATCGGGCTCGAGGCCAAGCGTATGCTGGGCCGCACCCCGGAGGGGATCGAGGCCGTCCGTCCGTTGAAGGATGGCGTCATCGCGGACGTGGACGTGACCGAGATGATGCTCCGGCACTTCCTTACCCAGGTGACGCACCGGCGCATGCTCCGCCTCAAGCCCAAGGTGGTCGTGGGCGTGCCCTCGGGCATTACCGAGCTGGAGCGGCGCGCCGTGCGGTCCTCCGCGCTTACCGCGGGAGCCAAGGCCGTCTACATGATCGATGAGCCGATGGCCGCGGCCATCGGCGTGGGGCTGCCCATCGAGACGCCGACCGGCAACATGGTCATCGACATCGGGGGCGGGACCACGGAGATCGCCGTGATCGCGCTCTCCGGCATCGTCTCCAACACCTCGATCCGAGTCGGCGGCGATGAGCTCGATTCGGCCATCGTCACCTTCCTGCGCAAGAACTACAACCTCCTGATCGGCGAGCCCACCGCGGAAGCGATCAAGATCCAGATCGGATCGGCGTTCGACTTCGGGGAGGAGCGCGAGATGGAGGTCAAGGGACGTGACCTGGTCAGTGGGATCCCGAAGACCGTTACCGTACACTCCCAGGAGATCCGGGAGTGCATCCAGGAGCCCATCCAGACGATCGTCGAAGCAGTCAAGCGCGCGCTCGAGATCACGCCCCCCGAGTTGTCTTCGGACATCGTGGACCGCGGCATCGTGATGACGGGTGGCGGCGCGCTGATCCGCGGGCTCGATCGCCTGCTCCAGCATGAGACGCACCTGCCGATCCATGTGGACGAAGAGCCGCTCACCTGCGTGGTGCGCGGGGCAGGGCGAGTCCTCGACGATTTCGAGAAGTACCGGAACGTCCTGACGGCCTGAGGCCGGACGGATGCCGCCCTACGCAGAGCCGCAGGAGCAGCAGGGTCGCAGGGAGATCCTGCAGGCGTTGGGCATCGTCTTCTTCGCCTACATCCTCAGCGTGTTGCCTCCCGGTGCCCAGGGCTGGATCGGCGCCGGGCTGCGCGTTTCGGTGCTCGCTCCCTTCATCTGGGTCCAGGAGTCCCTGGCCGAGGCGCGCGTCCAGGCCACGGCGGCCAGCCTGCTCCAGAGCCGCCTGGATTCGCTCACAGCGGAAGTCACGGCCAACCGCGCCGTGGTGGAGGAGAATCGCCGCCTGCGGGCACTCCTGGGCCTCGCAGCCCGACCGGCGGTGGACGTGGTGCCGGCCAGCGTCGTGCGCACGGGGACCGCAGGGTCGGCGGGGACCTTCATGCTCGATGTGGGGCTCGCCGACGGGGTGCGGCCCAACGCACCGGTGATCGTTGCGGAGGGCCTGGTGGGCATTGTTCGCGAGGTCGCCGACCACGCCTCGATTGCCATGGACTGGACGAACCCCGACTTCCGCGTCAGTGCCATGACGCAGAATGGGCAGGAGTACGGCATCGTCGAGCCGCAGAGGGGTGTGTTCGGCGAGCTGGACCGCATGCTCTGGAGCGGCGCCCCCTACTTCGGCGAGTTGACGGAGGGGACGGCGGTGGTGACCAGCGGTCGCGGGGGGCTCTACCCCAGGGGTATTCCGGTGGGCACCATCGATGGCCAGGCCCAGGTGGACGAGGGATGGCGTCGTAGCTACTGGGTGCGCCCCGTCGTGGACGCGGGCAGCGTCACGCACGTCTTGGTGGTCCTCTGGGGCGGCGGCGCGACGGGCGGGCCCAATCCGCCCGACTGGTGGCGAACGGTGGGACCGGACGCGGGTGCCGATCCGGGGGACCTGCCGCCGCCTACGCTGGCGGTTCCCGACACCGGAGGTGCGGGCCGATGACGACGTCGGGGGGCCGGCTTGCCTTCGTCACGGCGCTACTCGTCCTGTGCCACCTGGTCCTGCACGTGGCCTTTGGCATCGGGCGCGGGGCCCCCGACCTTTTCGCGGTAGCCGTGCTGCTGGCGTCGCGCCAGATCGGCGCGCGGGGCGGTGCCACGCTCGGTGTCTGCCTGGGTCTGCTGGAGGATGCCTTTTCCGTGCTTTCGTTCGGCGCGAGCGCCGTGTCGCTGGGCATGGTAGGCGTGCTGGGAGGGGCGACCCGTGACCTCTTCGTCGGGGACTCGCGGACGTTCCGCATCACGTATCTTTGGTTGGGTGTCTGGCTGCGGGGCCTGGTCTTCTGGTTGCTGACCGCACCGGCCGCACGCTCTGCGCTCCAGCGTGCCCTGTTCGTGGAGGCACCCCTGGACGCGCTCTATGCGGCAGCGATCGGTTGGCTGGTCTTCGCGCTGACGGGGATCGGAGCGACGGAACGATGAATCACGATCATCCCCACGAGCGGCGACGCCGTGCTCAGATCGCCAGCGTGGTCGTCACGGCTCTGCTGGGGGTTCTGGGGTTGGTGTCGTTCCGCCTCCAGGTGTTGGGGTCCGATCAGTGGATCCTGCAGTCGGAGTCCAACCGCTTGCGTCCCCTGCCGCTGCCGCCGCCGCGCGGGACGATCTTCGATCGCAACGGTCGCGTCGTGGCGGAGAGCGTCCCCGGCTATGAGGTGACGTTGCTGCCCGGGCCCGCCGACAGCATGCACGCGGTGCTGGAACGCATCCGACCCTACCTGGGGCTGCAGGACCGTGACATCGAGTCGTTGATGCGCACCGTTCGACGCTATCCACGTCAGCCCTTGCTGGTGGAACGCGACGCGGACTTCGCGGCGGTCGCCGCCCTGGAGGAGCGCCGTTCCATGTTCCCCAGCGTATTCATCGACATGCGACCCAAGCGTCGCTACGTGGCGGGCGAAGCGACCGCGCACGTCGTCGGGTATGTAGGAGAGATCAGCCCAGGCGAGCTGGAGCGGCCCGAGTTCGAGGGCTACGAGCCGCGTTGGATCATCGGGAAGGAAGGTCTGGAGCGGACCTACGAGCAGGCGCTGCAAGGCACCTACGGCGTGCGCTACGTAGAGGTGGATGCGCGCGGTGCCATCGTGGGCTCGTTCCGCGGCTACCAGGAGGAGCCGGCCGTGCCGGGGCAGGATCTGGAGTTGAACCTGGACCTCGACCTGATGGAGTGGATCCACCACATCTTCCCCGACTCGATGGCGGGAGCCGTGGTGGCGCTCGACGTCGAGGAAGGCGGAGTGCTGGCGTTGTACTCTGCGCCCACCTTCGACGCCAACCTACTGGTGGGGTCGATCGACCGCGCGACCTGGGCGACGTTGAACACCAACCCCTACCATCCCCTCCTCAACCGCGCGACCCAGGGACACTACGCGCCTGCGTCGACGTTCAAGCTGGCCACCGCTGCTGTGGGGCTCGAACTGGGTGTGGTGACGCCAGACGAGTTCATGCCCGAACCCTGTCGGGGTGCGTTTCGCTACGGCCGCATCTTCCACTGTCACGATCGGAGCGGCCACGGCTATCTGGATCTGGCGGGAGCCATCGCCAACTCCTGCGACATCTACTTCTATCAGCTGGGTCTCAGAATCGGCTTGCAGCCCTTCCTCGACGACGTCGGAAAGCTCGGGTTTCGATCGCAGTGCGGGATCGACCTCCCCACGGAGCGAGCTGGCGAGTTGCCCGACGGACCGAGCTGGTGGGAGCGCAACTACGGCTACCGACCCAACCCGAGTGAGGTGATCTCGTTGTCCATCGGGCAGGGGCCCAATGGTCAAACGCCGCTGAAGATGGCGCAGTTCTATCTGGCGCTGGCTCGCCGCGGTCAGGCTCCGACGCCGCGACTGGCCCGCGACGAGCAGCCACCGGAAGGGCTTACGCTCGACATCGCTCCGGAGAACATCGAAGCGCTCTGGGACGGGTTGTTGAGTGTGATGGAGCCCGGCGGTACCGGGCACCTGTCGTCGCTCGAGCACTGGGATCTGTGGGGAAAGAGCGGGACCGGCCAGAACGAAACGGGCCGGGACCACGCCTGGTTCGCCGGCTTCGGTGGTCCGATCGGCGGGGATCCCGAAGTCGTCGTGGTGGCGCTCGTGGAGCAGGGCGAGAGCGGCTCCCGCATGGCCGCTCCGGTCATGGCCAAGACGGTCGACTACTACCTGCGCAAGAAGCACGGCCTGCCTCTCGACACGGTGCAGACGCTGCGCGAGTACTACCAGCGCGGGCGACCGGCGCCGTGGGCCAACCGTACGCGCCCACGGCCGCGCCCGGTCGCGGACGGATGAGCGGAGCGTTCCGCCGTTGGGCGGGCGATCCCGCCATGGTGATCGGACTGTTCGCGATCTCGGCGTTCGGGATCGCGATGATCTACTCGGCGGGCGTGCTCAACATTCCCAGCCCCGTGGTGCAGGGGGCCTGGATCCGTCAGGCGGTCTGGTTCGGGTTGGCCCTTGTCGTGTTCACCGCCGTGCGCCGCATCCCGGCCCGCTGGTTGGAGTGGTTCGCCGTCCCCGGCTACGTGATGGGCATCCTTCTGCTGATGGCCACCCTGGTGATCGGGACGGGCGCCGGCACCGCAGCCGGCACCAAGAGCTTCATCCAGCTGGGGCCTCTGCGCTTCCAGCCGGCCGAGGTGGCCAAGATCACCACCATCCTGGCACTGGCCCGGCTACTGGGCTCCCGTGAGGAGGCGCCCCGCTACCTGCGGGAGCTGGTCCCGGCGGCCTTCCTCGCGGCTCTGCCGCTGGGCTTGGTGGTGCTGCAGCCGGACCTGGGCACGGCCATGGCCTTCGTCGGGATCCTGTTCGCCGCGCTGTTCTGGGCCGGGACCCCCTGGTGGATGCTCCTGCTCCTCGCCAGCCCGGGACCGGCGCTGATCCTGACGTTCGACACCCGATTCTGGTCCGTGTACATGGTGGCGGTGGTGGTCTTCCTGTATGTCCTGCGCTACCGGGTCTACCTGGTGGAGTCGGTGGCGGTGGTGCTCGGGAACCTGGCGGCGGGCACCGTTGCCACACCCCTGTGGAATTCCCTGGCCGAGTATCAGAAGGACCGGCTGCTCGTCTTCCTCGACCCCAGCGCCGATCCACTGGGGGCGGGCTACCACCTGATCCAGTCCAAGGTGGCCATCGGGTCCGGGGGCTTTGGTGGGAAGGGCTTCACCCTTGGCACCCAGAAGCGCCTCGACTTCCTGCCCGAGCAGCACACCGACTTCATTTTCAGTGTGATCGGCGAGGAGTTCGGGTTCATCGGCACCTCGCTGCTCCTGTTGGCCTTCGCCTTCGTGCTCCTGCGCCTGGTGCGCCTGGCCGAGGACGAGGCCCCCAACGCGTTTGCCGGGATCGTCTGCCTCGGTATCTTCGGCTCCTGGCTCGTCCATATCTTCGTGAACGTCGGGATGACGATCGGGGTGGTTCCCGTGACCGGTATCCCGCTCCCGTTCGTCAGCTATGGCGGCTCGTTTCTGCTGATGTCCTGGCTGGCGGCAGGGGTGGCCCTGCGGAGCCTGGAGGAGGACTAGTCCTTTGGCGGCTTGGTTCCGGAGACCCAAGGGTCCCCTGAAGAAGCAAGAGAAGCGCGACGTACCCCGGGACGTCTTCGACAAGTGCCCGGGGTGCGGCGAGATCCTGTATTCGGAGAACCTCGCCAAGAACCTCGGGGTCTGCCCGACCTGCGGGCACCACACTCGGGTCACGGCGGAGCGCTACCTGGACCTGATCCTGGATTCCGGTTCGTTCCAGGAGTGGGACGCGGACCTGAGAAGCGACGATCCACTCCACTTCACCGATCTCAAGCCCTACGGCGAGCGGTTGGTGGCGGCTGAGCGAAAGGTGGGGCGCTCCGACGCGGTGATCACCGGGGCAGGTCGCTTGGATGGCCGGGACGTGATCGTGGCCGTCATGGACTTCCGCTTCATCGGTGGGTCCATGGGGTCGGTGGTGGGTGAGAAGATCGCGAGGGCGGGGCGAGGTGCCCTGGAGCGTCGGCAGCCACTCCTGGTCTTGAGCGCCTCCGGAGGGGCGCGCATGCAGGAAGGGATCTTCTCGCTGATGCAGATGGCCAAGACCTCCGCGGTGCTGGCCCGTCTGCACGACGCGGGAATCCCCTTCATCTCCATCCTGACCGATCCCACCACCGGGGGCGTCACGGCCTCCTTCGCCATGCTGGGCGACATCATCCTGGCGGAGCCGGGCGCCTTGATCGGCTTCGCCGGTCCCCGGGTCATCGAGGAGACCATCCGGCAGGAGCTGCCCGAGGGATTCCAGCGCTCGGAGTTCCTGCTGACCCACGGCATGGTGGACCGGGTCGTCGACCGGCGAGAGCTCAAGGCGTCGCTCGGGCGCCTCCTCGCTCATCTGCTCGGCCCGGTGGCCAGGGTCCGGTCCGGTCCGCACTCCCTGGGCGCCTCGGTCCCGGGATAGCCACGGAACCGGCATGAGCGGCCGCGGCCCCGTCGACCCCGCGACCCGCACGCTTCTCCACGAGCTCTTCCCGGGGCGCCTGGCGCCCGCGGAGCGGTGGGGACTGGGGAAGACGCGCGCACTCCTGTCCGCCGTGGGAGGTCCCCAGCGATCCTTCGCCACGGTCCACGTGGGCGGCACGAACGGGAAGGGCTCGACGTCGGCCATGGTGGCCAGCGCGCTCTCCGCTGCGGGTCACCGGGTGGGCCTCTACACGTCGCCGCACCTGGTTCGCTTCAACGAGCGCATCCAGGTGGATGGGCGCCCGGTGGCAGACGACGTGCTGGCCCGGGTCGCCGACGGCTTCGCGTCGGTGGTGGACGAGGTCGATCCCGCCTTTTTCGAGCTCAGCACGGCGCTGGCCTTCAAGACATTCCAGGAGCTCGGCGTCGAGATCGCGGTCGTCGAGGTCGGGCTGGGGGGGCGCCTGGACGCGACCAACGTGCTGGATCCCCTCGCGGTGGGAGTGACCAACGTCGGTCTGGATCATCGCGAGTACCTCGGCGACACCCTCGAGAGCGTGGCTCGGGAGAAGGCGGGGATCGCCAAGCGTGACACCGTGTTCCTGACCACTGCCTCGGTGCCGGCTGTACGGTCCGTTCTGTCGGCGCGTGCCGAGGCGCTGGGAGCGCGGGTCCGCATCCTCGAGCCGGGCGAGCTCACCGTGCGGTCCGGGGAGCCATTGCAGCTCCGAGCCGTGCTGGAAGAAAGCCGCTGGGGCTCCGTCGAGTTGGATCTTCCGCTGGCCGGTGCGCACCAGGCTCTCAACCTGCTGCTCGCGCTGCGGCTGCTGGAGGCGTTGCCCGACCGTTGGTGTCCGGCCCGCCACGCGCTCGTTCGCGGCATCCACCAGACGCGCTGGCCCGGACGCCTCGATCTCCGCCGCCACGATGGGTCTGCCTGGATCTTCGACATCGCCCACAACCCCGAGGGCATCGAGGCGCTGGCGCGCTCGCTGCCGGACCTGGGCCTGGAGCTTCCCCTGCGCGCCGTGGTCGGGATCCTCGGCGACAAAGACTGGCGGTCCATGCTGGAAGGGCTCGCACCGCTGGCGCAGCGGCTGTTCCTGACCCAACCCCCCTCGGCGGGTGGACGGCGCTGGAACCTCGAGGAGGTGGCCGGCTGGGTTGCCACGCGTCCCTGGGCGGACAGGGTGGAGGTCGCTCCGGAGTTCACGGAGTTGCTGTCCTCTCCCCACCTCCGCGGCGGTACCGCGCTGGTCACGGGATCGGCCCACACCGTTGGGGACGCCTTTGCCGTGTTGGGGTTCGAGCCCTTTTCCGAGTGGCCTGCCGCACCTTCCGACTCCGACGCCGCGAGTGCCGTCGGGTAGAGCAGCTCGGCATTGTCCTTTCCCGGGTACACTTTAGATTCGCGGCCATGACGGAGGCTGCCAGCATCGGACGCCTGCCGGGGTTCCGGGATTTTCCCCCGGAGGCGATGGCGGCACGGACGCGCATTTTCGAGGCCTGGCGTCGCGCTTCTCGACGGTATGGCTTCGAGGAGTACGATGGCCCCCCTCTGGAGGCGCTCGACCTCTACGTGCGCAAGAGCGGCGCGGAGATCGTCGAGCAACTCTACACGTTCACCGACAAGGGTGGACGCGAGGTGGCGCTCAGACCGGAGATGACGCCTTCCTTGGCGCGTATCCTTGCGGAGCGCAGCCGAGCGCTGCCCAAACCCATCCGCTGGTTCGCCACGCCGCAACTGTTCCGATATGAGCGGCAGCAACGGGGGCGCCTGCGCGAGCACTTCCAGTGGAATGCCGATGTGGTGGGGGAGTCCGCGATCGGCGCTGACGCCGAAGTGCTCTCGCTGGCCATCGACGGCATCCGCGAGCTGGGGCTGGGACCGGATGATTTCGTGGCGCGGGTTTCGGACCGCCGCCTGTTGACCGCCCTCCTGACGGCCCTGGGCATCGGTTCCGAGCGGGTGCCCGCGGTCATGTCGGTGGTTGATCGACTGGAGCGTGAGGGGCCCGGACGCGCGGCGGCCCGCCTTCAGGCCGAGGCAGCTCTGGACGACGACACCGTGCAGCGAACCCTGGCCGTGTTCGAGGCACCGGGCCTGGACGGGGTGGCGGAGGCCTTCGGGAGCCGGGACGAGGTCGGGGCGCGCCTCGAGGAGCTGGATCGGTACCGCTCCGACCTCGTCGCGCGTGGACTCGGCGATTTCCTTTCGTTCGACCTGCGCATCGTCCGAGGCCTGGCCTACTACACAGGTGTCGTGTTCGAGCTGTTCGATCGCAAAGGCGAGTTGCGGGCCATCTGTGGCGGCGGCCGCTACGATCGCTTGCTGGAGCTGGTGGGCGGAGAGTCGCTCCCCGCCGTCGGGTTCGGCATGGGCGACGTCGTCCTGGGTGAGCTGCTCAAGGACCGGGGCCTGGACCAGGGTGCCGGCCGCACGGTCGACCTGTTCCTGGTCGCGACGCACGCCAGCGAACGCGCTCTGCTGCTCCAGATCGCCGCCGTCCAGCGCAGTCGCGGAAGGAAAGTCCTCTATTCGCTGGGTGACGACTCCGTGAAGCGACAGTTCAAGGCTGCGGGAGCGTGCGGCGCGGTCGACGTGATCGTGCTCGGCCCCGAGGAAACCGGACGGGGCACGGCTCGCATCAAGCACATGAGTTCCGGTGAGGAGCGCGAGGTGCCGCTGGCCGAACTCCGATGAGTGACGCCGGGATGGGTCGGGACTCCCTCGGTGGGACACGTCGCGACATGCGACGGGCGATCCGCCGTATCGGGCTGCTGGAGATGGTGATGTTGGGAATGGCCATGGTCCTGTCGATGGTGGCCGGTGCCCTGATCGCATTCCTGCTCGAGCGGACCGCGGGGCTCTCCTTCCGAGTATCCTGGATCGTGTGTTCGGTAGTGCTCTTTGCAGTACCTGCCTTCCTGCAGTTGCGAGAGACCTCGGCACCCGCGGGAAGGGCCCGTGCCGGAAACGACCACGTGAGCGACGAGAACGATGGCGGATGAGAAGGGGCTGACCGCACAGGCTGAGGACTTCAGCGCCTGGTACAACGAGGTGGTCCAGCGGGCGGAACTCGCGGACTATTCTCCGGTGCGGGGAAGCATGGTGATTCGCCCTTGGGGCTACGGGATCTGGGAGCGCATGCAACGCGCGCTCGACGACCGCTTCAAGGAAACCGGACACGAGAATGCCTACTTCCCGCTTCTGATCCCCATGAGCTTCATCGAGCGGGAGAAGGAGCATGTGGAGGGATTCAAGCCCGAGCTCGCGATCGTCACCCACGGGGGCGGCAAGGAGCTGGATGAGCCCCTGGCCATCCGCCCGACCTCGGAGACGATCATCTACGCGATGTACGCGAAGTGGGTGCAGAGCTATCGCGACCTCCCGATCCTGCTCAACCAGTGGTGCAATGTCATGCGCTGGGAGATGCGGACGCGGCTGTTCCTGCGCACCTCGGAGTTCTTGTGGCAGGAAGGACACACGGCCCACGCCACCGAGGCGGAAGCGGAAGAGGAGACGCTGCGCATCCTGGGGATCTATCGCTCGTTCATGGAGGACTGGATCGGTCTGGCGCCCCTCACAGGACTCAAGAGCGAGTCGGAGAAGTTCGCGGGCGCGGTCCGCACGTATTGCCTGGAGGCGCTCACCCTGGAGAACAAGGCGCTGCAGGCGGGCACCTCCCACATGTTGGGACAGAACTTCTCTCGTCAGTTCGGTCTGACCTTCCAGTCGGAACAAGGCCAGGAGGAATTCGCCTGGAACACCTCGTGGGGCGTCTCCACCCGGATGATCGGTGGGATGGTCATGACGCACGGCGATGACAAGGGAGTGGTGGTCCCGCCTCGATTGGCTCCCAAGCAGGTGGTCATCCTCCCGATCTATCGCAATGACGATCAGCGCGGGCCTGTGCTGGAGAAGGCCGAGTCGGTGCGTGCCGCGCTGACCGAGAAAGGGGTGCGGGTCCAGGTCGACCTGAGGGAACACCTTTCGCCCGGTGCCCGGTTCTACGAGTGGGAGCGCAAGGGCGTGCCCTTCCGCGTGGAGATCGGACCGAAGGACCTGGAGAAAGGGCAGCTGGTCGTCGCGCGTCGCGTCGAGCTTCCAGGCCGGGAACGCAAGTCCTTCCTTCCAGAGGCCGAGGCCCTCGAGCGCCTGCCGGATCTGTTGGAGGAGTTGCAGGCAGCCCTCCTCGAGCGCAGCCGCCAGCATCGGGAGGCCAATTCGGTTCGTGGCGGCGTCGATTCGATCGCGGCCCTGGGCGAGGCGCTCGACGGCGGCGCAGGCTTCGTCTACACCGGATGGAGTGGCGACCCCGAGGTGGAGGCGCAAGTGAAGGAAGAGACGCGCGCGACCCTGCGGGTCATCCCGGGGGAGGAGTTCCGCTCCGCCAGCACGCCGACGCGCTGCATCTCCGGCGCTCCCTCGAAGATGGAGGTCGTTTGGGCACGGGCGTACTGAAGCCCGCCTTCCCACGCGGGGACGCCGGCCTGACGGCCGGCCGGGTCGCGCTGGCGGATCTGGCAGAGCACTACGGCACGCCCCTGTACGTCTACGACGCGGAGATCGTTCGGAACCGCTACGACGCGGTCGTGCACGCGTTCGCGGGGGCCGACCCGTTGGTGGCGTACTCCGTCAAAGCCAACGGGACCCTGGCGCTGCTCCACCTGCTGGCGCGGCTGGGCGCGGGAGCCGATATCGTATCGGGCGGCGAGCTGTTCCGGGCGCTGCGGGCGGGTGTTCCGGCCTCCCGCATCGTATTCGCCGGCGTCGGAAAGACGGAGGCCGAGATCGTCAGCGCCTTGGAGGCCGGCATCCTCGCCTTCAACGTGGAAGGTGCCGAAGAGCTCGATCGCATCGAAGCCAGCGCAGCGCGATTGGGGGTGAGAGCGGGTATCGCGGTGCGCGTGAATCCGGACGTGTTGTCCCCGACGCCCCACGAGTACACGCGCACGGGACACGCCGACACCAAGTTCGGCGTCTCGCTCGCCGACACTCCGGCCCTGTATCGGCGGGCCGCGCGCAGCGACCACCTGGATCCGATCGGGATCGACATGCACATCGGGTCGCAGATCACGAGCCCCGAACCCTATGCGCGGGCTCTGGAGCAGACGCTGCACGTGGTCGACGCCCTCGCGCGAGAGGGGATTGCGCTCCGGTTCTTCGACCTGGGGGGCGGGTTCGGCGTATCCTACGACGGTGGGCCTGCCATGCCGCTGGGCGACCTGGCCTCGGTGGTGGTCCCGCCCGTACGGGCTCGCGGCCTCTCCCTGATCCTGGAGCCTGGACGGTTCCTGGTCGCCGAAGCGGGCGTGCTGGTCACGCGCGTGCTGGGAATCAAGAAAGGGGCCCGCAAACGCTTTGTGATCACCGATGGCGGCATGACCGAACTGCTCCGTCCCAGCCACTACGGCGGCTACCATGTCATCGAGTCCGTGACCCGCGCCGACGGCCGGGAGCCGGAGCCGGTCGATGTGGTCGGCCCCATCTGTGAGACAGGGGACTTCCTGGCGCGGGATCGCTCGCTCCCCCTCCCAGACGTCGGGGAGCTGCTGGCCGTGCGCACGGTGGGCGCCTACGGGTTCACGATGGCATCCAACTACAACGCTCGCCGTCGGCCGGCCGAGGTGATGGTGGACGGCCGGCGTGTCGACCTCATCCGGACCCGTGAGACCTTCGAAGACCTCGTCCGCGGAGAGCAGATCCCGGACGAGGCGCCCCTAACGTGAGAGACACGTGCACGACCGAATTCTGATCATCGACTACGGCTCGCAGTTCACCCAGCTCATTGCGCGCGCGGTGCGCGAGGAGCACGTCTACTGCGAGATCCATCCGCCCACGCGCACTCCGGAGTGGATTCAGGAGTGGGGTCCCAAGGGGATCATCCTGGCCGGGGGCCCCTCGTCGGTGTACGGTGCGGACGTGCCGACCCTCGATGCCGCGCTCCTGAGGTCGGGCATTCCGATCCTGGGAATCTGCTACGGAATGCAGCTGGTCGCCCATCTCGAGGGGGGCGACGTGATCCCTGGCAAACGAGAGTACGGGCGTGCCGATCTGCGCCTCTCCGAAGCGTCGCCCTTGTTCTCGGGATTCGGCGCGGGGACACCCATCCAGGTGTGGTGCTCGCACGGGGACCACGTGGACCGGCCTCCTCCAGGCTATCGCACCATCGCGTCGACGGAGAGCCTGCCGGTGGCGGCCTTCCGGGCGGAGGATCGCCCCATCTACGGCGTGCAGTTCCATCCCGAAGTGGCGCACACACCGGAGGGCGGGCGCATCCTCGCGAACTTCCTGTTCGACGTCTGCGGCTGCGAGGCTTCCTGGACGGCTGGCACCTTCATCGAGGATACGGTGCAGGGGATCCGTACCCGCGTCGGGGACCGTCAGGTGATCTGCGGTTTGTCTGGCGGGGTCGACTCGTCGGTGGCGGCGGCGCTGGTGCACCGCGCCATCGGCGATCAACTCACCTGCGTATTCGTCGACACGGGTCTGCTGCGCAAGGCCGAGCGAGAGACCGTCGAGACGACCTTCCGCCAGCACATGGGGATGCGCCTGATCGTCGAGGACGCGCGGGCTCGCTTCCTGGGTGTGCTCGAGGGCGTCACGGATCCCGAGATCAAGCGCAGGCGCATCGGCGAGACGTTCATTCGCGTGTTCGAAGAGGTGACCGCGCGCGATGTCGGCCAGGCCGATTTCCTCGTACAGGGCACCCTCTACCCGGACGTGATCGAGTCACTCTCGGTGAAGGGCCCCTCGGCCACCATCAAGACGCACCACAACGTCGGCGGTCTCCCCGAAGATATGACCTTCGAGCTCATCGAACCCCTGCGGGAGCTCTTCAAGGACGAAGTGCGCGCCGTGGGCCGTGAGCTGGCGCTGCCCGAGATGTTCGTGGGGCGGCATCCGTTCCCGGGGCCGGGGCTGGGCATTCGTGTGCTGGGCGACGTGACCGAGCCTCGTCTGCAGGTGCTCAGAGAGGCCGATGCCATCTACCTGGAGGAGATCCGAGCGGCGGGACTCTACGACGCCATCTGGCAGGCGTTCGCCGTGCTGCTGCCTGTGCAGTCGGTGGGAGTGATGGGGGATGCGCGTACCTACGAGAACGTGGTGGCGCTGCGGGCGGTTACATCCCGGGATGGCATGACCGCGGACTGGTATCCCTTCCCCCACGACGTGTTGGCCCGCATTTCCACGCGGATCATCAACGAGGTCACCGGCGTCAACCGGGTCTGCTACGACGTGAGTTCGAAGCCGCCTGCCACGATCGAGTGGGAGTAGTGCGCGGCGCCGGGCAAGGCGAGCGGTCGCTCCCGAAGGACAGCAGCGGCTTCCGCATTCGCGGTACTGAGACCACGAGGATCGAGACGTTCACGGACGCGGCATTCGCCTTCGCTCTGACCCTGCTCGTAGTCTCGCTGGAGCCGCCGACGGACTTCGAGGCGCTCATCCGCGTCCTGCGCGACGTGCCCGCTTTCTTGATGAGCGCCAGCCTGCTCATGCTGTTCTGGTGGGGGCATGAGCGCTGGAGTCGACGCTACGGGTTGGACGACGGCGTCACTGTATTGCTCAGCTGCGTTTTGGTCTTCACCGTGCTGGTGTACGTGTATCCGCTCCGCTTCATCTCCGGCCTGGCGCTGTCGTGGATTTCGGTCCTGACGGGCCTCCCGGTCGGGTCGGGGACTCTGGTGATCCGAGGACCCGCGGACGTCAATGGCCTGTTCGTCGTATACGGGCTCGGCTTCCTTGCGATGAGTGGTGCCATGGCGGCCTTGCATCTGCACGCGTACCGGAGGCGGGAGGTACTGGGACTCGACGCCCTTGAACAGCACGAGACGCGCGCCTCGCTCGGTGCCTGGGCGTTGCTCGGGACTGCGGGTCTCGGATCCGTGCTGCTGTCGCTTTGGGTCCCAGCGACCTGGGTGGGCGTGCCCGGATGGGCCTACATGCTGCTTCCCGTCGCCATGCCCCTGTTCGGAGCGCGCATGGGGCGCCGGCGCAAGGCATTGATGGAGGGGCTGGACATCGAGTAGGTCCGCAGCCGTTGCCGGCTGCGGGGTCGGTTGGGTGCACCTACGTCCCTCCCGGCGCGCGGTCAGCCCACCACCGCGTCGGCCTCGATCTCGATCATCATCTCAGGCTCGATGAGTCCCTTGACCTCGACCATCGTGGTGCAGGGGGGATGCTCACGGAAGCGGTCTCCGTGCGCACGCCCGTAGTCCTCCCAACGTGAGATATCCGTGACGAACATGCGGGTCCGAACCACATCGGAGAGGGACGCGCCGACCGCCGCGAGGGCCTCCTCGATGATGTCGAGGCAACGCCGCGCCTGGGCCTCGGGGTCTCCGGGTGCGTGGACGGTTCCATCGGCGGCGACCGGAGCGGTGCCCGTGACGAAGACCAGCGATCCCGTCCGCAGGGCCCGGCAATAGCCGACCCGGCCCTCCCAAACCACCCCGCTGAAGGCGCGGGTCCGGTGGTCGTCGGTGCGTGTTTTCATGCGCTCCTGGTGCGATTGGCGGGGATCTTGCTCGTTCCCGGAAGGATGCTCCAGGGGCTGCTCCCCGTTGGGGTCGGTCAACACTATCCAGGAGGGGGGATGCGGTCGAGGGTCGTGGCGGCGGCGCTGGTGTTCGCCTCGGTGTGCGTGGCGCGCCTCGAGGCGCAGGTGGGTTGGGATAGCCCAATGCTGTTGGCCCCGGATTCGCCCGGGGGACTCCAGGTGTTCCTGGTCGATCCCGACGCCAGTGACGGGGTGGGGGCCATGGCCCTCTGGCGGCGTTCTCGCGCTCCGTCCGGACTGGGGTTCCGCGTGGGGGTCACCGAGGACGTGCGGTCGGAGGCCGTCGTCTTCGCAGGCGTGGATTTCAGCGGTCCTCTGACCCAGGCCGGAGATGATTTCCCCCTGGACGTGATCTGGGTCTCGGGCCTCGGTGCGTCGCTGGGAGAGAACGTGCTGGTGAGTCTGCCGATCGGCGTCAGCCTCGGGCGCGTGGTCCGCTCGCCCGACGTGCGGATCCTGCCCTACGGCACGCCCCGCGTCGTCGTGGACGGTTTCATCGGGGACGATCCCGCGCGTGAGGACATCGGCGTCGACGTGGTAGTCGATCTCGGGGCCGATCTCGCCTTCGACGCGGGCTGGGCGGTGCGTTTCGCAGTGACGGTGGGCGACCGGCAGGCGGTGGCGATCGGGGCCGCGTTCGGGTCCGGACTGCGCTGATTCGCGGCGGCAGCCCGGCGCGGGTCGGCGGGCCGCCTCAGCCGGTGCTGTCCATTCCCTGGGCGTGGATCGAATCGCGCTTCCGACGGAAGCGTACCTCGACGCTGTCCCAGACCTCGGCGATATAGGGCACGTCGCGGCCGTGGGTTTCCACGAACTCGAGCAGGTCCTCGGAGGTCACGCCGTGCTCGGCCAGGATGCGTTCGCGATCGGCGGGGATGATCTCGTTCCCGGGCGTCTGCAGGTCTGCGATGCGCAGGTCGACGTAGGTATCGATGAACACGTCCACCGGGATCGCGTCGGACGGGTCGCCCGGACCCGAGGAATCGCACGCCCCGGCAAGGGCCAGCGGCCCGAGCATGCCCAAAGCCCAGGGCCAGCGCCCCGGCCTCATCGGCTTTCCATGGGACGGGTGGCGGCCCGCCAGAGGAGGCGGCAGAGCCCGGCGAAGATCAGTGTGCCGATCACGGCGGAGGACCACGCGGTCCATTCTGACCAGGTATGCCCAACCACCCATCGGTCCGCGTTGGCCGGGTCGCCGGTGAAGCGGGTCACGCCGTAGATTGCGCCGCCGATCAGCACACCCACCAGCGCCGCTCCCGCGATCAAGCCGGACGCGTACAACACGCCCTGCTCCCGCTTCTCGGCGAGGATCTCCGCGCCGTCCTCTGTGGTGCCTGCGTCCCGGTAGCGCCGGGTGAGGGCGTGACGGAGCAGCCCACCGATGAAGATGGGGGTCATCAGCGAGACCGGCAGATAGACGCCGACCGCGAAGGCCAGGGAGGGCAACTTGAAGACGAGCTCGGCGACCGCGGCGATCACCGCGCCGAGGATCACGAAGCCCCACGGGAGCGACGCGTTGAGCACGCCGTCGATGACCAGGCTCATGAGCGTCGCCTGCGGTGCGGGCAACCCGTCGGCCGTGCCGATGCCGTACGACTCGTTCAGCACCACCAACACCACCCCCATGACAGCGGCCGAGGTGATGACACCGATCAGCTCTCCCATCTGCTGCAACCGGGGCGTGGCGCCGAGCAGGAAACCGGTCTTGAGGTCCTGGGACGTGTCTCCGGCGATGGCCGCCGAGATGCAGACCACTGCGCCGACCGCCAGCACGGAGGCCTTGGAGGCCATGCTGCCGTCGTTGAGGCCGAGGGCCACCCAGATCAACGACGTCAGGATCAGGGCCGCGATCGTCATCCCCGAGACGGGATTCGACGAGGAACCGATCAGCCCGACGATGCGGCTGGAGACGGTGACGAAGAAGAAGCTGAAGACCGCGATGAGCACGGCCCCCACGAGGTTGACGGGCACGCCCGGCCACAGCCACAGCGCGATCGTCGTCAGGCCGGCCAGCCCCAATACCGCGGGGAGGGGAAGGTCTTGTTCGGTACGCCGCACCGATCCGCCCCGGCCGCCCGCCGAACCCTTCAGGCCGAGCTTGAAGCTCTCCACGATGGTGGGGAGACTCTTGATCAAGGTGAGGATCCCGGCGCACCCCACCGCACCGGCGCCCACGTAGCGGATGTAGTGGTTCCAGATGTCGCCGGATGCGAGGTCGGCCATCGGGGCGGTGGCCGGGTAGACGATGTCGGTTCCTCCCCAGGCGTTGATCAGGGGGATCAACAGCAGCCAGGCAAGCGCGCTCCCCCCGAACATGATGGCGGCGATCCGGGGCCCGATGATGAACCCGACGCCCAGGAGCTCGGGGGTGAAGTCGCCTCCGATCTGCGCCTTCTTGGGCAGGTTGAATCCGGGGGACTCGTTCCACAGCGCCAGTCCCCTGCTGTTGGACAGCAGTTGATACAAGGCGCCCACTCCCAGCCCCTCGAACAACAGGCGTGCCTTGGTTCCGCCGACCTCGCCGGCCACCTGCACTTCGGCGCAGGCCGTGCCCTCGGGATAGGGCAGTTTCCCGTGTTCGCGTGAGATCAGGTACGCTCGCAACGGGATCATGAAGAGCACGCCGAGAATGCCACCCAGCGCCGCGATGACCGAGATCTCCATGAGGTCGACGACGACGCTCGGGTCGGAGCGCTGCCAGATGAACAGTGCGGGCAGCGTGAAGATCACCCCAGCGGCCACGGACTCCCCGGCCGAGCCGACCGTCTGCACGATGTTCGCCTCGAGAATGGTGCCGCGCTTCAGCGCTCGGAACAGGGCCACGGCCATCACCGCTGCCGGGATGGAGGCGCTCACGGTCAAACCGACGCGAAGGCCCAGGTAGGCGTTGGCGGCCCCGAACACCACGCCCAGCACCACGCCCAGGATCAGGGCCCGGGCGGTGAACTCGTCCGGATGCTGGTCAGCGGGGACGTAGGGCGGATAGGCCTCGCCCGGAACCTCCTCGTAGGCCTCCGGGGGAAGACCGCGGCGGGCCGGTGCGTCGACGTGGGCCATGAGCGTGCTCGGGCTGGAAGGCGGATCGGAGCAACCTGGCTAGCTTGGAACCCCGCGGAACCTGCCGTCAAGGCGGGTCGCGGAGCCTGGCCTCCGGTCAGGGGTAGCCCAACCCGGTCGGTTCGCGGGCCCCCGGCACGGACCGGGCCAGTCGTTCGGGACGAGGTCCCGAGCATCTGTCCTCTTCGCGAAGGTGAGGTGTCCATGTTTCGGTCCGTTCCACGCTCCGTGCGCCGGGGCGTGCCCCTCGCAGTGCTCGCGTTGGCCCTGGGCTGCGCGGTCAACCCGGCCACCGGCCGGCGTGAGCTTTCGTTCGTTTCGGAAGCCCAGGAGATCCAGATGGGGCAGGAGGCCGACGCACAGATCGTCGCGTCCCTCGGGCTCTACCCGGATTCCGCGGTGCAGCGCTACGTGCGTGACCTGGGCCTCAGCATGGCACAGGACTCCGAGCGGCCGAACCTGCCCTGGACGTTCCGCGTCGTGGACGATCCGGTCGTCAACGCGTTCGCGCTGCCGGGTGGATTCGTCTACATCACGCGCGGGATCCTGACGCATCTGACGTCTGAGGCCGAGCTGATGGGTGTGCTCGGTCACGAGATCGGCCACGTCACCGCGAAGCACTCCGTGAATCAGATCAGCCGTCAGCAGCTGTACACGCTCGGTCTGGGCGTGGGCATGATCTTCTCGGAGACGGTGCGCGCCTTCGGAGACGTGGCCATGCAGAGTCTGCAGCTGCTCTTCCTGAAGTACGGCCGGGACGACGAGTCGGAGGCCGACCGCCTGGGCTTCCGCTACATGACGGACCGGGGTTACGACCCACGGGAGATGAGCCGCGTCTTCGAGATGCTGAATCAGGTGAGCGCGCAGTCCGGGCAACGGATTCCGGAGTGGCTCTCGACGCACCCGGATCCCGGCCGCCGCGCACAGACGATCCTGGCCATGGCAGACCAGTCGGGGCAGAGCTACCAAGGCGCGACCGTCAACCGGCCGCAGTTCCTGCGCAGGCTCGACACCATGGTGTTCGGTCCCAATCCTCGCGAAGGCTACTTCGAGAACGCGGACTTCTTCCACCCCGACCTGCAGTTCGGCGTGACCTTCCCGAGTGGATGGCAGACCGTCAACCAGAAGCAGGCCGTACAGGGGGTGAGCCCGGAGCAGGATGCGGCCGCCATGCTGACCCTGGCCGAAGGGACCACGTCGGCGCGCACGGCGCGGGACGCGTTCCTCGGCGGCGAGGGTATCCAGGAGGTGGCCCGAACGGAGCAACGGGTCGGGGGTCTGCCGGCATCATGGGCGGAATTCACGGCGCAGACCGAGGATGGAACTGCCCTGCACGGGCTGACGGCCTTCGTCGAACATCGCGGCGCTGTGTTCCGCCTGCTCGGCTACACCACCCAGGCTCAGTGGAATGCGCGTTCCCAGGCGATCCAGGGCTTCGCGCGCTCCTTCCGGGCCGTGAACGATCCGGCGGTCCTGGGGAAACAGCCCGACCGCATCGAAGTCGTTCAGATTCCATCGGCCATGAGCGTGTCCGAGTTCATCACGCGGTACCCCAGCACGGTGCCGGAACCCACCGTCACCTTGATCAACCAGTTCTTCGCCACCACGAACCTGGGTCGTGGGGAACTGGCGAAGAGGGTCGCCGGCCCGCGTTGACCGGAGCGGCGAGGCGCATGCTCTGGCGCTGTTCTTGAACGTAGTGGTCGGTCGGCGCGGGGGGCCTCCGCCCCCTGCGCCGATGTGGCGGACAACCTGCCAGGTTGGGTGGGTCGATCTGTCACAGTGACAAGGACGACTGCCACGGACGTGCCTCGCGGTTTGGTGATGCGCGTCCCGAGAACCGGACGGCGATGATCAACTTTGAACGATTGACGGTGAAGGCCACCGAGGCGCTCCGCGCGGCTGCCAACGACGCGCGGGCCCGCGGCAATCCCGAGGTGGACGGCCCCCACCTTCTCGCGGCGCTTCTGGAGCAGGAAGAGGGCATCGTGCTGCCGATCCTGCAGAAGATCGGCGTCCCCGTGGACGGCGTGCGCCGGCGGGTGGAGGAACGGATCGGCCGCCTCTCGAAGGTGAGCGGCGGAGCAGATCCGTCGTTGTCCCGCGAGTTGCGCGACGCACTGGAGAAGGCGGAGAAGAAAGCCCGGGAGTTCGGGGACGAGTACGTCTCCACGGAGCACTTCCTGGTAGGACTCGCGGCCACCAAGGGCGACGCCCAGCGCATTCTCGAGGAATCGGGCGCCAGCGAAGCCACTGTGGTGGAGGCACTCGAAGCGGTGCGAGGCAGTCACCGGGTCACTGATCAGACCCCCGAGGACACCTATCGGGCGCTGGCGCGGTTCAGTCGCGATCTCACGGACCTGGCCCGCAGCGGCAAGCTGGACCCTGTCATTGGCCGGGACGAAGAGATCCGGCGCGTGATCAAGGTCCTCGCCCGACGCACCAAGAACAACCCTGTCCTGATCGGTGAGCCCGGGGTGGGGAAGACGGCCATCGTCGAGGGCTTGGCGCAGCGGATCGTGGCGGGTGACGTGCCCCAGAGCTTGGCCAACAAGAAGCTCATCTCGCTCGACATCTCTGCCATGCTGGCGGGAGCCAAGTACCGGGGCGAGTTCGAGGAGCGCATGAAGGCGGTGATGAAGGAGATCATCGACGCCGAGGGACGCTACATCGTCTTCATCGACGAGCTCCACACGATCGTGGGGGCCGGCGCGGCGGAAGGAGCGGTCGATGCCGGCAACATGCTGAAGCCCGCCCTGGCCCGTGGAGAGATGCAGCTGGTCGGCGCCACCACGCTCGACGAGTACCGCACACGCATCGAAAAGGACCCCGCCTTGGAGCGGCGCTTCATGCCGGTGTTCGTGGCACCGCCTTCAGTCGAGGATGCGATCGCCATCCTGCGCGGGCTGAAGGAGCGCTACGAGGTCCATCACGGCGTCCGGATCACGGACGACGCCATCGTCGCTGCGGCCAAGCTGTCGGACCGCTATATCGGCGGCCGCTTCCTGCCAGACAAGGCGATCGACCTGATCGACGAGGCAGCCAGCCGGCTACGGATCGAGATCGACTCCCTACCTCAGGAGATCGACGAGGTCGAGCGCCGCATCACCCAGCTCGAGATCGAGAAGCAGGCACTGGCGACCGAGAAGGAGACCAGTGCGGTACAGCGCAAGGATGCGATCGAAGCGGAGCTCGCGGAATTGAAGGAGCGGGCTTCATCGATGAAAGCGAAGTGGCAAGCGGAGAAGGCGGCCATCGTCCGGATCCAATCCCTGAAGGAGAAGGTCGACGAGCTGCGGGTGGAGGCCGATCGCGCCACGCGCACGGGCGATCTGGGGCGTGCCGCCGAGCTCCAATACGGTCAGGTCCCGCAGACGGAGGCGGATCTGGTCAAGGCGGAGGCGCGCCTCCACGAGCTGCAGAGGGAGGGGAAGTTCCTCAAGGAGGAGGTCGACGAGGAGGACGTTGCCCAGGTCGTTGCCGAATGGACGGGCATTCCCGTCAACCGACTGATGGAATCGGAGCGTCAACGTCTCACGCACCTGGAAGACCTGCTGGCGGAGCGCGTCATCGGCCAACCGGTCGCGGTGCGCGTGGTCGCCAACGCGGTGCGGCGCTCGCGGGCGGGGCTGCAGGATCCCAACCGTCCCATCGGGTCGTTCATCTTCCTCGGTCCTACTGGCGTGGGGAAGACGGAGACCGCGCGCGCCCTGGCGGAGTTCCTGTTCGACGACGAGCGCGCCATCGTCCGCTTGGACATGTCGGAATACATGGAGAAGCACGCGGTCGCGCGCATGATCGGAGCGCCCCCCGGCTACGTGGGCTTCGAGGAGGGCGGGCAGCTGACCGAGGCCGTGCGTCGTCGGCCCCACGCGGTCGTTCTGTTCGACGAGGTGGAGAAGGCGCATCCAGAGGTTTTCAACGTGCTGCTGCAGATCCTGGACGACGGGCGCCTGACCGATTCGCAGGGACGGACCGTCGACTTCCGCAACACGGTCATCATCATGACGTCCAACATCGGCAGCATGGCCATTCTGGAGCGCTCGGGCTCCGACGTGTGGGACCAGGTCGAAGCGGCCGTTCTGGGCGAGTTGCGCCGTCACTTCCGGCCGGAGTTCCTGAACCGCGTCGACGACATCGTCGTCTTCCAGCCGCTGGGAAAGGAGCAGTTGGCGCGCATCGTGGAGTTGCAACTGGAGCGCCTGCAGGCGCTCGCAGACGAGCTCGGGGTACGCCTCGACGTGTCCGAGGCGGCTCGGACCCGCATCACCGAGGAAGGATACGACCCGGTGTACGGCGCGCGGCCCCTGAAGCGGGCCATCCAACGGTTGGTCCAGGATCCCCTGGCGCTCTACCTGCTGGATCACGATGTGGCCGAGGGGACGGTCATCCGGGTGGACGTGGCACCCGGTGGCGAGCGCTTGAGCTTCGAGCCGGTCGCAGCGGAGCCGGTCCTGGTCTGAACGACCCCACGATACGGCCGCCCCCGACCGTTCCCCGGGGACCGACGGGGCCTCCTGAGTGGTACGGGATCTGCTACCTTGGGCCGCGGGGACCGGAGGGCGGGCGAAGGGGGCGGCGGAGTCGCCGTCCCGTCCGTGCCGTCATCACCAGGAGGAAGGCGTGAGAGAAGTCGGGGTGTTCGTGATCCTGGCGCTGACCGGCGCCGGCTGCGTGACCCAGCAGATCGGCTCGCGGGGGTCGGCCGCGGTCGCGCCGGCGCTGTCGGTGGAGACCTTTCTGGAGGCCGCCAACCGGCGCGATCTGGAGACCATGGCCCGCGTGTTCGGTACGGCCGATGGGCCGATCGGCGACACCGGTTCCGCGTTTGGCTGCGCGTTCAAGAAAATGGGCTCGTGGATCGGCCTGGGGGACCGTTGCCTGACGCGGCAGGAGGTCGAGGTACGGATGAATGTGATCGCCGGCGTTCTGGCGAGCGACTCCTACCGCCTGGGGGCCGACGAGCGCGTCGCGGGTCGGGAGCGGCCCACTACCCGGGTCGAGGTCACGCTCAACAAGGGCGGTCGCGACGTCGGAGGGGTGCCTTTCGTGGTGGTCCAGGGCAAGAGCGGTGCGTGGTACATCGAGGAGATCGGCCTGGATCGGGTGACCGCCCAGCGCTGACCGCGGCGAGGATCCCCGAGGCGGTTCAGTCGCCGGTCTGAACCAGCTCGATCAGGACTCGGCCGCTGGACTCGGGATGCAGAAACGCGACCTGATGGCCGAACGCACCCGCCCGGGGCCGGGAATCGATGAGTCGGACCCCCTGTTCACCCAACGCTGCGAGCTCGGCCGCGAGGTCGTCCACGGCGAAGGCCAGGTGGTGCAGCCCCGGGCCCCGTCGCTCCAGGAAGCGGGCGACCGTGCTCGTGGGATCGGTGGGCTCCAACAGCTCGACGATGCCGACGAAACAGACGCGTACCCGCTGACTGGCGACCTCCTCGACCGGGGAACCGGAGACGCCCGTCAGGAGTTCGAAGGTGGGGCGTGCCCCTTCGATGGAGTCGACGGCGATACCGACATGGTGGAGGCGGCGGCCGGGAGGAACGGTGAGTTCGGGGATCTCCATGGGCACGTCCGATGTTACGTTAGTCCGTGGCGGCCGGCCGTGCGCGGTCCGGTCCGAGGGTGAGACCTGAGGAGACGTTGATGGCTGAGAGCACGAACCTCCTAACCGTAACCGACGAGACCTTTGCCCAACAGATCGAGGGGGCCGAGGGTCTGGCCATGGTGGATTTCTGGGCCACCTGGTGCGGTCCCTGTCGCCTGATCGCTCCGTTCATCGATCAGCTCGCCGACGAGTACAAGGACCAGGGCCTGCGCGTCGCCAAGCTGGACGTGGACCACAACCCCGATGTCGCCGCCCGCTATGGCGTGCGGTCCATCCCCAGCGTGCTGTTCTTCAAGGACGGGAAGCACGTCGACACCATCGTCGGCGCCGTCCCCAAGCCGATCCTCGAGCAAAAGGTGCAGCAGCACCTGTAGGTTCGAGCGCGTGGCCGAGCTGTACCTGGTCAGCACGCCCATCGGGAATCTGGCGGATGTGACATTCCGCGCGATCGACACGCTTCGGCGTGTCGATCTTGTTTTCGCGGAGGATACACGCCGGACCCGGGTGCTGATGGTTCACTACGAGGTCCGCACCGAGTTGAGGAGCCTCCATGCCCACAACGAGGCCGCCCGCGTCCAAACGGTTCTGGAGAGCCTCGCTCAGGGCGCAGCCCTCGCGCTGGTTTCGGACGCCGGTACTCCGCTGGTTTCGGATCCCGGGGGCCGGCTCGTCCGTGCGGTGCTGGAGGCCGGACATCGGGTGATCCCGATCCCCGGCCCCTCGGCGGTGTTGGCAGCACTGGCCGCTTCCGGCCTTCCCACCGGAGCCTTCACGTTTCTCGGTTTCCCACCGCGTCGGGGCGGGGACCGTCAGAAAACCCTGGAACGGGTGGCGGCATCCCAGGAGACAGTGGTCTTGTTCGAGGCGCCGGGTCGACTGGTTCGCCTCCTGGAGGACCTCGAACGGGCCTGTGGGCCCGAGCGGGAGATGGCCGTGGCCCGTGAGCTGACCAAGGTGCACGAAGAGATCCGGCGCGGAGGTCCCTCCGTCCTGGCCTCGCACTACCGCGAAGCGCCTCCCCGGGGCGAAGTGACCCTGGTTGTGGCTCCAGCCCCGGCGATCGGGGTAGATCAGGAGGAGGTCCGAAAGGAGGCCGGCCGGCTGCTCGCCGAGGGAATGAGCCCCAGCCGCGCGGCTGGAGCCTTGGCGGCCCGTCTTGGCATCGCCCGGAACCAGGCCTATCGTGTCGTGCAATCGCTCGCGCCCCACCTAGAGTCATGATCCTCGCCCTCACCCTCGCGGCGCTGACGGCTGCGCCGACCCACGCGTCCGCTAGCGCCGACACGCTGCTCACCATCGCGCGTCTGCAGTACGAAGGCGGGGGCGATTGGTATGCCAATCCGTCCTCGCTGCCCAACCTGTTGACGGCCATTCGCGAGCGAACCGGGATTCCGACGGCGGGACGCGAGGCGGTGGTGGAGGTCCTCGACCCGGCGTTGCACGACTACGGCTACCTCTACCTGACCGGCCACGGCAACGTGCGGTTCACGCTGGAGGAACGAGCGGCGCTCCGGGAGTACCTGCTGGGAGGGGGATTCCTGCACGCGGACGACAACTACGGACTGGACGAGTCGTTCCGGCACGAGATGGAGGCGGTCTTCCCCGATCATCCCCTCGTGGAACTGCCTGCCGACCACCCGGTCTTCCACGGGGTATACGACTTTCCCGCGGGCCTCCCCAAGATCCACGAGCATGACGGGGAGCCCCCGCAGGCTTGGGCGATCTTCAACGAGGGTCGGCTGTTGGTCTTCTACTCCTTCGAGTCGGACCTGGGCGACGGGTGGGAAAACCCCGACGTGCACGGGGATCCCGACGAGGTGCGGGAGCAAGCGCTTCGCATGGGTGTCAACCTGTTCGTCTACGTTCTAGGGCAGTACGTCCGTTGAGTCCGGACACCACCCCCGTCACGCATGCCGTGGATGCGGTGCGGCGCCACCTGCGTGGGCGTCTGCGTCTGGCGGCGGGCGTCTGGGGTGGATCGGTTCTGGCCGCGCTGCTCCTGGCGGCGTGGCTGGCGGTCGGAAGCGGCTGGCGCGTGGGTTCCCTCTGGCCTCTGGTGCTGGATGGCCTGCTGCTGCTGGCGGCCCTGATGGGCGTGCTGGCGCTACGCCGTCTCGGAGGCGGGCTCCTGGAAGAGGCGCGCGTGGCCGCCGCGGTGGAGGATTCTGCCGCCCTCCGGCGCGGCACCGTTCTCGGTTCGTTGGAGTTGGAGCGAGCGGTTCCTCCCGGCACGTCCGGGGTCCTGGCGCGGCAGGCGACGCTGGAAGCCGCTCGCGGCTTGGTGGGGCACTCGGCGGGCGCCCTGTCCGGTGAGGTGGGCAGCCGGGTGAGCGGCGTCGCCCGACGCGGACTGGCCCTCCTCGGCGTTCTCGTGCCCGTGTTGGTCGTCCTGCTGGCCTGGACGCCGGCCCGGACGCTCCAGGCCTGGCGCGGGCTGGCCCGACCGGTCCACGCCTACCTGGGCGGCGACTACCCGCCCTTGGAGGTGACGCCCGGTTCCGTGGAGATTCTACGGGGGAGCCCGATCCTGGTGCGGGTGCGTGCGCCAGGCCGGGCGGAGGCCACCCTCCGCTGGGTGGTACGGGGGAACGTGCCGCAGGAGCTGACCCTCCCTCTCGAAGATGACGAGGCGGGGTTCCCGTTCGAGCGCGTGGATTCGGAGATCGAGTACTGGGCGGAGACGCCCGATGGAGCCCGCAGCGAGCGCTTCGTGCTCTCGCCCGTCAACCCACTCCTCGTCACGGACCTGACGCTGCAGCTGGCCTTTCCGGACCACACGGGACTGCCGCCCGAGGAGCTCCGCGAACCCTTTCCCGTGGCGATTCTGCCGGTCGGGACCCGCGTGCGCATCGTAGGTCGGGCGAGCCGCCCGCTCGCCGAAGCCGTCCTGGAGTTCCCCGGGGCGCCGGAGGCCGGCGTCGAGCTGACTCCGGCCGGCTCGGCGTTCGAAGGGGAGTGGTTTCCGACCCGCAGCGGCACCTACCAGTGGCGCTTCCGGGATCCGGACGGAGAGATCCCGGAGATCCAGCCCAGCCCGCTCGATGTCGTGCTCCTGCGGGATTCGCTGCCCAGCTTGCGCGTGGTCTTCCCGGGCGTCGATACGGTCATGCCCATCTCGCACAAACAGCCCCTGGTCGTCGAGGCGCGTGACGACTACGGGCTGTCCCACGTCGCCGTGGTGGCCGTTCAGGCGGGAGCGGGTCTTGCGGCGCGCAGCACCACGCAACGGCTGGAGTTGGACGGCTCGCGCGACGTCGTCGCCCGGCCGCTCCTCGACCTGTCGGAGTGGAAGCTCCTGCCTGGGGATTCGGTGCGATACCGCGTGCGAGCGGTCGACAACGCGCCCAGCGCGCAATCCACGGAATCCGATGAGTACCTGTTGCGTGTGCCCGGACTGTCCGAGTTGCGACGGAACGCGGGAGAGGAGCTCGATTCCCTCGCGGAGCGCCTGGCCCGCATCGCCGAGCAGGCCGCGGAGCAGGCGGAGGATACGCGCGACCTCGAGCAGACCTCCGAACAGCGCCAGGGCGGGCGCTTGGGCTTTGACGAGCGTGAGCAGATGAGGGAGACGGCCGAGCAACAGGAGGGTGTCAACGACCAGCTCGAGACGATGCAGAACGAGTTGGAGGAACTCTCCGAGCAGCTTCGCGAAGCGGGCCTGGCCGACCCTGAGCTACGCAAGGACATGGAGGAGCTCCAGGCGTTGCTCGAATCACTCCTGACCGATGAGATGAGAGAGCGCCTGCAGGAGCTCTCCAACTCCGTGGACCAGGCGGAGGCTGCCCAGGCGCGAGAAGAGCTCTCGCAGCTGGCGGAGCAGCAGGAGGAGATGAGGGACCGCCTGGAGGAAGCTCTGGACCGGTTCCGCCGGGCTGCCGTGGAGCAGGACTTCCGGGCCACCACCGAGGAGGTGCGCGAGCTGGCGGAGCAGGAACGGGCGCTGGCCGACGCGTTACGAGAAGGGGACAACCCCGAGCTGCGCGAACGACAGCAGGAAGAGCTCGCCAACGACGCGGACGCGCTCAAGGATCGCATGGAGACCTTGAGGGAGCGGCTGGAGCAACTCGGGGAGGATCGAGCCGGAGAGCGAGTGGACCAGGCCGCCGAACAGCTGGAACGAGCGCGCCAGGCCATGGACCGGGCTCGACAACAGGCGCAGCAGAGTCCGCAACAAGCAGGGCAGAGCGCGGATCAGGCCGCTCAGGCGCTCGAAGAGGGCATGAGCGAGCTGGAGGAGGCGCAGCGCCAGATGGCGGCCGAGATCATGGAGCGCATCATGGAGGCGCTCGATCGGGCCGCCGACGACGCCCTGGAGCTGGCGGAGCGCGAGTCGGAGCTACGACGCCAGATGCGCGGGGCCGACGCCGAGGCACGCGAGGAGCTGCTACGCGAACAGGCGAGCATCAATGAGGGCGTGCGTAATCTGGAGCGCAGCCTGTCCGAGGCGATGCAGGTCAACCCGGCGGAGGGCAACCCGCTGGGAGAACGCGCCGAAGAGGCCCGCAAGCGCACCGAGCAGGCGTCCGACGCGCTGGAGGGACGCGACGATGCCCCGACCTCGGCTGCCGCCGCCGCCGAGGGCGCCGTCGACGCGCTCAACCGCTTGGCCCTGGCCGCCATGGCCACCTCCGAGCAGATGTCGCAAAGCGGCCAGCAGCAGATGTCGGGCGAGCAGGTGATGGAGCAACTGGAGCAGCTCGCCGAGCAGCAGTCGGAGCTGTTGAACCAGTCCGAGCAGACCATGCCCATGCAGCTGGGCGAGCAGGCCATGCAGAACCAGATGCAGCAGATGGCTGAGGGGCAGGAGTCGGTGGCGTCCGAGCTGGGAGAGCTCGCCGACGAGCCGGGCGCCGATGACCAGGCGCTCGGTGACCTGGAAGCCCTGGCGGAAGAGGCGCGCGCCATCGCCCAGCTCCTTCAGGAAGGGCGGCTGGACCGCGAGGTGATGGAGCGCCAGCAGGAACTCTTCCACCGCCTGCTGGACGCGGGCCGCAGCCTGGAGAAGGAAGAAGAGGAGGAGACCGAGGAGCGGGAGTCCACCACGGCGGGGTCCTACGAGCGTCGCGACGTCGTGCCTCTGTCTCCAGAGCTGCTCCGGGGCCCCCGATTCCCGCTGCCCAGTGCCGAGGTGCTGGAGCGCTTGACGCCCGCCGAGCGTCAGCTGGTACGGCGCTACTTCGAACGCCTCAACCGCGGCGGACGGGGCAACCCATGAGTCGCGTGGTTTGTCTGCTCCTGCTCGGACTGGTGGCGCCGCTCGGCGCGCAGACCGGCCTGGACGGCGCCTACGGGCTGCTTTCGGAAGGTCGTGTGGCCGAGGGTCGTGTCGCCCTCATGGAGGCGGCCGCCGCGCTCGCCCCTTCGGCGGCAGTCCCACATCTGAAGGTGGCCCGGGTGATCGGGCGCCTTGACCCGGAGTTGCAGCCGCAGGTGGCCCGCTTGGCGGCAGCGGCGTTCCGTGGGCGCAGCACGGACGCGATCGAGGAGCTGGACGCGTTGGCCCAGGATGCGGATCCGGTCCAGGCGCCCGCCCTGCTCGCCCTGGCCGCGGCTCTGGCGGATGGTGCCGAAGAGCCGGCGCGCGCCGAGGCTCTGCGCGTCCGACTCATCGAGAGCTATCCCGAGGCGCGTGAGCGCGTCGACGCCGTGTTGGAGGTTGCGGAGGCGCGCGCGGCTCGCGGGGAAGGGCTCGAAGAAGCGGCGGAATGGGTGGAGGCCTTGATCGTGGCCGAGCCCAGCGGTGCCCTCACGCCCCAGGCGCGCCGCGTGCTCGAGCGGCTGCGGAGCGCTGGATGACCCGACGGACGCGCTGGGCGATCGGCTGCCTGTTGGCCATGGCCATCCCGTTGCACGTCTCCGGTCAGTCGACGCTCGTCCCGATGGACCAAGCGCAGGCCAATCACCTGCGAGCCTATGGTCTCACGTACTGGGCGCTGGAACAGGGTCTGAAGGCGGAGTGGCTGCTGAACTACCGGGGCGGCTCCTTTCTCATGCCCGACGCGGAGGTGGTGCGCAAGCAGGCGGCGCTTCTGGGCGTGAGCGTCGAGCGCATCAGCGCGGGCCAGGAGGCCACCATCCGCGGGACCATCGCGCAGAGCAACATGGAGTCCGTGCCCCTGGAGAAGGCGCCCAAGGTCGCGATCTACACGCCACCCAATTCCACCCCGTGGGACGACGCCGTGACCATGGCGTTGGACTACGCCCAGATCCCGTACGACAAGATCTGGGACGCGGAGGTGATGCGTGGTCGGCTGACGGACTACGAATGGCTCCATCTGCACCACGAGGACTTCACCGGGCAATATTCCAAGTTCTACCTCACCTACGCAGGGGCCCCCTGGCTGCAGGACGAAGTGGCGCGCAACCAGGAGGTGGCGACCGAGCTCGGGTTCCCCTCGGTGCCGGAGTTGAAGAAGGGCGTGGCGCGCGCCATCCGCGAGTTCGTCGAGCGAGGGGGCTTCCTCTTCGCGATGTGCTCCGCAACCGAGACGCTCGATCTGGCCCTTGCCGCCGAGAACGTCGACATCGCGGCGGCCTTCTCCGACGGCACGCCGGCTGATCCGCGCGCAAACGCCAAGATGGACTGGAACAAGGCCCTGGCCTTCGCGGACGCGGAGGTACAGCTGGCTCCCTCGGTGAACGCCTTCAGCGACATCGACGGGCACCAGGTCAACACTCCGTGGCGTCACGAGCTGGGCGCGTTCACCTTGTTCGACTTCTCCGCGAAGTTCGATCCGGTGGCGACCATGCTCACGCAGAACCACGAGGCGGTCATTCCGGACTTCTACGGTGTCACCACGTCGTTCGCGAAGAAGCGCTTGAAGCCCGGCACCACGATCCTCGCCGAGGAGGGGGACTGGGCCAAGTACGTGCACGGCACCTACGGCGAAGGCACCTGGACCTTCTATGGCGGGCACGATCCCGAGGACCCCGAGCACCAGATCGGCGACGCGCCCACCGACCTGGCACTCCATCCGAACTCCGCCGCCTACCGCCTCATCCTCAACAACGTCCTCTTCCCGGCCGCGAAGAAGAAGAAGCTCAAGACGTGAGCGGCGAGCTCCGCCTGTCTCCCGAGGCAGCCGAGCGCGTTCGGGCAGAGATCCGCAAAGCCGGCGGGCGCGAGGTCTGCTTCATCGCCCACGTCGACGAGACCCGCCTGGTCCACGACCCCAGGGCGGTTGCCCGTGGGAACTACGAAGCGGTTCTGGTGGCGGCCCGCGACGCCCGCTCGGGCGATGTAATGATCCACAACCATCCCAGCGGCACGCTGGAGCCTTCCGAAGCCGACTTCGGCGTGGCGGCCCGCCTGTACGACATGGGCTTGGGAACGGCCATCACAGACAACGACGCCTCCCGACTCTACGTCGTCGTCGAGCCTCCCACGCCCAAAGTGCGCGTGCCCCTCGATCCAGACGCCCTGGAGGCCCTGCTGGGACCGGAGGGGCCCTTGGCCGAGGCTCACCCCAACTTCGAGGACCGGCCCGGTCAGCGTGAGGTGCTGCGCACCCTCGCAGAGCGGTTCAACGAGCGCGGCGTGGCCCTGGTCGAGGCGGGGACAGGGACCGGCAAGTCCCTCGCCTACCTGATTCCGGCGGCGGTGTGGGCGCTCGAAAACGAAGAGCGTACGATCGTCTCCACCAACACGATCAACCTGCAGGAACAACTTGTCGAAAAGGACCTGCCGCTGGTGGCCCGGGTGCTGGGGCGGGAGCTTCGCTGGGCACTCGTGAAGGGGCGGGGCAACTACGTTTCATTGCGCCGCGCCCGCCTGGCCTCGGAGAGCGTGCAATCGCTGTTCGACGACGACCGTAGTGACGAGATCGACCGACTGCTCGCCTGGACCGAGGTGACGCAGGACGGGAGCCTGTCGGACCTGCCGTTTTCCCCCAGCCCCGAGTTGTGGGAGGAGGTCCAGAGCGACGCCGACGTTTGCTTGCGCGCCAAGTGCCCCCACTTCCAGACCTGCTTCTACCAGCGGTCCCGGCGGCGGGCCGCTGCCGCCGAGCTGTTGGTGGTCAATCACCATCTGCTCTTCACCGATCTGAGCGTGCGCAGGGCCACCGACAACTACACGCAGGCAGCGGTGCTGCCGCCCTACCGCCACGTCATCCTGGACGAGGCGCACAACGTGGAGGATGCCGCCACCGCGCACCTGGGGGTCAGCACCAGCAGGATCGGAATCATCCGGGTGCTGGCTCGACTGGAGAGCCGCGGCCGCGGACTGCTGCGCGCCGTGGGAGACGAGGCGGGTGGGTCGGAGGAAGCGGACCAGGTGCGCGACCTGATCGAAGACCGCGTACGTCCGGCCCTGTCCACGGCGAGGTCCTGGTTCAATGCGCTGGTCGATGCCGTCGATGCTGCGCTGCCCTTCCAGGAGAGCGCGCTCCGGCTGGGCGTATCCCCGCTCGGCGAGCTTTCCGACGTGGAAGCGGTACGGGAGGCGCTGGACGGCACCGTGGTGGGGCTCGCGGAGCTGGGCCGCCACCTGGCGCGGATGCGGGCGTTGATCGACGAGCGCGAGGAACTGAGCGAGCGACTGACCGGGCGGCTGCTCGACCTGCAGAGCGTGGAGCGGCGGGTCGACACCGTCGCCTCGGCGCTGCGTACGGTCCTGGACCCGAGTGCCGGAGATGCGGACTACGTGCGCTGGGTCGAGCGCAAGGGCCGTCTTCCCCGCGGAAACCTGGTGTTTGCGGCCGCGCCCGTCGACGTAGGCCCGCTGCTGCGCGCCTCGCTCTTCGAGAAAGTGGACTCCGCGGCGCTCTTGTCCGCCACTCTGACCACCGACACGGGGTTCCGCTTCCTGCGATCGCGCATCGGACTGGAAGATGGGGTGCTCGAAGACCAGCGCGTGGTGGTGGAGCACGTAGCACCCTCGCCCTTCGACTTCCCCAGCCAGAGCCTGCTCACGGTTCCCACCGATCATGCTGCGCCGGATACCGGGTCGGACAACTTCCAACGCGAAACGGCCGAGTGGATCCAGCAGCTCGCGCGTCTCTCCGGCGGGGGCGTGTTGGCGCTGTTCACCTCGCATCGCTCGTTGCGCAAAGTGGCCGAGTTGTTGCGGGAAGCCGGGTGCGAGCGTCGCTGGCCTCTTTTCGTGCAGGGGGAGGACGATCGCTCACGCCTGCTGGACCGCTTCCGTGACGCGCGCAACGGTGTGCTGCTGGGGACCGCGTCGTTCTGGGAGGGCGTCGACGTGCCGGGCGAGCCCCTGCGCGCCCTGCTTCTGGAGAAGCTCCCCTTCCGCGTGCCCAGCGAACCGGTGACCGCCGCGCGCCTGGAGGCCCTGGAGGCCCGAGGGCGCAACAGCTTCCAGGAGTTCATGCTCCCGCACGCAGCCCTGCGCCTGAAGCAGGGATTCGGGCGTTTGATCCGGTCCAGGAAGGACCGTGGCGCGGTGGTTCTCCTGGATTCTCGTGTCCTCACGCGCCGCTACGGCCGTTCGCTACGGGCGGCGCTGCCCCCGGCACCCCTTCTGAAAGGCCTGCGCTGGGAGGTGGAGCGGGCGCTCAAGGACTTCTACGCGGAGGGATCCGGACCCTCCCTCCACGCGCCCACGGTGGTTTTCGAGTCCGGGCCCGACGACTAGATTCCCGCCGTCCCGGCCCGAGGAGTGGCCGCCGGAACCGACCCTCGCACGGGTGGAGGCATGAAGAGCATCATCGGCATCGTCGTTGGCGTGATCTGGCTGTTCCTGGCCTCGCGGGCCTTCTCCTTCGCCTTGGCAGGGGGCCAGGCGGGTCAGGCCGACCTCCACTTCTGGTGGATCGTCGTGGGCTCGCTCCTGTCCGTCGCCGCGTTGGGTGCCATCATCGGCGGCCTGATCCACGGGCGGGCACAGCGGAGCTGAGGGGCGTGAGCACGCCCAGCAAGATCGTCTGTGTGGGCCGCAACTACCTGGCTCACGCCCGCGAGCTCGGAAACGACGTCCCCTCCGAGCCGCTCATCTTCTTGAAGCCTCCGTCGGCGATCATCGAGCCCGGCGACGTGATTCGACTGCCCGCGGGCGTCGGCCGCGTGGACTTCGAAGGGGAGATCGCCTTCCGCGTGGGGCGGCGCGCAACGCGGGTGGCCGCCTCGGCCTGGCGGGGCTACGTCGATGGGGTGTTGCCCGCCAACGACGTGACCGCGCGCGACCTGCAGCGCAAGGACAGCCAGTGGACCCGGGCCAAGGGCTTCGACACGTTCTGCGCGTTGGGGCCCGTGGTGCCGATCGATGGGCTGGATGTGGACGCTCTGACCGTGATCACCCGTGTCGGTTCTGTGGAGCGCCAGAGGGGATGCGTTGCGGATATGGCGTTCCCGCCCCCGGTGCTCATCGAGTACATCACGCACATCATGACCCTGGAGCCCGGGGACCTCGTGCTGACCGGCACGCCCGAAGGGGTCGGCCCTCTGGTCGCGGGTGACGTGGTCGAAGTCGAGATCCCGGGAGTGGGAACGCTCTCCAACCCGGTCGCGGACGCTCTTCCTTGAGGTTCCGGCAGGCCTACCAGGCGCTGCCCGGATACCCCCTGGCCGGCATTCCCGAGACGCGCCGACGCCTGGAAGCCGCCGGCGTCGACGTGATCGACCTGGGCGCCGGCGACGCCGATCTGGCCCCTCCTGATGCAGTGGTGGAGCGCTTGCGCGAGGTGGCTGGCCAACGAGCGTACGGGCGCTATGGCTTCCAGCTCGGGCTTCCGGCCTTTCGGGAGGCTGTCGCCCACTGGATGGAGCAGCGTTTCGGGACTGCCTTCGATCCCGCCGCCGAGGTCTTGCCGCTCATCGGCTCCAAAGAGGGCATTGCTCACCTCCCTTTGGCGTTCCTGGATCCGGGCGACGTCGGCGTCGTTCCGGATCCAGGGTATCAGGCCTACCGGGGTGGAGTGATCCTCGCCGGTGGGACGCCGCATGCCGTGCCGCTCCGACCCGAACATGATTTCCTGATCCCGTTCGAGCGCATCCCATCGGAGGTCGTGGCGCGGGTCCGCATCCTCTACCTCAACTATCCCAACAACCCGACGGCGGCGTCTGCACCCAGGGCCTACCTGGAGCAGGCCGTGGAGTTCTGTCGCGAGCACGATATCGTGTTGGCGCACGATCATGCGTACAGCGAGATCGCCTTCGACGGGTACCGTCCGCCCAGCATCTTCGAGATCCCGGGCGCGCGCGACGTCGCGTTGGAGTTCCATTCCTTCTCCAAGACCTACAACATGACCGGCTGGCGTCTTGGGTGGGTCGCGGGGTCTGCGACGCTGGTGGGTGCGCTGACTCGCGTGAAGACTTTCATGGACACGGGGTCGTTCCTCGCGATCCAGGCCGCGGGCGTGGCCGCGCTGGAGAGCTACCATTCGTGGGTCCCGGGCAACGTGGCCGAGTTCCAGATGCGCAGGGACGGCGCCGTCGAGGCCTTGCGTTCGGTCGGCTTCGAGCTGCCGACGCCCAAAGCAACCATGTACCTGTGGATCCCGGTCCCAGGAGGGCGCTCCGATGCGGCCTTCGCTCAGGAAGCGCTGGAGCGGGAGGGCGTCGTCGTGCTGCCGGGCTCGTCCCTGGGGGCCGGCGGTGAGGGCTTCTTCCGCATCGCCCTCACGGTGGGGCGGGATCGGCTGTCCGAAGCAGCGGAGCGCCTCGGCCGCCTGCTTTGATCCCGAGGGGCGAGCCGTCCCATCCGGGCGTGGAGTGCCGGAACCCCCTGGAAAGCCACGGTGTTAGACCTGCGATGAACCGGCCCGCCCAGAACGCACCTGAGGGCAGGCCTTCCGTGATCAGCCGGAAGGCCGGCGGGAACCGCGTGTTGTGGGTCGCCCTGGCCATCTCGGCGGCGCTCCACCTGCTTCTCGTGTTCCTCTACCCGTTTCTGACCGCGCCCGCTCCGGGGGGTGTGGTGCTGCCCGGCTCACCGCGGGCCGGCGAGGTGGCGCAAGGCACGCAATTGGTGGCCATCGAGGAGGTGGCCGAGGTTGTTGTCGACACCCCGGAGTCACCCACGCGCATCGAGGAGCCCGAAGTAGGCGCCCCCTCTGTCGACGCCCCGTTGAGCGGCGGCGAGCCGGGGCCCGGGATCGTGGCCCCCGGACCCGCCGGGCGCTCGGCCGCCGAGCTGCTCCGACCCCAGGAGGAGGACTCGCTGGTCTGGCGGCAGGTCGACCCCGCTCTCGTGGAGCTCACCGATCAGGAGCGCGCCGAGCTTCGCATGCGATGGGCCATGACCGAGTGGAACGAGGCCATGGCTGCGGAGCAGAAGGCCGCCGAAGAGGCGTTGGACTGGACCTACACGGACGCCGACGGCAAGAAGTGGGGGGTCTCGCCCGGCAAGCTCCATCTGGGTGGACTGACCCTGCCGCTTCCGCTCGGGTTCGGAGCCCCTCCGGGCCGGAGCGCAGAGTTGGACCGTCGCACCCAGGAGTGGGACGCCATCGAGGCTCAGGCAGGTCGTGCCCGGGTCTGGGAGACGTGGGAACAGCGTGCAAAGGAGATTCGCGCGCGCAAGGACCGGGAGCGGGAGCAGGAGCGGGCGGCCCGGCCGGACACCAGCCGTGTTCGGCGCTGAGCGGCACAGCTCTGTGAGGCAACGCGACGCTGCCCTGGCCCTCCTGGGTCTGGGGGTCGTCGCCGGTTTCCTGGCGGTGGTGGCGCTACGCCGAACGCGCGCGCCTGGCCCGGACGTGTCGGTGCTCCGGGAGCGGATCGTGGGGATCGACGAGGGAGTGGAGATCCACGACCTGGGTGACGGGTTCTTCGAGCTGACCGGCGAGGTCGCCACTCGTGCGCGGGCGGATCGGATCGAGCAGGCCATCTCCGGCGTGGAGGGGGTGGTCGGGGTGGTCAACCGGCTCTGGATCGTCTAGAGTAGCGTGCGCTCTCGCGCCGGGCCGGTCCCAGCCCGAGTCGACCAAGGCAGCATACTCCGAGGGGGCGGCCACGCGGTGCCGGGGCCGTCCCCTCGTGTCCATTCCATCGGAGGGGAGCAGTGTCGGAGGAACTCCCGAAGCGCCTCGATCCCAAGGCCATCGAGGGGCCGCTCTACGCCGCCTGGGAGGCGGCCGGGTACTTCCATGTCCCTGCCTCGGCGGTCGATCGCTCCGCCGGCGAGTCACCCTACGTCATCGTCATTCCCCCACCGAACGTCACGGCGGTGCTCCACATGGGGCACGGCCTGAACAACACCATCCAGGACGTCCTCATCCGGTGGCAGCGCATGACCGGCCGGCCGACGCTCTGGGTGCCCGGTACGGATCACGCGGGCATCGCGACCCAGAACGTGGTGGAGCGACAGCTGAAGTCCGAAGGTCTGACCCGCGACGACCTGGGTCGCGAGGCCTTCGTGGAGCGCGTGTGGACGTTCGTTCGCGATACGGAGCAGCGCATCCTCGGGCAGCTGCGGGCGATCGGCTCGAGCTGCGACTGGACCCGCACCCGCTTCACCCTCGACGAAGGGCTCTCTCGTGCCGTGCGGACGGTCTTCGTGGAGTTGTTCGAGCGGGGGCTCATCTACCGCGGCGAGTACATCATCAATTGGTGTCCGCGCTGTCTCACCGCGCTTTCGAACGAGGAAGCGGAAGGTGAGGAGGTGGAGGGCGCGCTCTATCACCTCCGCTATCCGCTGGCGGCCGAGGCCGCCGAGAGCGCCCGCCTGGCGGCCGAGGCCGGTGCCGCGGCGATCGTGCGCCTGGACGATGGCCGCTGGGCTCTGACCGTCTCGACGACGCGCCCCGAGACGATGCTGGGCGACACCGCCGTGGCCGTGCACTCGGGGGACGAGCGCTACCGCGCCCTGGTGGGCGCTCAGGTGGAGTTGCCGCTGACGGGGCGCACGATTCCAATCGTCGCGGACAGCGCAGTGGATCCGGAGTTCGGCACCGGGATGGTGAAGGTCACTCCGGCCCACGATCTCAGCGACTTCGAGATCGCCCAGCGCACCGGGGCGGAGCTGTTGAACGTGATGACGCCGGATGCGCATCTGAACGAGCTGGTGCCCGCCGCGTTCCAGGGGCTGGACCGCTTCGAGGCCCGCACGGCCGTGATCGAGGCCTTCAAGGCGCAGGGGCTGTTCGCGGGTAGCGAGGTGCACCGGCATTCGGTGCCGCACTGCTACCGCTGCCACACCGTCGTGGAGCCCAGGCTGTCGGAGCAGTGGTTCGTGCGGATGAAGCCCCTGGCGGAGCCGGCCCTGCAGGCCTCCCGCGATGGGACCGTCACGTTCACCCCCGAGCACTGGCAGCGTGTGTACGAGCACTGGATGGAGAACATCCGGGACTGGTGCATCTCCCGACAGTTGTGGTGGGGTCATCGCATTCCCGCCTGGTACTGTGACGACTGCGACGGTACCACCGTGTCCGTCGAAACACCCGACGCCTGTCGTCACTGCGGTGGTGCCCGGCTCTCCCAGGACGCCGACGTGCTGGACACCTGGTTCAGCTCGTGGCTGTGGCCCTTCTCCACGCTCGGATGGCCGGACGACACCGAGGATCTGCGTGCCTTCTATCCGGGAAGCACCTTGGTCACGGGGCCCGACATCCTGTTCTTCTGGGTGGCGCGCATGATCATGGCCGGCTACGCCTTCCTGGGAGAGACTCCCTTCCGCTCGGTGTACCTCAACGGCATCGTACGAGACCGACAGGGCCGCAAGCTGTCCAAGTCCCTGGGCAACGGGATCGACCCCCTGGAGGTCGTCGATCTGTTCGGGGCCGATGCGCTGCGCTTCACCCTGATCAACTCGGCGGCCGTCGGCACCGATATCTACCTGGACCACGAGGACCTCGAGGCATCCTTCGCCCCGGGCCGCAACTTCGCGAACAAGGTGTGGAACGCCGGTCGCTTCGCCCTGATGAACCTGGGCGAGGATCCGGTGCGCCCGGTCGAGGACGTGGCCGCCGACCTGGAGGGGGCGGATCGCTGGATCCTCTCCCGTCTGCAAGGAGCCGCGGCGGGGATCACCCGGGAGATGGAGCGCTATCGCCTGAAGGAGGTGGCCGACCAGGCCTACCACTTCTTCTGGGGCGACCTCGCCGACTGGTACCTGGAGCTGGTGAAGCCGCGGTTGCGCGCGGACGCCGATCCCGCGAACCGGGAGGCGGCGCGCGCGACGCTGGTGCACGTGCTCGACGGCGCCCTGCGCTTGCTGCATCCGCTCGTTCCGTTCGTGACCGAGGCGCTTTGGGCGCGGCTCCCGAGGCCGCAAGGGAGGCCGACGCCGCCGGCCCTCATCGTGGCACCGTGGCCGGCTCCCGAGGAGGCGTGGGCGGACGAGGACGCTGAACAGCGCTTCGGTGAGTTGCAGGAACTGGTGGTGACGGTGCGCAGCCTGCGGAAAGAGTACGGCGTGCCGGAAGGCCAGCCGGTACCGGTTCGCGTTGCGGGCGAGCGAGCCGCAGCCATGGTCGACGGAGCCCACCGTGAGGGCGCAGCACTGGCGCGCCTGGGCGGTATCGCGGAGCTGAGCGAGGCTCCGGGAGCGGGTGTAGGCGCCAGTGCGGTGCTGCACAACGGCGTGGAGGTCTTCGTCCCGCTGGAGGGGCTCATCGATCTCGACCGCGAACGCGAGCGTCTGCAGGCCGAGATCGAGCGCCTGCGTGCCCAGCATCGCCAGACCGCGGCCAAGCTGGACAACGCCAGCTTCGTCGAGCGCGCGCCCGCCGAGGTCGTGGCGCGTGAGCGAGAGAAGGCGGCGCGCTTCCACGACCAGGCCGAGACGCTCGAGCTGAAGCTGCGAGCGCTCACGACGTCATGAAGCGCTGGGTGTGGCTGCTCGCGCTGGTGGGCGCGTGTGCCCGGCAGGGGACCATTCCCGGAGGACCGCCAGACCGCGTGCCGCCGATCGTTGTCGAGACCCGTCCCGGTCCTCTGGAGGTCGTGCCCGAGTGGCGTCAGGCCATCGTGATCCGCTTCAACGAGCGCATCAGTGAGCGGGGCGGGGGCGGAAGCCTGGCCGAGGCGGTGCTGGTGTCGCCTGAGGTGGAGGACCTCAAGGTCCAGCACAAGCGAGATGGCTTGGAGATCAGCGCCCCGGGCGGTTTCCCGGCGGGGAAGGTCTATCGCGTTCTGATCCGACCCCAGATCCAGGACCTGTTCGGTAACACGCTGCGCGACCCCTTCGAGCTCGTCTTCTCGACCGGTCCTGAGCCGGTCCCTACGGTGGTGGCCGGGAGCGTGCTGGATCGCCTGACCGATCAGCCCCGCGAACTCCGTGTCGACGCCGTGGAGGTGGAGAGCGGTGAGACCTATCCCACCCGCAGCGATCGGGAGGGGATCTTCGCGCTGCGTTTCCTGCCGCCGGGACGGTATCGGCTGCGCGCGTTCGAGGATCGCAACCGCAATGGAGCACCCGACTTCAGTGAGCCCAAAGACGAGCTTACGGCGCTGCTGAACAGCGGGCAGGATACGGTGCTCTACACGCTGCGCGTGCTGGAAGGCGATTCGACCGCGGCGCGGCTGGCACGGGTCGAGGTGCGGGATTCTCTGACCCTGGAGCTGTTCTTCGACGATTACCTGGATCCCGACCTGCCCCTGAACACCGTCCGGGTCCGGTTTGCGCCGGAAGGGGAAGCCGTAGCGGATACGCTGCCGAATGCCGAGCGCTTCCTGCATCCCCACCAGTACGAAGAGTTGCTGCGGGAGCGGGCTGCCGTGGCGGACAGCGCCGCGGCCGCCCCAACGCCCGCTGCTCCGCCCGTCCGTGTGCCGGTCTCCCCGCTCGCGCAGACACCGGGAGGCGCCCGAGCGGAGCCCGGCAAGCCGCTGCCTGCACAGAACCTCTTCGTTCTTCTCGACCGCGCGCTGCCCGTGGCCGTACCGCTGAAGGTCGAGGTCTCCGGCGTCGTCAACATCCACCGCATCCTTCTGGGTGGTGGCGAAGCGTCGTTGGAGCGAGAGGCACCGCCGCCGGACACGGTGCCGGCCGTCGTGGACACCTTGGGCCCCGGGGTCATTCCGGCGGGGGCGGACACGTCCAACGTCGTGGACTCACTGACAGTGGGGGACACGACGGCCGTGGCGGACACCGTGGTGGTACCGGATACCATCCGGATCTTCCGTCCGCTGACCCAGGCGGCGACCCGGCGCGAGACGTCCACGCCAGGGCAGGCGGGAGTCCGGCCTCACGTGAGGGCCGGACGGCGGTGAGCCAGGCCTCCCGGTTCGAGCCGCGCCGGAGCCTGCCGGGGGTCGACCGGTTGCTCGCGAGCCCTCCGTTCGCCGGGCTGCTGCTGGAGTACGGCAGCCCGGAAGTGGTCCGTCACCTGCGGGCGGCGCTGGACGATCTGCGGAGAGCGCTGGGGCAGGGGGCCACCGCTGTTCCCGACGCTGAGGGGTGGGCGGAGCGGGTGCAGGCGCGCCTGCAGAGCGAAGCGCGCGCCGGCTTGCTGCCGGTCATCAACGCGACCGGCGTGATCCTGCACACCAACCTCGGGCGTGCCGTGCTCTCCGACGCGGCCCGGCGCGCGCTGGACGGGGTAGCCGGCACCTACAGCGCTCTGGAATACGATCTGGAGTCCGGCACGCGCGGTGGACGCGCCACCGGAGTGCGCTCCCTGCTGGCGCGGCTCGCGGGTGCGGAGGATGCGCTCGTGGTCAACAACGCTGCGGCGGCCCTCGTCCTGTCCGTCGCCGCGCTAGCGCGCGGGCAAGCTGTGGTGGTCGGGCGAGGTGAGTTGATCGAGATCGGAGGGCGGTTCCGCATTCCCGAGGTCGTCGAGGCCGCCGGGACGCCTCTGCTCGAGGTGGGGACCACCAATCGGACCCGCCTGAGAGACTACGAAGCGGCGCTACGGCGCGGGGAGGTGGGGGCCATTCTCAAGGTCCACCCCTCCAACTTCCGCATGGAGGGATTCGTCGAAGAGGCGGGGCTCGCGGAGCTTGTGGAGCTGGGCGGTCGCTTCGGCGTTCCGGTGGTGCACGACCTGGGCACCGGCGCCCTCGTCGACCTCGGTGGGGCCGGGGTGCCGGACGAGCCCCGGGTGCAGGACGCGGTCCGCGCCGGTCCGGCGCTGGTGGTGTTCTCGGGCGACAAGCTCCTGGGAGGTCCCCAGGCCGGGATGCTGGTGGGCTGGCGCGAGGCGGTTGCCGCTGCCGCCCGTCACCCCCTGGCTCGGGCGGTGCGCTCCAACAAGCTGACGCTGGCCGCATTGGAAGCCACCCTGCGGCACTACCGCGACTCCTCGGAGGCGTGGCGGCAGATTCCCACCCTCCGGATGATCGCCGAGCCTCCGGATCACGTCGCGCTGCGCGTCGACGCTCTGGTGAAACGACTCGCGGGGCGGGGGATCGGGGCGAGGGCGCAGCCCTGCGCTTCGGTGGTAGGAGGGGGCACACTGCCTGGGGCGGAACTCGAGAGCCATGCATTGGCGTTGGACGGAGGGGAAGCGCTGGCCCGGCTGCTCCGTCGGGGGGCCCCCCCGGTGGTTGCGCGCATCGAAGGCGAGCGGGTGCTGTTGGATCTGCGCACCGTGGCGGCGGAGCAGGAGGATGCCCTGGTCGAGGTGCTGGTAGCGGCGTTGACCGGTTTTCAGCCTTCCGCTTAGCTTCGTCCCAACCCCGCCGAGCCCGAACCGCAGGACCCCGTGGGGGGTAGAAGCTGTCGACCCGAGATGAGGATCCGAAGAGGGCTCCTGCGGGGTCGTGGAGGGAACATGCAGATTACGCTGACACCGACCGCGCTGCAGACGGTCGAGAAGTTCCTCGAGGAGCACGGGACCGAGGAGGCGGGCCTCAGGGTCGCGGTCCTGCCCGGTGGCTGCTCGGGGTTTCAGTATTCCCTGAACATCGACGACGCGCCCGAGGACGACGACGAGATTCTCGATCGCGAGGGCATTCGAGTGTTCATCGACCCGTTCTCCGCTCAGTATCTGGAAGGCGTGGAGATCGACTATGTCACCGGAATGATGGGTTCTGGGTTTACCTTCAAGAACCCGAATGCCTCGGGAGGCTGTGGCTGCGGCAGCTCGTTCACGGTTTGAAACGGGTCCGGTCCAGCAGAAGGGGGCGGTCCGCGGGACGCATTCCGCGGACCGCTCTCGCGTTCCTGGGAAGGGTGTCCCCGCGGTGACCGAATTGATCTGCTTCGAAGGTGGGCCTTTCGCCGAGAACACCTGGCTGGTGGTCTCGCCGGCAGCCCGCCGGGCGACCTTGGTCGATCCGGGGGCCGCGACACCGGAGGCACTGGCCCTGCTCGACGAGCGCGGGCTGACCCTCGACAGGGTATTGCTCACGCACGCGCACCTCGATCACATCGACGGTCTCCCGGACGTAATGTCCCACTCGTCGGTGCCGGTGCGCATGCACCCGGACGATGTGCCGCTGTACCGGAACGCCACGGCGCAGGCAGCGGCTTTTGGCCTCACGATCGGCGTGCTTCCGCCGGTGCAGTCGGATCTCGCGCACGGTCAGGAGATCGACCTTCCCGGATGCAGGCTGGTGGTGCGACACGTCCCCGGTCACGCGCCCGGGCACGTGCTCTTCCATTGCGACGCCGAGGGGTGGGCGATCGTCGGGGACGTCGTGTTCCGAGGCTCGATCGGACGCACGGATCTTCCTGGCGGCGACCTGCGTACCCTCATGGCCTCGATTCGGCGTGAGGTGCTCTCGCTCCCGGACGATACGCGGCTCCTTCCCGGGCACGGACCCGAGACTACGGTAGGCTGGGAGCGCATCGGGAATCCATTTCTGGTCCCCCACTACGGAGGGGATCTGGCATGATCCGGGTCGGAGTCCTGGCGTCGGGCGGCGGCACCACCTTCCAAGCGCTTCTAGACCACGTTCGCGCCCAGCCCGACCGCTGCTGGAGCGTGTCGGTCCTCCTCTCGGACCGTCCGAGCGCGGGGGCGTTGGAGCGCGCTCGAACGGCCGGCATACCCAGTGCCGTCGTCCCCGTAACCGGGCGCAGCGAGTCGGACCTGACTGCGGACCTGTTGGGGCGACTCGAGGATGCCGATGTCACGGTGGTGGCGTTGGCGGGTTACCTGCGACTCGTGCCAGCGCCGGTGGTGCGTGCCTACCGGAACCGGATGCTGAACGTGCATCCCGCCTTGCTTCCCTCGTTTGGCGGGAAGGGCATGTACGGAGACCATGTGCACGAAGCCGTGCTCTCCTCCGGGGTGCGCCTGACCGGACCCACCGTCCACTGGGTAACCGACGAATACGACCGCGGCCGATCCCTGGCACAGTGGCCCGTACCCGTGCGGGCCGGCGACACGGTGGAGCGGCTGCGCGACCGAGTGCAGGCCGCGGAACGTGCCCTCTATCCGCATGTGCTGGATCGCGTTTGCGCGGCGTTGCGCGCGGGCGATGAACCGTCCCCCCTCGACTGGACCACCGACTGGTTGGTGGCGACGCAGGCGTCGTCCCACGATCCCCTGACCCTGATGCGAACGAGCTGCCGATGAACGACGCGCCCCGCCGGGCTCTGCTGAGCGTCTCCGACAAGAGTGGAATCGAGGACTTCGCCCGCGCCCTCCACGAGAGGGGGTGGGAGATCATCTCCACCGGCGGGACGGCGAAGGCCCTGCAGGCGGCGGGGATTCCGGTGGTGGGAGTCTCCTCCGTCACCGGCCACCCCGAGATGATGAGCGGTCGGGTCAAGACGCTCCACCCGGCCATCCATGCGGGCCTGCTGGCCCGGCGGGACCGTCCGGACGACATGGACGCCCTACGGACCCAGGGCTATCGGCCCATCGATCTGGTTGCCGTCAACCTCTATCCGTTCCGCGAAACCGTCGCTCGAGGCGGGGTGCCGGTCGGGGAGGCGATGGAGAAGGTCGATATCGGCGGGCCCACCATGATCCGGGCGGCGGCGAAGTCCCACCGGGATGTCTGGGTGGTCGTCGATCCCACCGACTATGCGTCCGTGGTGGCCGCGCTCGATGAGGGGAGCGATCACCCGGGTTTGCGGCGGCGTCTGGCGGCGAAGGTCTTCGGGCACATCAGCGCGTATGATGCGGCGGTGGCCGGCTACCTTGCCGAGGGGGAGTCCAACCTGCTCCTGGCGTTGGAGGGAGGACACTCCCTGCGGTACGGAGAGAACCCGGACCAGGCGGCCACATTCTATCCGCTGCCCGGACCACCGCGCGGCCTGGCCGCGCTGGAGCAACTGCACGGGAGGGAGCTGTCCTACAACAACTACCTCGATCTGGACGGCGCCCTGCTCGCACTCGCCCCCTTCGTGTTCGCGACCGACCCTGCCGTCGTCATCGTGAAGCACACCACGCCCTGCGGCCTCGCCCTGGGGCGCTCCACCCTGGCGGCGTACAAGGCGGCGCTGCGTACGGACCCGGTGAGCGCGTTCGGCTCCGTCATCGCGACCAATCGGGCCGTAGACGTCGAGGCGGCCCAGGCCATGAGTGAGCTCTTCATCGAGTGTCTCGTGGCCCCGGACTTCGAGCCCGATGCTCTCGAAGTGCTCTCTCGCAAGAAGAACGTGCGTCTTCTGCGGATGCCGGCCACGCCCACGGACCGCGAAGGGGGTACGGGGGTGGGGGACGTGCCCGAGAACGCCCGTCGGGCCGCCGCCTTCGTGATGGGGGCGGGGCTGGGTGGGGCGGGTGAACAACTCCGCACAGTCTTTGGCGGAGTCCTCCGGCAGGCTTCGCCCGTGCCTCCGTTCCTGGGACGCGAGAGTGGTGAGTGGCGAGTGGTGACGCGCCGGGCTCCGACGCCTGCCGAGGAACAGGACCTGCGCTTCGCCTGGGCCGCCGTGTTCGCGGTCAAATCGAACGCCATCCTCTTTGCGAAGTACGGAGCGACCCTCGGGATCGGTGCCGGCCAGATGAGCCGCGTGGATTCTTCGAAGCTGGCCGTCCGCAAGGCCTCCGAAGCGGGGCTCTCCCTCGCCGGCTCCGCGTTGGCCTCCGATGCCTTCTTCCCCTTTCGGGACGGCGTCGACGCCGCCGCCGCCGCCGGGGTGACCGCGATCGTGGAGCCAGGCGGGTCGGTCCGTGACGAGGAAGTGATCGCGGCCGCCGACGAGCACGGCATTGCCATGGTGTTCACGGGCAGGCGCCTGTTCCGGCACTGACGGGGGCCCGGCCCGTCGGGGGGTCTCCGAGGGTGAGGCGACCCGAGGGACCTCCGGGGGTGTATACGGGGGCCAACCGGGCGTCAGGGGCCCGGGGAGTCAGGGAGCGGTGTCCGAATTGGCTAAGGAACCGGTCTTGAAAACCGGCGCCCGCAAGGGTATGTGGGTTCGAGTCCCACCCGCTCCGTTGCGTCGGGCAGATCCCGACGGATGTACGAACCAAGGTGCTTCAGGGAGGCAGAGAATGGATCAGGTGCCCATGCAGGAACCCCGTCGGGCAGGGGGACGTCGAACGGGAGCGGATGGAGCTCGCCGCGGGCTTGAGGCCCGTCTGCGGAGCCTCGCGGTCGGGTCGGTGGTCGTTGGGGTGGGCTTGGCGCTGGTCGGGGCCACGCCCGGGCTGGATCGGCCGGATTCCCCGCGGGCCCGGGCGGCTGGCCTGGATACCAGCTTTGCCACCGACGTGATGCCCCTGCTCGAGAAGTACTGCGTGGAGTGCCATGGTGGCATGAAGGACGGTGAGAAGGTCCTGGAAGAGGGCCTCGACCTCACCAGCTACGAAACGTTGATGGTCGGCTCGACCTGGGGGACCGTGGTCGAGGCCGGTGACGCCGAGAACAGCCTCATGGTGCAGATGCTGGTCGACGGTGACATGCCCAAGGATGCGGACGAGCCCATGCCGCCGGAGGAGATCGCGGTCATCCGCTCCTGGATCGACGAGGGCGCCCCGAACAACTGACCTCCCGCTGGATTCTCCCGGCCCACCTCCGGACGCTGTCCCGGGGGTGGGCCTTGGCCTTTATGGGGGCGGGCCGGGCCCCTGCCCCCTCGCTCCCCACCGGATCACGGCTAAAGCGCACCCCCCCCGGCTCCGATACTGACCATCGAGGGCGCACCCCCGCTCGTCGGGCCGTCGTGCCCCTCCAGCTGGGGCACACGCAAGTCGGGCGGCCCCCTAGTCGGATTTCAGGGAGCGCACAACGGTGGATATCGGGAGCTTGGGCGGTCTGGTCGCGGGTGCTGGTCTGGTACTCTCGGCCATCATGTTGGGCTCGGGGATCGGCGCGTTCATCGACATTCCCTCCGTCCTCATCGTCGTGGGCGGTACCATCGCAGCGGTATTCATCGCCTTCCCCGGAGGCGAGCTCAAGATGGTGGGCAAGGTGCTCGGTCGCGTCTTCAAGAGCCCCAAGCACGAGATGATCGCGTTGATGCAGTTCCTCATCGAATGCCGCAAGGCGGTCGGGAAGGACGGGCTCCTGGCCCTCGAGGGGCTCGCCGACAAGGCGCCTTCGGAGGCCGTGGCCAAGGGCCTGCTCCTGGTGGCCGACGCGACGGACCAGGGCGCTTTGCAGGAGATCCTGGCGACGGAACGCAAGGCGATCCAGGAGCGGCACCTCACGGGCCAGAAGATCTTCAACGAGGCGGCGAAGTTCGCGCCCGCCTTCGGGATGGTGGGAACCCTCATCGGTCTCGTTCAGATGCTCGCGACCCTGGACGATCCGTCGTCGATCGGTCCCAAGATGGCCGTGGCCCTGCTCACCACGCTGTACGGGGCGCTGTTGGCCAACCTGATCTTCCTGCCGATGGTCACCAAGCTGGACCGACGCCTCCAGGTGGAGATGCAGCAGTTGCAGCTGGCCTTCGTGGGCATGATGGCTCTTCGCAAGGAAGACTCGATCGTGCTGATGCGAGAGAAGTTCAAGGCGTTCATGCCTGAGCGGGCCGACCTGGATGCGGCCCTCGAGGCCTCCGCATGAGTTCGTCCGCGCCCGCGGCCGAAGTGCTGGAGCCGGTGCCGGAGCCCGCCGCAGGGGCCCCGGCACCGATTGCACCCTCCCCCGGCCCCGCGCCCCCGGAGCCGGCCTCCAAGCCGAAGAAGAAGGAAAGCCCCCCACCGGTCCTCGAAGAGGAGTCCGCCGGGCCCCCACCCGAAGAAGGTGCGCCGGCCTGGGTCATGACGTTTGGAGACCTCATGAGTCTCCTCCTGACCTTCTTCATCCTGCTGTTCTCGATGTCCAGCATCGAGGTCGAGAAGTTCAAGGCGGTGGCCGCGTCGTTCCGTGAAGCCCTCGGGGAAGAGGGAACGGGCGTCATCTCCGAGGTGCCTCCTCCCATGACACAGGAGCCCGCCAAACCAGAGGAGGTCTACGTCGACTCCGGCGCGGGCCAGGTCAGCGCGGCGATGTCGGATATCGCCAACGTCCTGCAGCAGTTCGTCCAAGAGAACGATCTCTCGGAGCAGGTCGACGTGTCCCAGGACGATGCGGGAGTGTACCTGCGCATCCAGGACATGGCCCTCTTCCGTCCGGGTTCGAGTGACATCGAAGCCGCGAGCGTCGAGATCGTGCAGCGGCTGGGACTGATCCTGCAGGCCATCCAGGTGCCGCTGGTGGTCTCCGGACACACCGACGACATCCCCATCCGCTCCCCGATCTTCCACTCCAACTGGGAGCTGTCCGCCGCTCGGGCGGCGGGCGTCGCGCGTCTCCTCGTGGAGACGGGCCATGAGCCGCAGTCGATGACGGTGGAGGCCTACGGCGAGTACCGGCCCATCGGAGACAACGCCAGCCCGGAGGGGCGCGCGCAGAACCGCCGGGTCGAACTCTACTACTCCCGCCAGTCCATCGAGGACACGATGCGGGATCGCGGCCTGCTGCCCGACGAGTCCGCCGGCGCGGACACTCCGCCGGCTCAGGGCGGCGACGTGCCCGCAGCGACCCCTGCCGAGCCGGGCACGCCGGGAGCCTAAGTCGGCGGGCCCCCGCCCTCGGCGGCTCGGCGGCCCGGGGGTGCGCACGATCCACGGTCCTGCCCTCCGGACCCGGCCCCGTCCTTGGATATCTCGCTACATTCTCCTGCTGGAACCCGGCCAGAGGGGAGGAACCTCGCAGTGAGCACATGGACGCGCAGAAAGACCGTTCCGGTGGAGATCGGCGGTGTGACGGTGGGTGGGGATGCCCCGGTGGTGGTCCAGTCCATGACCAACACCGATACGGCCGACGTGGCGAGCACGGTGGAGCAGGTGGCTGGGCTCGCCGCTGCCGGGAGCGAGCTGGTACGCGTGACGGTCAACCATCGCGAAGCCGCCCGCGCGGTTCCCGAGATCGTGGCCCGGCTGGCGGATCAGGGCGTCAGTGTGCCCATCATCGGCGACTTCCACTACAACGGTCACATCCTGCTGACGGAGTTCCCGGACTGCGCACGCGCGCTGGCCAAGTACCGGATCAATCCGGGCAACGTGGGGACCACGCGCAGGGACGAGAATTTCCAGGCCATCGTGCGCGTCGCCGTTGAGCACGGGAAGCCGGTGCGGATCGGAGTCAACTGGGGGTCGTTGGACCAGCGCCTCCTGACCGAGATGATGGACGCGAACGCGCGTGCGGCTCAGCCCAAGGACGCCGGCGACGTGTTGATCGATGCGATGGTCGAGAGCGCGCTGCGCTCCGCCGCGCTCGCGGAAGAGACGGGGTTGGACCACGACCGCATCGTGTTGTCGGCCAAGGTCTCCGCAGTGCCCGATCTCATCAAGGCCTACCGGCGACTCTCACCCCTCTCCGACTTCCCCCTGCACCTCGGGCTGACCGAAGCCGGGATGGGCGCGAAAGGGATCGTGGCCTCCACGGCCGGCTTGGCCGTGCTGTTGACCGAAGGGGTCGGCGACACCATTCGCGTGTCGTTGACGCCGGAGCCGGGCGGCGATCGCGCCGTGGAAGTCCGGGTGGCCCAGCAGATCCTGCAATCCCTGCAGATCCGGAACTTCGAACCGCAGGTCACCTCCTGTCCGGGCTGCGGGCGGACCACCTCCACGTTCTTCCAGGAGATGGCGCAGCAGATCACGGACTACATTCGGGAGCAGATGCCCTCGTGGCGGCAGCGGTTCCCGGGTGTCGAGGCCATGGATGTCGCCGTCATGGGATGTGTCGTGAACGGACCCGGTGAGTCGAAGCATGCCAACCTGGGGATCTCGCTCCCGGGCACCTTCGAAGAGCCCAAGGCACCCGTCTACGTGGACGGGGAGCACTACACGACATTGAAGGGGGAGGGGCTGGTCGAGGAATTCAAGGGAATCCTGGAGGCGTACGTCGAGCGGACCTACGGGGGGTGACGGCGGGGGGTGCTCACGAAGAGCCGCCGTCCGTATACCCCGTCGGCTCAGGTCGTCTGGTTCACCGGAGCCAGGATCCAACGCAACGAATACGCGTACAGCCCGGAGGCGGCGGCCAGGGCCGCGCTGAACGCGACCGAGAACACGTCGTCATAGACCAAGCTTCCCACCACGAAGACCAGCGAGGCCATCACGGCGGCGGCATCTGCACTGAGAGTCGCTGAGGCCCGCTGCGCACGAACGACACCCGCCTCCAGGCGGGAGATCATCCCGAGGGGGAGCGAGGCCTCCTCACGGGCCAGCCGCTGGAGCGCGAAGAGCAGCTCCTCGTCCGCGAATTCGGCCAGCGACCCTGTGCCTTCCTGTCCTTGCATTCCGTACCTCCGTCCCGGGGGATGTGGCGCTTGACCTACCGGTTCAATCATGTCAAGCGAAGATCGTGCCGCTCTCCGATTTCGTTGCGCAGTTTGCCCAAGGCCCGATGCAGCGACGCTTTTACCGTCCCTTCCGCTCGCCCCAGGATCTGGGCTACCTCAGCGGTGCTGCGCTCTTCCACCACCCGTAGCAGGATCACCTCCTTCTGGAGGTCCGGCAGGTCGGCGATCGCTTGCCAGATGCGCTTCTTGGCCTGGGCTCCTTCGATCGTGGGGACTCGGGTCTCGTCGCGGTCGCGACTCCACCAACCCCACTGACCGATCCTCAAGCCCTCGCGTCGTCGACGCCTTCGCCGGTGCGACCGGCCTACGTTGAGCGTGATCCGATAGAGCCACGCCCCCAACGGTGCATCGGGCGGCCTTCGGTCCATCGTACGGCTCACCTGGATCCATACCTCCTGCAGGATGTCCTCGGCCTCGGTCTCCCGATCGGCGAACGAAGCCGCCACCGGAAGCAGCCGAGGCGTATACTCCGCCATCAGCGTGCGGAACTCGCGGGAGTCCGCAGTGCTCACGCCAGGGGGCTCTTCATTTGGGGGGCAGGGGAGCGTCGGGTCGGACGGATCAGGGGTCCATGTCTCGCATCGCTTGCGAGGCGGACCGCCAGCCAACGGCTGCGACAATCCCGAAGGGTATGTAGGGGATCAGGACGGTTCCCAGGGGGGAGCCGTTGAAGATCGCTGCGAATGTAGTGGAGACCCGCCAGCTGGAAACCATGAACACGACCAGGGGGACGATCGTCCATCCAATGATCAGTTGTGCCATTCGACCATCGATCTCTCGCTCGAACCGCACCCTGCGGTGCAACCACCCGATGATCCCCAGGGCAATGCCGATGAGGATGACTGGAAGCGTCATGTCCAACAGGCGCTGGCCCGCCCGGATGGCCACCACTCGAGGCGCGTCGAAATCGGCGCGGTCGGGCGTCTCCGGGACATGGGCGATCTCGCCGCTTCGCAAGAGCTGTGCGACCGCGCCCAGCGATCCGTGCGCGTCGACGACGACCTCGTCAGTCCTGAGCGCCGGGGGAATCTCGTCGGAGCTCCCGCCTGTCGCGCGGCGCACCTGAGCACGGAAGGCGGCAGGCCCCACCCCGGAGTCGAGAAACAGCATCATGATCGGGACGATCACCGCAAGGCGCCGCGCGTGTCCCAAGGTGGCCCGCGAGGGTCGCGCCGTCACGATGGCCAAACCGGCGATGACCGGGAGCACGTCGAAGAGGAAGCCCGGAAGCGAGAGAGCCGCTCCAACGGCGTCCTGTGCGCTCCCCCCGGTTCCCACGACCCTGCCCGCGATATAGAGGAGCGAGCCGAGCAGTACGAGCAGCAGGAAGTGGTTTGTCATCTGCCAGGCCGCAGTATCGAGCCCGCGCCGTGACGTCGGGTGTCCCGTCAGAGTATTCACGCTCCTCTCGGTCGAGCATGGTCCCTATGCCAGCTGAACCACGGGGGCATATCCCCCATGGTATGGAACGCCACGGACGGGGGAAACCGTTTACCGGCCGGGCCCGAGCCTTCCCGGGCCTGGCGGGGCCCGCCGGGGGCTCCCAGGGCCCTTGGACGAGGTCCTGCCGACTCCGTGTAAACCGATCTCGGGGCTCGTGACGTTGTAGGGTCGAACATGGGGGCGGCCGCCCGATCACTTCGGTGGTTCAAGGCGGCGAGCGATGGAGTGGGCGATGGGGGGCGCACACGAAATCGTCTCACGCTGGGGCGGTCGTTCTCCGTGTTCGGTCGAGACCACAGAAATCCAGATCTGGTACAAAAGGAGACCGCCATGCGGAAGGCCCTCGGGTTCGTGCGCAAGCACTGGATCCTCACTTCGTTCGTGCTCGTGAACCTGGGAATCGCGGCGCCCGCGGCGGCCGGGTACAGCGACAACATCTGCATCGACCGGGACGCGGGTGAGATCTTCGCCTGCTGCGCGTCGTGCTGGCTGTTCTGTCACTGCTCCTCCTGAGCGCAGTCTGAATCGGGACCTCCGCGCCCCTGATGTCCAGCTCTCGTAAGACCGTCCTGATCGTAGGCCTACTGGCCTTCGCCACCGGAGGGCACGCGTTCATCCAATCGCGGCTCTCCGGCGGAAAGGCTTTGTATGTCTCCAAGCTCGAGCCTGGTGAGCGGGTTCGTGACCTGGCCTCTCTGGAGGTCGTGGATCTGAAGGACGGCACCTCGAGCACGCTTCTGACCGGAAGTGCGTGCGAGGCCATCGTCGTGTTCGCCTCCGTCTGCCCGTTCTGTCACGAGGCAGCGGTCAAAGAGGCGCGGCGAGGGGATGGCTTGGCTGTTCCGACCGTGTGGGTGTCGGACACGGACGATCCGGGGGCGCGGGAGTTCCGGGAATTGGTACACAAGGACAGTCGGGTGGTCTTTCAACCCGACATCAAGAAGGTGCTCGCCATCCAGGCCGTCCCCGCTGTGGTCTTGATCCGCAACGGGGAGGAAGTCCTGGATGTCTGGCCGTACCGTGGCAACGACAAACCCGAGAGGTTCGAAAAGCTGTGCACAAGCTCGGTCGCTTCCTGACACTGTCTTCTTTGGTGTTGAGTCTGGTCGCGTGCGGTGCGCGAGCCGGCCGCGATCTGGACCGCGCCGTGCTCCTGGACGGCCGCCGGTCGCTATCGAGTGCCGTGCCTGCCGAGCCGCTGGCATGGCTGGATCTCCGCTCGCCCCAGTTCGCGGGGCGGGACTCGCTCGTTCTCATTCCGAACGGCGCGTGCTTCCTCGGCGACAAGCTCCTCGTCTCCGACGGAGGCACCGAGCGCATCGACTGGTTCGACCCCGAGGGCAGGCACCTGCGTTCCCTGGGACGTGACGGGGAGGGCCCAGGGGAATTCCGGCGTCTCGAGATGGTGCGTTGCCGCGATGACGGGTCGGGATTCATGGCCGTCGACTCCGAGGAGTGGCGCATCCAGTTCTTCGACGCGGACGGAACCTACCGGGACGTGGTGGCCGCACCGCCGATTCCCCAGGGGATCCCCTACGTGGGCGAGTTCGCCCTGGCGCGGGACGGTCGTTTCGTGGACTCGTGGTTCAGCGCCTCCCTGGGCCCCTACTTGAAGGACTCCGATGCCTGGGAGGGCGTCGCCCTGGTGCGGATCTGGGATCCCCAGGGTCAGCAGCTGGGGTCGTTGGGCGAGCCCACTCCCTACGAGGACGTGGTGTTGCGCCGTGTGTTCAACCACGTCAACGCGGACTTCGTGGCGGATACGCTGTGGGTGCTCACCGAGGCTGATGCCACCATCCGTGGATACGATCATACGGGTGCCGAGATCGGCGATCCGATCCCTCTCCCCGTCTACCATCGGGGCGTGGATCCGGTCGTGATGGTCGGTCGCCCCGTCATGGACGGCTTCCGGCTCAATCGGGCGGCGTACCAACCCAACGTAACGGGGCTTGCCGCCCTTTCCGGCGGACGTTTCGCCGTGCTGCGCTTCCGCGACTGGCGGGAGGTCCAACGTGGGGCCGGGGACGCGGGCTTCAAGGACTTCTGGCCCCGGTCCTTTGTGGACGTCGTCGACCGCCACGGTCGCGTGGAGGCCAGCTACGAGCTCCCCGGACGCGCTGCCGCGCTGGCCTCCGACAAGGGCGGTCGCGTCGCCGTGATCACCGAGGACCTCGGGACTGCGGTCCGTACCGTGCTCGTCGCATCCCTGCCGGGCGTGGCGCCGCGGGCGGCGGACCGCCCCGTTGTGCTCGCAGAGGCACCGGGTCAGGAGAGGCCCGCCGCGCAGTCGGCTGCGGCGACGTTCGTGAGCGCGGGTGGCGGAGGCGCGTTGCAGCAGTAGAAGACACGGATTTGGGATTTGGGGGGGACGCAGGTCGTCTTCGTCCCGCCTCGGACAAGACATCCGGTTCATTGGCACCGGAATCGTCCCCTGCAGGGGGTCGTTTTCGGGTTGTACCCCCCTGAGGGGCGCCCCGTGGGGCGCCTGTGGAACCGATGGGCATGATCGAGACCTTGCGTGCCGTCTCCCCGCTTCGGGGTGCACGGGTTTGTCCGTCACGGATGGTGGGTCATCCGCAACAGGCCCTGGCGGTGGACGACGAGCACCTCGTCCTTCTCGACGAGACCGCCCCTCCCGCGCTCCGGGTGCTCAACCTGGCTCGGGCCCGGGTACTCCGTCAGACGGGCAGCCGGGGTCGCAGCCCGGGCGCGTTCCTGGGACCGCGCTCGCTGACCCGCCGCAAGGACGACCCCGATGGTGTCTGGGCCTTCGACTCTGTCCTCCATCGCCTGACCCGCTTCGACCTTCATGGAGAGGCGGTGGGCCTACCCCCCCGGCGCCTCCCCGAACACACGGTGACCCTGGAGGCGATCCACCCGGTGCAACAAGCGGAGTGGGCCGGCGACAGCATCGTGGCCACCGGCGCCTTCCCGACGAACCGTCTGGCGCGCTTCGATGCGCAAGGCCGTCTGATCGAGACCTTCGGGCAGGTTCCGGGTCCCCACGCGGAGGACCTCGCCATCCGACAGGCTGCCTACGAATCGGTCCTGCGCGTGCATCCCGGAGGCAGCCTGTACGCCCTGGCAACACGTAGGGCGGATCGACTGGAGGTCCTCGACACCGACGGACACGTCCTGGCCCGGGCGCCCAGACTGCAGGACTTCGAGCCTCACTACCGGGTCGATCGCACCTTCGGACGTCCGGTCGCCCTGTTCGACGAGCGAACGCGGACCGGATACATCGACCTCGTCGCCGGCGCGGATTCGCTGTTCGCGCTCTACGGCGGGCGGCGCCCGCTCGAGTGTGGAGCGGCAGCGTCCGCCGGCCGGCTGGTCGTCGAGTTCGGTTGGGATCTCCACCTCCGTCGCGCCTTCGAGCTCGACTACGACGCGATCGCGCTCGGACTCTCGCCGTGCGGCACGCACCTCTATGCGGCGATCCGCAGCCCGGGACCGGGCATCCTCCGGTACGCGTTGCGCGAGGACCGGCCCGAGACCGCAGTCCTGCCCTTTCCGACGCAGCGGGTCGTCTAGGCGTTCCTGTGCGGGGCGGCGGGCGAGCCCACCCGTCAGGGCAGGCCCCGTCTCGCGGCGACATTGACCCCGGCCGATCGCCGCGGGTACCCTAGGACGGACGTTTCGAGGGCACGGGCCGGCCGGTGCTCCTCGGGCGGCAACGCTGTTCCTCGACCGCGCATCCAATGGGTCGCGCTCGGGCGGAGGACCTCTCCCCCTCGACGCCGGTCAACCCCGCGCGGAAGGGCGACTGAATGGCTTTCTCGAAACAGACTCTCGGTGGGTTCACCGTTCTCCTGGTCCTCGCGGCCCTCACAGTGGGCGTCTATTACCGCCTTCGCGGCGAGACGCCCGAAGGAGAGACGTCTACCGGGGCGGAGCCGGGCCAGGCGGACGAGTCGTCTCCGGAGACTTCCGCGGCCCTGCAGTTCTCGACGCAAGGCGCGTCGGCCGTGGTCGGGGAGCCCGTGGTCCGGGACACCCTCTGGATGTCGGTGACGGCGGATGGCCGCGCCGAGCCGATCCGTGAGGCGCAGGTGGGTGCCCTGGTGCGTGGGGCCGTGCTCGAGGTGCAGGTTCGCGAGAGCGACCCGGTGGGGCAGGGGACGCTGTTGCTTCAGATCGATTCCACCGAGTACGCGCTGGGCGTCGCCCGCCGCCGGAGCGAGCTGCTCTCCGCCGAGGCAGCCTATCGGCAGAAGATTCTCTTCGATGAAGAGATCACGGATCCCGAGCTGAGGGCGGAGCGAGAGCGTTTCGCGCGCTCGATCAGCGGATACGACCAGGCGCAGGTGGCACTGGACGAGGCCGAGCTGGCGCTGGAGCGCACGCATGTGCGGGCACCCTTCGCTGGACGCGTGGCGGATCTGAAGGTGGTCCCCGGCCAGTTCGTCAACGAGGGCGCGGAGCTCCTCACGTTGGTCGATCTGGATCCGATCAAGGTGGAGGCGCAGGTCCTCGAAAAGGACCTGGACCTGCTCTCCCGGGGGCGGCGGGCTCGAGTAACCTTCACAGCCCTGCCAGGGGAGGTCTTCGACGGCACGCTCGAGACCATCAACCCGTTGGTCGACCCCGAGACCGGCAGCGCCCGCGTCACCCTCTACCTGCGGAACCCGCAGGGGCGGATCAAGCCGGGGATGTACGCGCGGGTTTCGTTGGAAGCCGAGTACTTCCCGGATCGCATCCTGGTGCCGCGGCGTGCCATCCTCGAACGCGATGGTCGGCCCATGCTGTTCGTCGCCCGTCAGGACGGAGACATCCTGCGGTCCGAGTGGCGCTACGTGACTCCCGGACGGGAGAACGAGACCCTCGTCGAGATCGTGGACAACCCCGATACCAAGACGGTCGAGCCCGGGGAGATCGTGTTGGTGGACGGCCACACCTACCTGATCCACGATGCCCCGATCCGGCTCGAGGAGCGACTCGGCGCCGACGAGCGGAGACCGGGACGATGAACACCGGGCGGGCGCCGCTGGTCCTCCTGCTGACAGCCGCGCCGTGGCTCCCGAGCACCGCAGCCAGGTTGCAGGCGCAAACGTCGTTGACGCTGGAGCGCGCTCTGGAACTGGCTCGCGAGGGCAATCCCGCCTACCGGAGTGCCCTCAACAACCTGGATCTGGCCGTCCCCGAGACGCGGCAGGCCTGGGGGGCGTTCCTGCCCAGCCTGAACCTGTCGGCGGGCACCAGTGGTGGGTTCACGCGCCAGCTGGTCGGAACGGACGACTTCGGCAACCCGATCCCCAATCCCAACGCGCAGACCCGGTACAACTCGGGATCCAACCAGGGGTTGGGGCTGAGCGTGCCGCTCTTCGAGGGGGGGAGGCGCTTCCACGAGCTTGGACAGGCGCGGGCGGCGGGCGAGGCCCGACGGTGGACGGCCCGGGCGGAGCTGCTTCGCGTGGAGGCGTCGGTCGAACGAGACTTCTACACCGCGCAGAGGCAGCAGGAGCTGCTAGCCATCGAACAGGCCCTGCTCGATGAAGTGCGGAGGGATCTCGAAGCGACCGAACGGCTGTTCGCGCTCGCGGGCAAGTCGAGAAGCGACGTGTTGGGCGCCGAGTTGGCGGTGCGCCGCCAGGACGTCCAGGTCCGGGCCGCCGCCGGGGAGCGCGACAAGGCGCTGCTGGGGCTGCAAGCGGCCATCGGGGTGCCCACCCAGCGCGTGGAGGCGGTGGACCCCACCGCCGTCGTCCTCTTCGATCCCTCCACGGTCGATGTCGAGGGGTTGGTGGGACAGGCGGTGGAGAACCACGCCACGGTTCGAAGCGCGGCGGCCGACGAGCAGGCGTCTGCCGCGGCCACGTCGGCCGCGCGCGCGCGACGCTGGCCGTCTCTCACATTGGACGGCAGCCTGGGCCGCGGGACGTTTGCCCAGGACGGCGAAGCGCTCTTCGACCTGAGCCCCAACGACCGCTCCAACGGCAATCTCCAGTTGTCGCTCAGCATCCCCGTGTTCCGGCAGTTCCAGACCTCGTATCAGATCGCGCAGGCCGATGTGGGTCTGCGGAACGCGCAGGAGACCACCCGGCTGCGCCGGCTGGAGGTGGAGCGCGACGTCCGGAGCGCCTGGATCGATCTGATGAGCGCGTCGGACCAGGTCGAGGCCACCCGTGCCGCCCAGGACGTGGCTGAGGAACGCCTGCGCTTGGTGCGTGAGGAATACCGGCTCGCCGTGAAGTCGTTCGAGGAGCTGCAGTCCGCCGTGCGCGAGGACGCTCAGGCCCGCCGCGACGCGCTGGGCGCTCGCTACGACTTCGTCCAGGCCAGGATCGCCTTCGAAGAAGCCGCTGGCGTCCGTATGGACGACCTCCTCTCCGCGCAATCCCGCTGAGATGTCCCTGCCGCGCGGATCCACGCACCGCCCCGTAGCGGTCGCGATGCTCTTCCTGAGCGTCGTGCTGCTGGGGTTGATCTCCTTCTTTCGGCTTCCCATCGATCTGCTGCCCGACGTGAGCTATCCGCGCCTGGTGGTCTACACGTCCTATCCGGACGTGGCTCCAGCCGAGGTGGAGCGGCTGGTGACGCAGCGCATCGAAGCGCAGGCGGCGGCCGTCCCGGGCGTGGAGCGGGTCACATCGGTGTCCCGTGAGGGAGTCAGCCTGGTGACCCTGCGCTTCGCCTGGGGCACCGACATGGACTTCGCAACGCTGGATCTGCGAGAGCGCCTGGACAACGTGCGCGACCAGCTCCCGGAAAGCGCTGCGCGGGCCCGACCCCGCATCCTGCGGGTCGATCCCGAGTCCGAGCCCATCCTGGCTCTGTCGGTGACCGGGGGCGCGGATCTCTGGCAAACGAAGGAGCTCACGGAGACGGTCATCCGTCGCCGCCTGGAGCAGCTGGAAGGGGTTGCCGAGGCCGCGGTCACCGGAGGGCTGGACCGCGAGATCCAGGTGGAGGTCGATCCGGAGCTCATCCAGGCCTACAGCGTCACCCTGGAACAGATCGAGTCGGCCCTGAGTGGCGCCAACTACAGTGCGCCGGGGGGCACCATCCTCCGTGGTCGCTATCGCTACCCGCTCAGGACGCTCGGAGAGTTCCAGACGGTCGACGAGATCCAGGACGTGGTGGTCGCACGGCAGACGCTCTACGCCGATACCGAACGGCAGATCCCCAGCGGGACACGCTTGGTGCGCGTGCGGGACGTAGCTCAAGTGACCGACGGGTTCGCCGACCGGGAGTCGGTGGCGCGCTATGCCGGCGCGGAAGCCGTCGGCCTGCTCGTCTTCAAGGAGTCCGGCGCCAACACCGTGTCGGTGGCGCGCGACGTGGCGGGGGTGCTCGAACAGCTGAGGGGGGAGTACCCGACCCTGCATCTCGACGTCGCTTCCACACAGGCCGAGTTCATCTCGGAGTCGATCAGCAACGTGGTGCAGGCGCTCATTCTGGGGGGGCTGCTCGCGTTCCTGGTGCTGTTCTTCTTTCTGCGGGACCCGCGCTATCCCGTTGGAGTGGCGCTGGCCATTCCCATCTCCGTCATCGGCACGTTCTCGTTGATGGAGGCGTTCGACGTCTCGCTCAACATCATGAGCCTGGGGGGGCTGGCGTTGGGCGTCGGGATGCTGGTGGACAATTCCATCGTGGTCCTGGAGAACATCTTCCGCCATCGCGAGCTGGGTGCATCGCCCCAGGAGGCCGCTGCCCTCGGTGCCGAGGAGGTCCAGGGCGCCATCACCGCCTCCACCCTGACGACCGTCGCGGTGTTCGGGCCCATCATCTACGTCGAAGGCGTCGCGGGGGAGCTTTTCGCGGATCTTTCCCTGACCGTGGCATTCTCGCTGATGATGAGCCTGCTCGTGGCCCTGACGCTGCTTCCCGCGGTAGCGGCCCGCTTCGGAACGGCCGAGGGCCGAGCAGCAGGGTTGAGGCCACGACCGTACTGGGCAGCCTTCGGTCCCTCCAGGGGCCGCTTGCTACGGTTCCTGAGCGCACCGGTGCGGTTCGTTCGTTGGTTGTGGGCACTCGTCGTGTGGCTGCTGCTCGACCGCCTGCTTCCTTTCGCGCGAGCCCTGCTCGGGTACTGGGGAGGGCTCTTGGCCGGGTTGGTACGCCCGTTCACGCGGAGGGCCTTCGCCGCCTTCGATCGCGGATATGCTCGCTTCGAGCGGGGCTACCACCGTCTGCTCGAGCGGGCGCTGGACCGGAAGGCCGCCGTGGTCGGGTCATCGGTCGCGGCCTTGGCCATGGCCCTGCTGCTCGGCGTCCTGTTGGACCGGGACGTGCTACCTCAGGTCGACCAGGGCTCGTTCACGCTTCACCTCGCGTTGGAGCAGGGCACCAGCCTGGAAGCCACGACGGCGGTGGCCACCCGCCTCGAGGAAGAACTCCTGGCCGATCCGGATGTGGAGGCGGTCTTCACCCAGGTCGGACGGGATGTGCGCGCCTACGCGGAGAGCGACGAGGACACCGGGCTCCATACGGCGACCTTGCAGGTTCGTCTCCGCCCGCACGCTTCCACCGCCGAGGTCGCGGAGCGAGCGCGCCACCCGGAGGTGCCGTTGCCGTTGGGTGCGCTCTCCGTACGGGAGGGCGAGGCCACGGCCCTGGGACGCCTCATGGGAGGCGCGGACGCGGACATCGCCGTCCGCATCCGGGGAGAGGACCTGGAGGGCGCCTACCGGGCCGCCCAGGAGATCGAGTCGCGGCTCGCCGCCGTGCCCTCGCTGGGCAACGTGCGCATCGGTCAGAGCCAAGGGCGGCCCCAATACCAGGTGGAGGTGCTGCGAGAGCAGGCGGCGCGCTACGGGATCGAGCCCCGAGCCGTGGCGGAGACGGTCGAGCGGGCGATGCGGGGTGCTCGAGCGACCGAGTACGTGGACTTCGATCGCAAGATCAACGTCATCGTGCGCCTTCCGGACGACTACCGCTTCTCCATCGAAGCGTTGGACCTCCTGCGCGTGCAAGGTGTGCCTCTGAAGGACCTGGTGCGCGTGCGTGAGGCGCTTGCGCCTTCCGAGGTACGGCGCGAGGACCAGGGACGGGTCACCACCGTGTTGGCCGATGTGGTTGGGGGCGGCCTGGACGGGGCCTTGGAGGCGGTGCAGCAGCAGCTGGCCGGGCTGACCCTCGCTCGCGGCCTGCGGGTCGAGGTGGGCGGCGAGAATGAGGAGATGCGACGCTCCTTCCGGGACCTGGCCTTCGCCTTCCTCCTGGCGCTGCTGCTGGTCTACATGATCCTCGCGGCCCAGTTCGAGTCGTTCGCGCACCCGTTCACGATCCTGACCGCGGTGCCGCTGGCCCTGGTGGGGGCCGTCCTGGCCTTGGGGCTGACCGGTGGGGGGCTCAACACCATGAGCCTGATCGGTGTGGTGATCCTGGTCGGGATCGTAGTCAACGACTCGATCGTGAAGGTGGACTTCATTCGTCAAGCGCGGCAGCGCGGCGCGCCCCTGCGCGAGGCGATCCTGGAGGCGGGTCGGGTGCGCCTGCGCCCGATCCTCATGACCACGATCACGACGGTGCTCGGCCTGTTGCCCATGGCGCTCGGGATCGGGCGCGGTGCGGATCTCAGGGCTCCTCTGGCCATCGCGGTCATCGGCGGACTCACCGTAGCGACGTTGCTGACCCTCGTGGTGGTCCCGGTGGTGTACGCCATCGTGGAGACCGCCTTCGTGGTTCGTCCCGTCCCCGTGACGCGCGGGGACACGGCAGAGGCCACCCCCGTGGCGGCGGCCCTGTGATCCGGCTGAGCATTCGCCGTCCGGTCGCCGTGGCCATGGCATACGCCTCGGTGGCCCTGCTGGGCGTGGCGGCGTGGCGCAACATCCCCATCGAGCTGCTTCCCGACACCGAGCTGCCGCGCCTCAGTGTGACCGCGGAGTGGACGGGCACCTCCCCCGAGACGGTGGAGGCGTTTCTCACCTCCCCGATCGAGGCCGCCATCCAGCAGCTCAAGGGTGTCGAGAAGCTCACCTCGGTCTCGGCCGAGGGGAACACCCGCCTGGAGATCGAGTTCAGCCGCGAAGTCGACATGGACTTCACGCGCATGGAGCTGGCCGAACGCATGGCCACCCTCCAGGAGGACCTCCCTCCCGGCGTGCGGAACATCACGGTCGAGCCCTACGTGCCGGAGCAGTTCTCCAACCAGGATCGCCGGTTCATCGCCTACACCTTCTCCGGACCCCACACGTTGGGTGCGCTGCGCACGTATCTGGAGGACGAGGTCCAACCCCTGATCGCGCAGGTCGAAGGGGTCGGGTTCGTGCGCATCGGCGGGGGCCAGGAGCGGGTCATCGAGATCGAGCTCGATCCACAGCGTATGCACGCCCTCGACCTCAAGCCGGAGGAAGTGCGGCAGCGCATCGCCGACCTCGACCTGGTGCGTGAGGCCGGCACCCACCGAGAAGGTGATCGCCAGTGGACGGTGACCATCCGGAACCGCCCCGGGTCGGTGGACGAGTTCCGCAGTGCGGTCCTGCTGGCGGACGAGGGTCGTCTGGTGCGGGTGGCGGACGTGGCCCGTGTGCGAGATACCTTCGAGGAGCCGCGCTCGCACTACCGGATCGACGCGCAACCCGCCGTACGCTTCGAGGTCGTCAAGGAGGTCGGGGCCAACTCTGTGCGCGTCGCGGACCGGGTCAAGGAGGTCGTGACCCGTCTCGAGGGTGCGGGCCCGGTGGGCAGCCAGTACACCCTGGAGTACGACGAGAGCAAGGAGATCCGCCGTCAGCTGACGGACCTGCGCACGCGCGCCTTGCTGTCCGGGGTGGTGATTCTCGTGGTGCTGCTGCTCTTTCTGCGGTCCATCCGCTCCACCGTGGTCATCTTCGCCACGATCGCCTTCTCGGTGCTGATCGCCCTCAACCTCATCTACTTCGGAGGCTACGCACTCAATCTCCTGACCCTGATGGGGCTCGCGATGGGCTTCGGTCTCATTGTGGACAATTCCATCGTCGTCCTCGAAAACATCTACCGGGCCTGGCAGCACGGAGGGACGGCAGCGGAGGCGGCGGAACGGGGCACGCGAGAGGTGATCCTGCCCATCCTGGCGTCGACGGCAACCACGTTGATCGTCTTCCTGCCGTTCGTCTATCTGCAAGGCGAGCTGCGCGTCTTCTACGTGCCCCTGGCCGTGGTGGTGGCCCTCACGCTGATCGGGTCACTGCTGGTGTCGTTCACCTTCATTCCCGCGTTGTCCGCCCGGGTCCTGCCGGTACGACGGTCGGCCGCAGGCCAGGACACGGTAGAGCGGCCCATCTACGTGCGCTTCTATGCAACCCTGCTCGCGTTCATCACCGCCCATCCGTTGTGGATGTGCCTCCTGACGCTAGCGGCCTTCGCCGGGTCCGGCTGGCTCTTCGACAAGCACGTGGACCGGGGGGTGGTCTGGAGCCGCTTCGGCTGGGGAGACGACACGTACCTCCGGGTCATCTACGAGTTGCCGCGCGGCTCCGACCTGGAGCGCATGGACGAGCTGGTGCAGTACTTCGAACAGCGCCTGAAGCGCATGCCGGAGGTCGACGAGTTCAACAGCCAGGTGCAGCCGCAGTTCGCCTTCACCAACGTCTTCTTCCCGGACTCGTTGGAGCAGACCGGCGTGCCCGTGGCCGTCAAGGAGCAGCTGACCAGCTTCGGTTTGGGCTTTTCCGGCGCGGAGGTTCGGGTCTACGGGTACGGTCCGTCGTTCTACGGCGGGGGCGGGGGCGCACCCAACTATGCCATCCAGGTGCTCGGCTACAACTACGAGAAGGTGCGGGACATCGCGGAAGACCTCGGCCGGCGCCTGCGACGCCAGCCCCGCGTGCAGGAGGTGGATACCAACTCGACGGGCTCCTTCTACAATGCGGAGCGTGCCTACGAGTGGGTGGTCGACATCGACCGCGAGGCGCTGGCCCGCTACGGGTTGACAGTACAGCAGTTCGTGGAGCGCATGAGCGCGGCGATCGCGTCCGGGGCGAGCTTCAACCGGGTGAAGGTGGGAGGAGAGGAGATCCGCTACGAGGTCCGACTGACCGGCAACCGGGAGCTCGACGTACGCGCATTGCAGGAGGTCCTGGTGGAGGCCCCGGACGGCAGTGGCGTGCGCGTCGGGGACGTGGTGCACCTGGGTCCCCGTGAGGTCCTCTCCGAGATCCGCCGGGAAGACCAGCAATACCAGAGGACGGTCGCCTACGAGTTCCGGGGCCCCACCAAGCTGGGGGACATCATCCACGACCAGATCATCAACGCCACCCAGACCCCGCCCGGGTACACCGTGAAGAAGTCGGATCGCTACGGTCGCTGGAACGACGAGGAGCGCGAACAGATCTACCTGGTGCTGTTGGTCTCCATCGGGCTGATCTACATGGTGACCGCGGCGCTATTCGAATCCCTGCGGCAACCGCTCTGCGTGCTGTTGACGGTTCCGATGGCGTTGATCGGGGTGTTCCTGATCTTCTTCTTTTGGGACATCACCTTCACGAGGGAGGCCTACATCGGCGTGATCATGATGGGTGGCATCGTGGTCAACAACGCCATCCTGCTCGTCGACAAGATGAACCGGCTACGCCGGGAGGAGGGGCTGCCCCTGAAGGAGGCGATCGTGGAGGGCACGCTGCAACGTGTCCGGCCCATCTTCATGACCACGGCCACCACCGTGCTGGGCCTCCTCCCCCTGGTGCTGCGCTCGGTCTCCGTGGACTCGAACATCTGGAACGCGCTCGCCTATGCCCTCATCGGTGGCCTGCTCTCCTCCACGCTGTTCGTGCTGACCACGACCCCGGCGCTCTACCTCCTGTTCGAGCGCCCCCGCGCTCCCGCCGCCGCCATGCGTCCGGCGGTCCTGGCACCCACTTTACAGCCCGCCGACTGATTTCTATCCATAGAGGCCCGCCCCGTTAGGGAACCCCGTCCCGTTGGGTAGGGCTCGCGCGCCCGCTTCCACGCTCTCCGACCGGGACCTTCGCTCCGACACCGATGTCCATGCGCCTGCGCTTCGCCCCGTCGCCCACGGGCTACCTCCACGTCGGTGGTGGCCGCACGGCCCTGTTCAACTGGCTCCTGGCCCGGGGCCAGGGCGGTGTGTTCGTGCTCCGCATCGAGGACACGGACCGGGAACGCTCCACCGAGGCCGCCACCCGGGCGATCCTGGAAGGGATGGCGTGGCTGGAGCTGGATTGGGACGAAGGTCCGGTGTTCCAGAGCCAGGGCGTCGAGCGTCACCGCTCCGACGCCTTCCGCCTCCTGGAGGAGGGGAACGCCTATCGGGACTTCTCCACGCCGGAGGAGATCGAAGCAGACCGGGCCGCGTTGAAGCGCGGGGAGCGCCGTCCCTACCGCGAGCGCGCTGACGCGCTGTCCGAGGCGGAGGTGGCCGAGCGGGTGGCGGGCGGCGTCCCCTTCGCCATCCGCTTCCGGGTCCCCGCGGGCGAGACCGTCTGGGAGGACCTCGTGCACGGAGAGACGCGCTTCCAGAACGACCAGATCGAGGATCTGGTCGTTCTCAGGGCCGACGGTACGCCGACGTACAACCTCGCCGTGGTGTCGGACGATGTGGACATGCGCATCACACACGTCATCCGCGGAGACGATCACCTCTCCAACACCCCCAAGCAGATCCTCCTGTACCAGGCGCTGGGACACGCCCTTCCGATCTTCGGCCACGTGCCGCTCATCCTGGGCACCGACGGGCGCCGTCTGTCCAAGCGGCACGGGGCCACCGCGGTGGGAGAGTATCGCACGCAGGGCATCCTCCCCGAGGCGATGGCGAACTTCCTGGCGCTGCTGGGCTGGAACCCGGGAGACGAACAGGAGGTGATGACCCGAGCCGAGTTGATTCAGCGCTTCTCCATGGAGCGAGTGCTGAAGAAGAGCGCCGTGTTCGATCCGGAGAAGTTGGAGTGGCTCAACGGACAACATCTGGCCCGCCGCACGGCCGCTTCGCTCGAGGCGCTGGTGCGGGAAGAGGCCGAGCGTCGTGGGCTCGCGGGGCAGATCGACGCCGAGTCGCCGGAACGTGTGCGCACGCTCATCGACCTGATGAAGGTGCGAGCGCGCACGATCCCGGAGCTGCTGCAGCGTATGGCGCCGCTTCTGGGAGACTCCGTCGAGTACGACGACAAGGCTGTGCGGCAACATTGGAAGCACCCGGAGGAAGCCAAGGAGCGGCTCGGCGCCGTCTCCTCGGCGTTGCTGGACGGGGCTTGGACCGTGGAGGCACTGGAGGAGCGACTGCGTGCGCTCGCGGAGCAGCGCGCGGAAGGGGCGGCGAAGCTCATTCATCCCTTGCGCGTTGCCCTCACCGGCCAGAGCGCCAGCGCCGGCATCTTCGATGTGTTGGCGTGGCTGGGCCCCGACCGCACCCAGGATCGTATCGCTCGGGCGCTGGAGCGCCTGGGTTGACGCGCGGGATGGGCGGACCGGCGCCATGCTTGACACGTCCATACACGGCCGGTAGCCTAAGCGCCCGAACCTAACCGCCGGAAGGAACGCCACCCCGAATGCAAACCGCGACCCCCCTGTCGCTCACCGAGATCGAGCAGAAGATCTTGGACTTCATGGTGTCGTATCTGCGCACCAATACCTACCAGCCGTCGATTCGCGAAATCGGTGAACGGTTCGGTATCCGCAGCACCAAGACCGTCTCCGAACATCTGCGCGCCCTGGCCGAAAAGGGCTATCTCGAGCGTGACCCGTCCCGCTCGCGCGGCGTTAAGATCTTGGGGGTGGACCTCAGCGCAGAGACGGTGTCCGTTCCGTGCTTCCGGCGGCTTCCCACCGGTGCCGTCAACGGCGCGGGTGACCTGCTGGAATCCCGCCTGGTCATCGACAAGAAGGTCGCGGCCAGCGAGGGCTGTTTCTTCGTGCGGGCGCGCGGGGACGAGCTGGCGGCGCTCGGAGTGGAAGATGGTGACCTCGTGCTCCTGGAACCCGTCGAGCTGCGCGCGCTGCCCGACGGCAGCACGGTCGCCTACGAGACCGGGGCCGGGACCGGGTACGCACGGGTCTTCCAGACGGGCGCCGGACTGGAGCTGCACTCGACGCGCAGCGCCCAGGGCCCCGCGGATGCGGTCGACCCTCGCTCGATTCGGGTCGTGGGACGCGTGGTGGCACTGCTGCGCCGGCTGCCGGAAACACCGGTCGGCGGATCGCTGACCGCGCACTGAGCCGTCCGCCCCGTGGGCGAGACCGACCGCATGTGGATGGCTCGGGCGCTGGAGCAGGCCCGCCTGGCCTGGGCACGTGACGAGGTTCCCGTCGGAGCGGTGCTGGTCCGGCGGGGACGCCTCCTGGCCGAGGCCCACAACCGCACCGTTCTCGATGCCGATCCCACGGCGCACGCCGAGTCGGTCGCGATCCGCGCCGCCGCTGCCTCGCTCGGAGACTGGCGACTGCTCGATGCCACCTTGTACGTGACCTTGGAGCCCTGCGCGATGTGCGCCGGGGCCATCGTGCTGGCGCGGATCCCTCGATTGGTGTTCGGCGCCCACGACCCCAAGGCCGGGATGGCGGGATCGCTTCAGAACCTCGTCCAGGATCCCCGCCTGAATCACCGCGTGGAGCTCACCTCCGGCGTCCTCTCCGAGCCGTGTGGGGACCTGTTGCGCGACTTCTTCCGGGCCCGGCGGGGCAGCGGACCCGGCGCGGGCGCTGCGGCCGCCGGGCCGCACGACGTTGCCGCCGGCTAGGCCGGCTCGGTCACCGGCGTCCCGAACGTGCGCAGCACACCCCAGAGGACCAGCAGCGCGGCGGGGAGTGCCACCCACACGGGCAGCCCGAACGCGGTGCCCAGGTCCCCCAGCACCAGCCCGACGGCGCCCACCAGCAGCGCGTAGGGAAGTTGCGTGCGCACGTGGTCGACGTGGTCGCACGCCGAGGCCATCGAGCTCATCACGGTCGTGTCCGAGATCGGGGAACAGTGGTCGCCCCAGATCGCCCCGGCCAACACGGACGAGATGGCGCTGAGCAGAACCGTGTGGTGCGTTCCGCCGGCGAACCCCGTCCCTCCGCCCAGCGCGACCGTCAGCGGAATGACCAGCGGCAACATCACCGCCATGGTGGCCCAGGAGGTTCCGGTGGCGAAGGCCATGGCACCCGAGATCACGAAGACGATGGCCGGGATGAGCGAGAGGGGGAGCGCGCCTTCCAGCAAGCTGGCCAGGTAGGCCGCGGTGCCCAGCTCTTCGGTCACCGCCCCCAGCGACCAGGCCAGCACCAGGATCACCATGGCGAGCATCATGGAGCGCACGCCGGAGACCCAGGCCTCCACGGCCTGGGACATCGTCAGCAGGCGCTGCACCATGGAAAGCGCCACCGCGGTCAACACCCCGGCCAAGGCGCCCCACAGCAACGTCGCGAACGGGTCCGCGGCCGCCAGGACCTCGCGTAGACCGGCGCCTGGCTCGACCGCTGCCCGGCCCGTCATCAACAGCCCCAGAAGCACGACCAGAACCACGGCCAGGACCGGGATCGCCGCGTTCCACCAGCGCAGCGGCGTTCCGGGCGCCGGCTCCAGCAGGCCCTCGTGGGAGTCCGCGGCCAACATGGCCCCGGCCCGATGGAGCCCCTCTCCGCGGGCGGCGCGCCGTTCCGCCACGGCCATGGGACCCAGGTCCCGGTTCATCAGCGTGGTCATGAGCACGAAGCTCAAGGCCAACAGAGGGTAGAAGAGGTAGGGAATGGTGTGGAGGAAAACCGTGAAGGGGTTGGCGGCCAACATCTCGGCGGCCATGGCGGGGTCGGTGGCCCGCTGCTGCTCCGCGGCGATCTCGAGGCCTCCTTTGATCAGTCCGATCTCGTAGCCCACCCAGGTAGAGATGGGCACGATGGCGGCCACCGGCGCGGCGGTCGAATCGACGATGTAGGCGAGCTTCTCGCGGGAGATGCGCAGGCGGTCGGTGATCGGCCGCATGGTGTTGCCGACCAGAAGGGTGTTGGCGTAGTCGTCGAAGAAGATGGCCAAGCCCGCCAACCAGGTGGCCAGCTTTCCGCGCCGGACGGATGTGGCCAGCCCCTCCAGGGCTTCCACGATGCCGCGTGTACCACCGTTCTTCGCGATCAGTCCCACCATCCCGCCCAGCATCATGGAGAACACCACGATGGTGGTTTTCCCATCCGAGACATCGCCCAGCTGTGGCACCACGAAATGGTCGACCAGACGGCCCGTGGCGCTCAGGGGGTGGAACCCGGTCAGGACCAGTGCGCCGATCCAGATGCCGGCGAACAGGGCCGAGACCACCTCGCGCAGCAGCAGGGCGAGCGCGATGGCGATCAGGGGCGGGATCAGGGAGAACCAGCCCGGTGCGTAGGCGGGTGTGACCGAGGTCTGTACCCCTCCCACCTGGACCTCCAGGGGCAACTGGCCGCGACCGGACACCCGGAGGGGCTCGGTCGTGGCCTGGGCTCCCGCCTGGACGGTGCCGCTGCTCAGGCGCGAACCGGCGGCGTCCAGGATCTCGAACTCGAGGGGGCCCGTCTGCCCACCCTGGAGGTGGAGCGTGAAGGGAACCCCGCCCAGCACGGTCCGGGGCGGATCTACGACCTCCTGTGCCGCGGCGGCTGGGGCGAAGGCCAGGACGGTCAGCAGGGTCAGGAGGAGGCCGCGGCCGGGTGCTGCGCGAACCCGGCTTCGAGGCGTGCATGGGGCACACAGGCACGCGAGCGGGGGAGCGGCTTCGTCCATCATCCATGCCTCATGGGTGGTAGGGGAGGGTGATCATGGGCAGGGTCACCGTCCCGGTCCAGGGCGCGCGTCCTCGTGACCCCGGGGCCTCCGTTGACGGCATCCCGGGGCGCGGCCAACTTTGCCCCGCCCGTCCGTCGGTACGACTCCAGCCCATGCAGAGTCACCTCCTGAGATCATTGCACTCGCGGGTGCACCCGCACCTGGATCCGGCGTGAAGCCCGCGTCGGGCATTCTGGGCAAGGACCTTCTGGGCCTGGCGGGGCTCACGCCCGAGCAGCTGACCGCCATCCTGGATGCGGCGGAGCCCTTCCGCTCGGCAGCGGAGGAGGGGGCTCGCAAGATCCCCATGCTCCAGGGCACCACGGTCGCCAATCTCTTCTTCGAGCCCTCCACCCGCACCCGCATCTCGTTCGAGTTCGCCGAGAAGCGCATGGGTGCAGACACGGTGAGCCTGGCCGTGGCCGCCTCCTCGCTGCAAAAGGGAGAGACCCTGGTCGACACCGCGCGCAACGTGGAAGCGATGGGCATCGAGATGGTGGTGATCCGGCACGGCTCGTCGGGGGCAGCTGCCTTCTTGGCCGAACGGATTCCTTCGCGGGTGATCAATGCCGGTGACGGTGCTCATGAGCACCCCACCCAGGCCCTCCTGGACCTGCTCACCCTCCGCCAGCATTTCGGACGTCTGGAGGGACTCAAGGTTTGTATGGTGGGTGATGTGCTGCATTCCAGGGTCGCTCGTAGCAACATCTTCGGCCTTCGGGCCCTGGGGGCCGAGGTGGCGGTCTGCGGCCCCCCCACGCTGGTACCGGCGACCTTCGAGGACCTGGGCGCCCGGCGCTTTCTGCGGTTGGAGGAGGCCATCGCCTGGGCGGATGCCCTCAACGTGCTGCGCCTGCAACAGGAGCGGATGACCGCCGGCTACGTCCCCAGTCTCCGGGAGTATCACCGGATCTTCGGGATCACCGAGGAGCGGCTGGAGGCGGCCCGCCGGGAGCTGTTGATCCTCCACCCTGGACCCATGAACCGCGGCGTCGAGATCGACTCCACCGTCGCAGACGGCCCCCACTCGGTCATCCTCCGTCAGGTCACCAACGGGGTGGCGGTGCGTATGGCCGTGCTCTATCTGCTGGCCGATGGGGATCCGGCCGCAGCGTCGGGCGCGGTCGGGAAGGCGCGGGCCCAATGAGCGGGGTGAGGCCGCTTCTGCTGCGTGGGGGTCGGGTCGTCGATCCCGCCCATCGGGTGGACGGCCGGCTGGACGTGCTGCTGGCCGACGGACACGTCGCTGCGATCGGCGAGTCCCTGGAGGCCCCGGAACAGGCCCTCGTGTTGGACGTGAACGGAAAGGTCGTAACTCCAGGCCTGATTGATGTTCACGTCCACTTGCGAGAGCCGGGTGGCGAACACAAGGAGACCATTGAAAGCGGCCTGAAGGCGGCTGCGGCCGGTGGGTTCACGGCCGTGTGCGCGATGCCGAACACCGATCCGCCCCTGGACGACGCTTCCTCCATCCGCTTCGTGCTGGAACGAGGCGCTCGGGTGCGAGGGGCGCGTGTGTATCCGGTGGGCGCCCTCTCGCGCGGTCGTAAGGGCGAGCGGCTGACGGACGTCGGAGAGCTGGTCGACGCCGGCGCGGTGGGGATCACGGACGACGGCGACCCCATCATGGACTCCGGTCTGATGCGGCTGGCGCTGGAATACGCCCAGACCTTCGGGATCCCCGTCGCCGATCATGCCGAGGACCTGGGCCTGTCCGCGGGCGGCCACATGAACGACGGGCCCACCGCGACCCGGCTGGGGCTCAAGGGAAAGCCGGGGGCGTCCGAGGAGTCGCACATCTACCGCGACCTCCTGGTCGCCGAGCTGACCGGGGGCCACATCCACCTCCAGCACGTGTCCACCCGGCTGGGGGTCGAGGCCATTCGCATGGCCAAGGCGCGCGGCGTCCACGTCACGGCCGAGGCGGCGCCCCACCATCTCCTCCTGACCGAAGAGGCGGTCGGGGCCTACGACACCAACGCGAAGATGAACCCGCCGCTCCGTCGGGCCGATGACGTGGCCGCGGTGCGGGAGGGGCTACGCGACGGAACGTTGGACGTCCTGGCCACGGACCACGCACCCCATCACCGGGACGAGAAGGACCGCACCTTCGATGAGGCGCCCTTCGGGATCGTGGGGCTGGAGACGGCCGTGGGCCTGGTGCTCACGCACGTGCTGGGCGAAGGCCTGCTGGACCTTCCGACGCTGGTGGACCGCATGAGTGCCCAGCCGGCCCGGGCGTTCCGCCTGACAGGAGGGTCCTTGGCGGTGGGCTCGGTGGCCGATGTCACCGTGCTCGACCTGGAGCACGAATGGGTGGTCGATCCCAAGCGCTTCCGCTCGAAGAGCCGTAATACGCCGTTCGGGGGCTGGAAGCTGAAGGGACGCGCCATCGCCACCATCGTGGGTGGCGATGCGGTCTGGACGCTGGAGTGAGGCCGGGGAGGGGGGAGCTAGGCGGCCAAGCGGGCGACGTGCCGAGCCAGGCGCGCCTTGAAGCGGGAGGCCCGGTTCGGGTGGATCAAGCGCCGGGTCGCCGCGCGATCGATCAGAGCTGCCGCCTCGCGAAGGCGGGCCGTGGCGTCGTCGGAGGAACCAGCCTGCAGGACCCGCTTGATGGCGGTGCGCAGGCGGGACTTGGCGGCGCGGTTGCGCTCCTGAGCCTTGAGGCTCGTACGCATGCGACGCTTGGCGCTCTTGATGTTCGGCATGGATCGATGGCAGTTGGGTTCCGGCCCGCCGGCAGTCACGGACCGTGAGCCATGAAGGCTAATCCCCCCCGCTACCAGGGTCAACCGCCCCGGGATCGCGTGATGCCCCCTTCCGTGCGGGGGTCCCGGTGAACGCCGTTCTCGTGGTGGCAGTCCTCATCGGGTCGGTGGTCCTGCACGAGCTCGGGCACGCCTGGGTGGCGGACAGGGAAGGCGACCATACGGCGCGCAACCAGGGCCGGATCACGCTCAATCCGATCTCCCATCTCGATCCGGTGGGGTCCGTGCTGCTCCCGCTGCTGCTGTTCCTGAGCACCCAGGGGACCGCCGTGTTCGGGTGGGCGCGTCCGGTGCCCGTGCAGCCCGCCAACTTCCGGCACCCGGTCTGGAGCGACCTCAAGGTCTCCCTGGCCGGGATCGCAGCCAATCTGCTGCTCGTCCCGGTGGGGACGCTGCTGGTGATCGGCGCCCTCAAGGCGGAGCCGCTGCTCGGTGTGCGCTTGGCCGATGGAGTCGTCTTCGCCGGTACGCTCGTCATCCAGATCAACCTGACCCTGGCGGTCTTCAATCTCCTTCCGATTCCGCCCCTCGACGGATCACACGTCCTGTATCACCTTCTTCCGCGGAGGGCCCGAGCGGCCTACCGGTCGTTGGACCGTTTCGGCTTGCTGGCCCTCATGGTTCTCCTGCTTCTCGTTCCCGATGCCCTCGACGTGGTCTTCTGGCCCGTCGCCCGGTTGTCCGAATTGACGAACGCCTTCATCCGCTTGTGGATCTGACCGTCGTGGAAACGACGACCCCGGCCCCGCCCCAGGAGGCGGCCGCCCTGCTCGTAGTGGACCTGGACCGCTTCCAGGGACCGCTGGATCTGCTGCTGCACCTGATCCGGCAGCAGGACATCGACATCTTCGATATCCCGATCTCTCGGATCACGCACCAGTTCCTGGCCGCCATCCAGGGGATCCAGGCGGTGGATCTGGAGAACGCCGGCGAGTTTCTGGAGATGGCGGCGACGCTGGTGCGGATCAAAGCCCAGATGCTCCTCCCCCGTCACGGCGACGACGAGGAGGACGACCCCCGGGCGGAGTTGGTGCGCCGCCTCCTCGAATACGAGCAGATCCGGGAGATCGCCGAGCGGCTCCTCCACGCGGAAGCGGAGCGCGGGCGCCGCCGTGGCAAGGGGTACATCGAGGCACGCGCGCCCCGCAAGGTCGAGGAGACGCCGCTGGAGACGACCTGGGAAGAGGTCCACAAGGCCGCGCTCCGGGTGACCCTGCCCGATCCGGTGCCTCACCACGAGCACCGGGTCACGCTGCGACCCGTGGCCATCGAGGAGAAAGTGGACCTCATCCTCGATTCCTTGCGGGCCGAGGCGCGGGTGCGGTTCAGCCGACTGGTGCGCCCGTGGAAGGAGCGCATGCACGGGGTCATGACGCTGCTGGCCGGGCTGGAGCTCTCCCGCAGGCGGTTGGTGGCGCTGAGGCAGCTCCGCCCTTTCGCCGAGTTGTGGGTGTTCCGTCAGAACGACGAGGAGCCCGTGCCGCGTGACGTCCTGCTCGAAGAAGATCCGTCGGAGGCCGCTTGAAGCCAGCACAGATCGTTGAAGCCGTACTGTTCGCCAGCGACGCCCCCTTGAGCGTTGCCGACCTGGTGCGCGCCGACCCCGATCTCGATGAGGACGTCGTCGAGGCGGCCATCGCCGACCTGCGGGCGATCTACGACGAGGAGGGCCGCGCCTTCCAGATCCTGGAGATCGCCGAGGGCTACCAGATCCTGACCCGCCCCGAGTTCGCCCCCTATCTGGAGCGGTTCGACAGCGTCCCTCGTCCGAACCGTCTGTCGGGACCCGCTCTGGAGGCGCTGGCCATCATCGCCTACCGGCAGCCCATCGGTCGGATCGAGATGGAGTACGTGCGTGGCGTGAACTCCGCCGGGGTGATCCGGACCCTGCACGAGCGTGGGTTGATCGACGTGGTGGGTCGCTCCGAAGGCATCGGGCGTCCACTGCTCTACGGGACCACCCAGAAGTTCCTCGACCACTTCGGATTCACCTCGATCGAGGATCTCCCGCGTCCGGAGGAGTTGCCGGTGGTGCTGCGGGAGCGGATCCCACTCGGCATCGAGGAGTTGCCGCCACCGGAGGCTCCGGCCGATATCGCCCCTGCCGAAGCGCCGGAGGGGGATCGGGATGCGACCGGGTCCGACGTCGAGGACGTGGACGAGGGGCGCCCCGGTGCCGCTGCGACTGGGGAGGCCGATTCCGACGCGGAGGCGGGCGCGGCCGACCCGTCCGAGACGGACGAGTACGACGCGTTGGTGGCCTCGGAGGCCGGAGGGAACTCCGCGGTAGATTCCGAAGATCGTTGAACCGACATCGGACAAGCCGTTGCGGATCCAGAAGTTTCTTTCTCAGGCCGGCGTGGCGTCTCGGCGGGCCGCCGAGGAGTTGATCCGGGCGGGCCGCGTTCGCGTCAATGGCCAGCTGGTCACCGAGCTGGGGAGCAAGGTACGCCCGGACGCGGACCGGGTGAGCGTCGACGGGCGGCTCGTCCGACCGGCGGCGTCGCGCTGGATCCTCCTCAACAAGCCCTCGGGCACGGTGACCACGGCTCGGGACCCGCAGGGGCGCCCCACGGTGTTCGACCTGCTTCCGCCCGACGCCGCCGGGTTGCGTCACGTTGGGCGTCTCGACCGCGACAGCGAGGGCCTGCTCCTGTTCACGAACGACGGAGACGCGGCGCAGGCCTTGCTCCACCCTCGCTTCCAGATGGAACGCGAGTATGAAGCCTGGGTGGTGGGCGCTCCCGACCGCACGACCCTGGAGCGGCTCGAGCGAGGTGTGGTGTTGGAAGACGGCCCGGCCCGGGCGCGGCGTGTCCGGGTCGTCGAGCGCGTGTCGGCCGGGGCCCGCGTGCGCCTCGTGATGACGGAGGGGCGCAAGCGGGAGGTGCGTCGGCTTCTCGCCGCGGTGGGGCATCCCGTGCGGCGCCTCCGGCGCATCCGCTTCGGCCCCATCCGACTCGCAGACCTTCCCCCCGGTGAGAGCCGGGACCTGACCGCAGAGGAGCGGGCCGCGTTGACGGACCTGCTCCGCTCACAGCACGAGTCATGAATCTCGAGAACAAGACCGTCCTGATCCTGGGGGGGGCCGGCCTGGTGGGGCAGGCCGTGGCCCGGCGCATTCTTGCACACGGACCCGCTCGGGTCGTGTTGACCTCGCTCCGGGAAGCGGAGGCCCGCGAGGCTGCCGAAGCCCTTGCCACGGACCATCCCGGACGTGTGGAGCCGGCCTGGGGCGATCTCTTCGTGCTGGACGGCATGCGGGAGATGGACCGCGAGTCGATCCTCTCCGATCCAGCGCGTCGCGGGTCCTGGATCTCCGATCTCTACGGCGAGCTCACCGCCGAGGTGCTGGGTCGCTCGGCGTTGGGGGCCCTGCTGGAGCGTGTGAGGCCCGACGCCATCGTGGACTGCATCAACACGGCCGGGGCGCTCGCCTACCAGAACGCGTTCGCTTCGGCGGCCGCGCTGCGCGAGCGGGCGCGCACCGGCGTGACCGACCTCGACGCCGTCGAGCGCCATCTGGCGACGCTCTACCTTCCGCAGCTCATCCGGCACGTGCAGATCGCCTTGGAGGGCATGCGACGGGCCGGCACCCAGGTGTACGTCAAGATCGGCACGGCCGGCACGGGCGGGATGGGGCTCAACATCCCCTTCACGCACTCGGAGGAGCGCCCCTCCCGTGTGTTGTTGGCCAAAGCGGGATTGGCCGGTGCGCATACGCTGCTGCTCTACCTGATGGCCCGCACTCCGGGCGCCCCCGCCGTGAAGGAGGTCAAGCCGACCGCGGCGATCAGCTGGAAGTCGATCGGATACGGGGTGATCAAGAGAGGCGGCCGCCCGGTGACGCGCGTCGACGCCACGGCACCCCAGTCGTTGGGCGCGGCCTTCGCGGCGGACGGCGGCGGTTGGACGGAGATGGAGCAGCCCCTGGAGGGGGTCTACCTGGATGCCGGCGAGAACGGGCTGTTCACGCTGAACGAGTTCGAGGTGTTGACCTCGCTCGGACTGATGGAGTTTCTCACGCCGGAAGAGATCGCCGACAACGTGGTGCGCGAGATCCAGGGCTACCCCACCGGACGGGACGTCGTGGCGGCGCTCGATGCCTCCACGATGGGGCCGACCTATCGGGCAGGCGTGATGCGGGCCGTGGCTCTGGACCGCATGGAGGCCCTGGAGCGCGAACACGGAACCGAAGCGGTGGCCTACGAGATGCTCGGGCCGCCTCGCCTGTCCAAGCTCCTCTTCGAGGGAGCGCTCCTGCGACGGCTCTGTGGCACCGACCAGGCGGCCCGTGCCCTCGATGCCGACGAGGCAGCGGCCGGGGCGCAGGCCCTCGTCGAAGAGGATGCGGATGTGCGGCAGCGCATCCTGACGGCTGGCCTGCCGATTCTGTTCCCGTCGGGAGACCGGGTGCTGCGAGGGCGCGTGGTGCACGCCTGGCCGGACGCCGCAGGGTTGGACGAACGGGCCGTCGAGCGGGGCTGGGTGGATCTACGGGCTTCGAACTGGGCGCGTTGGCGCTCCCGCTTCACGGCCGTGGCCGCGGAACAGCAGCGGGCGCCCACGGTCGATCACGGCTCCCTGGCGGATCACGATCCCTCGGTGAAGGATGATCGCATTCGGCCCGGGCAGATGGCTGCCTGGATCCTGCGCCGGGAAGAGTCGGGCGAGCGCATCAAACGCTGACGCGGGAGCACGTTCCATGACGTTGCCCAGCACCCTGACGGTGGTGGATCATCCGCTGATCCAGCACAAGCTCACGCGTCTCAGGGACCGGACCACACCGACCAAGCGCTTCAAGGAGCTGGTCGACGAGATCGCGGCGCTCATGGCCTACGAGGCCACCCGCGATCTGCCCCTGGAGGACGTCGAAGTAGAGACGCCGCTCGAGCGGGCCCTGGGCCGACGCCTCAAGGGCAAGAAGCTGGTGCTGGTGCCGATCCTGCGCGCGGGGCTGGGCATGGTGGAGGGCATTCAGCGCCTGATCCCCGGCGCCCGCGTGGGCCACTTGGGGATCTATCGCGACGAAGCGTCCTTGGAAGCCGTGGAGTACTTCGCCAAGGTCCCGAGTGCCGCCGGCGACCGAGAGTTCCTGGTCCTGGACCCGATGCTGGCCACGGGCGGATCGGCCGTCGCGGCAGTCGAACGCCTGCGTGCGCGAGGCGCCTTGCGGATCCGGTTCCTTTGTCTGGTCGCCGCGCCGGAAGGCGTGCGACGGCTCGCCGCCCATCATCCGGACGTGCGTGTGTTCTGTGCGGCGCTCGATCGCGGACTGAACGAGCACGGGTACATCCTGCCCGGGTTGGGAGACGCCGGAGACCGGTTGTTCGGCACGCGCTGACCACATGTCCGGCGCGCCGAAGACCGCCGTGGCCCGTCTGCTGCAGGCCCGCGGTCGCTCCGCAGGCCCGTGCGTGCCGTCTGACCTCAGCGGAGGCCGCTGCGGGCGGTCCGACCGGTGCGGGTCCACATCTCCGGGTGGAAGAGCAACACGACCGTGTACAGCTCCAAGCGGCCGACCAGCATGAGCAGGGTCAGCAGACCCAACTCCCCGCCGGACATCCAGCCGTAGTTGTCGACCGCTCCCACCTCGCCCACGCCCGGTCCGATGTTGCCCAAGGAGGAAAGCACCGCGCCGATCGACGTGTAGGCATCGACGCCCAGCAGGGCGAGACCGACGATGCCCGCCACGGCGAGCATGCCGTAGAGCAGCACGAAGCCGAGCACATCGTCCATGATCTCCTCCTTGACCTTTCGGCCTCCCACCGAGGCCAGGAAGATGCCCCGCGGGTGGAGGTGTCTGCGGATCTGGATCCCCATGTGCTTCAGGATGAGCAGGATGCGAATCGACTTGATGCCGCCGCCCGTCGATCCCGCCATACCGCCGGTGAGCATGAGGGCCAGGATGAGTGCGACCGCGCCCGGAGCCCACAGCTCGTAGTCTGCGGTGATGTAGCCGGTCGTGGTCACGATGGAGACGACCTGGAAGAGCGCGTCGCGGCCGGCGCGCTCCAACTCGCCCAGCCCCCACCCGTACGAACCCGACGTGAGGTTGACCAGCGCGATCGCGAGCGAGGACGCGAGGATCAAGCCCGTATAGAAGCGCCACTCCGGCTCGCGCAGGTAGGGAGGGCGGCCCGAGACGGCGCGGAAGTGCAACGCGAAGTTCACGCCGGCCAGGTACATGAAGACGATGGTCACGTAGTGCACGTAGGCCGAGTCGAAGGCCGCGATGGAGGCGTTCTTGGTCGAGAAGCCGCCGGTGGCCAGCGTTGTGAACGCGTGGTTCACCGCGTCGTAGAGGCTGAGGCCGCCGAACAGATAGAGGACGACCTGCGCCGTCGTGAGCCCCAGGTAGACGAACCAGAGCAACTTGGCCGTCTGCGTGATGCGGGGACGCAGGCGCTCCGTGGTCGGTCCGGGCACCTCTGCCCGGAAGAGCTGCATGCCTCCCACACCCAGGTACGGGAGTACGGCGATCACCAGCACGATGATCCCCATGCCGCCCAGCCACTGGGTGATCGACCGCCAGAAAAGCACGCCGCGGGGAAGCGACTCGATGTCGGAGAAGACCGTCGCTCCGGTGGTGGTGAAGCCCGAAATGGATTCGAACACCGCGGCCGGGATCGAGCCGAGGCTTCCGGTCAGGAGATAGGGCAGGGCTCCGAAGACCCCGATGGTGCTCCAGGCGAAGGCCACGATCCCGTAGCCTTCCTTGGAGCCGATGTCGTCCCGGAAGCGTGTGAGGCGGTAGGCCACGAAGCCGACCGCAGCCGAAATGACGGTGGAGAGCGCCAGTCCCAGCGCGTCGCCGTCCCCGTACCAGAGCGCAACCGCGGTGGAGAGAGCCATCGCGATGGCGACAACCACCAGCAGGAGGCCGACTACGTTGACGACGTGACGGAGCGACATCGGGAATCGGTCAGTCGAAGAATCGTTCGACGGAGGCCAACGCATCGGGAAGCCCGAACACGATGACGTCGTCGCCCGCTTCGAATGCGTCGTGACCGCGCGGCGCCAGGATCTGATCGCCACGCAGGATCACGCCCACCAGCACGCCCCGGGGAAGATCCAGCTCCTGGATGGTCTTGCCGACGGCCCGTGCATCGGGCTTCACCTTGAACTCGAAGGCCTCGGCGTCGGTACCGGTCAGCGATGCCACGGTGAGCACGCGTCCCCTGCGCACGTAGCGCAAGATGGCGTTGACCGTCGACAGGCGAGGGGACACCGCCGCGTCGATCCCGACCCGCGGCACCAGGGGCAGATACTCGAAGCGCTCGATGAGGGCGATGACCTTGGCTCCGCCCACGCTCTTGGCCAACAGGCTGGACAGCAGGTTGGTCTGGTCGTCCCCCGTGCAGGCCACGAAGCCGTCCACGCCGGCGACGCCCTCCATCTCCAGAAGCTCCAGGTCGGTGGCGTCTCCGTGCAGCACCAACGCCTTGGGGAGCAGCTCGGCCAATTCCAGGCAGCGCCGCCGGTCCCGGTCGATGATCGTGCAGTCCACGCCCAGGTTGCCCAGCCCCTCGGCGAGATACTGCCCCTCCAGGCTGCCGCCCGCGATCATGACGCGTCGCAACGGCCGGGCGTCGTAACCCGCCAAGGGCGGAATGCTCTCGACTTCGGCGGTGGGCGAGAGCAGGTAGATCTGGTCGCCCGCTTCCATGGCCGACGTCCCGGTCGGGATGATGGTCTCTCCGTCCCGGACAATGGCCACGGTCACGTAGTGGAAGCCCTCCAGATCGCGCGCCAGCTCGGCCAGCGGACGGCCGGCGATGGGTGCGCCCTCGCGCACGCGCAAGCCCAGCAGCTGCACGCGCCCGTTGGCGAAGGGGACGACATCGGTGGCCACGGCGCTGCGGAGCAGCTCCAGCGCTTCCTTGGCGGCCTCGCGCTCGGGGTTGATCAGGCGCTCGATCCCCAGCTGCTCGGGAGAGAGCACACTGCCCGAAGCGTAGTAATCCGGGTTGGAGACGCGCGCGACGGTGTGGGGAACGCCCAGCCGACTGGCCGCGAGACAGGCGATGAGGTTCACCTCGTCCTGGCTGGTCACCGAGAGCAGCATTTGCGCGCGGCGGATTCCAGCCTGATCCAGCACCGGCACCGAAGCACCGTTCCCCTGCAGGGTCAGGATGTCGAGCTGCTCGGCCACGTACTCGATCCGGTCCGGATCCGAATCGATGAGGACGACGTCCTGGCTCTCTTCCGACAACCGCCGCGCCAGGTGGAAGCCGACCTGGCCTCCCCCCACGATCAGTACTCGCATCGGCCCTTCCGGTCACTGGTCGCCCGAAGCTAACCCTTGCCTCGGGGGTGTCAAAGCCGAGGCCCAACGGTACTTTGCAGGCGATGAATCGGGGCCCGTAGCTCAGTCGGTTAGAGCACCGGACTCATAATCCGAGGGTCGCAGGTTCGAGTCCTGCCGGGCCCATTGACGGCGCAGCAGCGGGCGGACCCGGAGGCGCCGCCGTCCCTCCCGTTGTCGACGGGGGCAGCGCTTCCTAGCCGTCCGTCTCGGGGGGGCGGCGCATGTCCTTCGTGCGCTTACGCCGACGCTTCTCCTCCAGGCGGCGAGCCTTTTCCGCGGCAGGCACCTTGGTGGCCACGCGTTTCCTGCGGGGACGGGCGCGCTCCTCCAGGCGACGACGGAGCTCCGCGAGCGCGGCCTCGAGATTGCGTCTCTGGCTGCGGTGGGTGCGCGAGGTGACCACGAGCCCGGTGGGGACGTGCACCAAGCGCACGCCGGACTCGGTGCGATTCTGGTGCTGACCCCCTTTGCCACCCGCCCGGAAGGTGTCGACGCGACACTGGTCCAGGAGCGCGGAGTCGTCCGGGGGCGGGGGCGTGGGCGAGGTCTCGGGGGGCTGGTCTTCGGCCATGGCGCGGGATCGTTCGTGCTGAAGCAAGGTATTGGGAACACCGTACCCGTAACGCGACGGAACGTTGAGCATGAGCAGGGAATCGGGGTCTGATCGACCGTGGCTGGAAGGGCACCCGGGGGCGCGAGCGCTCCTGCTGGGTGCCTGTCTGGTTGTCGTGGTCGGCGGCCTGCGCGTGGCCGCGCCGATCCTGGTTCCGTTCGCCCTGGCGCTGTTCCTGACCGTCCTTTCCCTTCCGTTGCTGTTGTGGCTCCGCAAGCGCAAGGTGCCGGGCTTCCTGGCGGTCGCGGTCACCGTTCTGGTGAACGCAGCCGTCTTCGGTCTGGTGGTGCTGCTCGCCATCCAGTCGGTCAGCGACTTCCAGGACCGCTACCTGCTGTATGCGAGTCGCTTCCGTGGGCTCTGGGCGACCTGGGTCGATGCCCTCCAATCGCGCAACGTGCCGATTCCGGATCAACTGTCGCCCGATCCCAGCTCCGTGTTCGCGTTCATCGGATCGGCCCTGCAGGGGGCCGCCTCGGTGGTCTCGGGCGCCTTCCTGGTCCTGATCATCCTGGTCTTCATCCTGAGCGAAGCCACCGTGTTCCCGCAGAAGTTCAGGGCCATCTTCCGCCGTGAGCCCGTCGGCCCGCGCGGGCGCATGCAGAAGACCGTCAAAGAGGTTCAGGACTACCTCGGCATCAAGACGCTCGTGAGCCTGACCACCGGAATCCTGATCGGGTTGTGGGCCTGGTCGTCGGGGCTGGATTTCCCGGTGCTGCTGGGGCTCATCGGGTTCGTTCTGAACTACATCCCCACAGTGGGGTCCGTGCTGGCCTCCGTGCCCGCGGTCTTTCTGGCCCTGATCCAATACTCGGCTGGACACGCCGCGCTCGTGGCCGTGGGATACCTCGTGATCAACGTCGTACTCGGCAATTTCATCGAGCCGACCCTGCTGGGACGCCGGCTGGGCCTGTCCTCCCTGGTGGTGATTCTCTCGCTGCTGTTCTGGGGATGGGTGTGGGGCCCGGTGGGGATGCTGCTGGCAGTGCCGCTCACCATGGTGATGAAGATCATGCTCGAGAACACGCAGGATCTGAAATGGGCCGCGGTCTTGTTGGACAAGAGTCCGCCGGCCCGGACCTCGCGTGGCGGGTCTCGGCCGGAGCCGGCCGCGCCGGTGGTGGGCACGCCGGCCGCCACGCCCTCCCTCACCACCCGCGCGGGGACCACGGATGCCGCGTGATGCCTGGGCGTCGATGCCCGATTCGTCACGGTTGTGGGCCTTCGGGACCGACCGGCCCCTGACGGCGGCGGAGGAGCGACGGCTCCTCGAAGTGGTGGACGGTTTCCTGGACGACTGGCGTGCACATGGGCATCCCCTGCGCGCTGCACGCGATTGGCGCGAGGGTCGCTTCCTGCTCGTCGCTGTCGATCAAGCCAGCGAGCCGCCCTCCGGGTGCTCGATCGACGCTCTGGTGCGCACCCTCAAATCCCTGGAAGACGAGCTGGCCCTGGGGCTGGTGGATCACGCGGCCGTCTGGTTCCGTGACTCTGCGGGAGCGGTGATCCGCGTCTCGCGCAGCGAGCTCAAGAACCGGATCGGGGAGGGCGTGGTGGGGAGCCGGACTCCGGTGTTCGATCTCACCGTCACCCGTTTGGGCCAGGTCCTGCGGGAGGGATTGGAGCGCGAAGCCGCGTCCACCTGGGTGGGTCGCGCCTACCGGCTGGAAGTGGAGTAGCGCTCCGGGCAGGGCCCGGAGCGCTACGTCGATCCGGGGACGCCTGCCTCAGGCCCCCAGGCGAACCACGTTCTCGGCCGCCGGCCCTTTCGGCCCCTCGACCAAGTCGAATTCCACCCGCTCCCCTTCGGCGAGGCTCTTGAAGCCGTCGCCTTGGATTGCGGAGTAGTGCACGAAGCAATCCCGGTCGCCGCCGCCCTCAGGCGCGATGAAGCCGAAGCCCTTGCTGTCGTTGAACCACTTCACGGTACCCGTGGTCCTCATGATGCGCGTACTCCTCCACTTGGGTGCCGACGCCGCCTTGGCCGACGTCCGCATGGTCCCGGGGGTGACGATTGTGGACCAGGCACGACCCTCGCGCCCTCCAACCCAAATCACCACCCTACCAACCCGGCCTCGGGCCGTCAACCAGACTTATGTCGGGTTTCGTGCCCGAATCTCGGGCGATGTCGGGGTTTTTGAGTCTCCTAAAACTCGGGCCAGGAAGATGGCCATGTTCGTCTCTGCCCACCAGAGCGGACGTCTCAGGGATCCGGCCAGGAAGCCGAGGTGACCCCCCTGGGCGGGGAGCCGCAGGTCCACGGCAGGGTTGGCTCGCAGCGCCGGCAGAGGCAGGCCAGCCGCCGGAAGGAAGGGGTCGTCAGCGGCGTGGAGCACGAGCGTGGGGATGGCGATTCCGGCCAGCAGCGGGCCTGAGCTGGCCCGCCGGTAGTAGTCGGTGGCGTCGCGAAACCCGTGCAGGGGGGCGGTGAGGGCGTCGTCGAAGGCACGGAGGGTCCGGGCGGCCCGCACCCGTGCCACCACCTGCGGCTCCAGGAGGTGGCGCTTGGCCTCGACCTTTTCCTTGAGCGACCTCAAGAAGTAGCGACGGTAGATCCGCCGGATGCCGGAACGGTCGATCCACCGCTCCGCCTCGTCGAGGTCGAAGGGAACCGAGGCCACGGCCGCGCCGCGGAAGACCGAGGCCGTGCCCACTTCGCCCAGGTATTTGGCCAGGACGTTGCCGCCCAGTGAGAATCCGGCGGCCCCCAGCGGGCGGCCGGCGAAGCGCGTCCGCAGCCGCTCTGCCACCCAGGCCAGCTCCTCGCTGTCGCCGGAGTGGTAGGCTCGCGCCAGGCGGTTGGGAGCCCCGCCACAGCCCCTGAAGTTGAGTGCCACCGAGGCGATCCCCCGCTCGCGCAGGGCCTCCATGAGCAGTCGCACGTAGCTGCGACGGGAGGACCCCTCCAAGCCGTGCAGGACGAGCACCAGAGGTCGTTGCGAGTCGAGGGCTCCGGGCCCGAGATCGACCGTCACCACGTCGCCGTCGGGGGTCTCCCAGACTTCGCGCAGGGTGGCGAAGGCCGGTGTCGGTCGGAGCAGCTTGCCCAGCAGGGTCTGGGCGTGCGGGCCGCCGGCGCCGGAGGCCGGGCGGAAGGGCTGGGGCGGGGAATCGCTGGGCACCGGGAACGGTGCGGGGGCGGAGAAGGGGGCGTCAAGCGGTTCCACGGTTCCCCGGCTTGTCGACGCCTTCCCGCGACCCGACCTTGCACGCCTTCGAACTCGGCCGTGTGGTGGAGGCCGGGCATCCGCGACCCCGCGAGGGCGACGAATGAACCGTTGTGGATCCATGCTGCTGCTCGGTGCCTCGCTCCTGACGGCCTGCGCTGAGGGCAGGCAGGCGTCGCCCGAGTGGGTCGCGCCCGGGATCTCGCGCGAGCTCGCCGACCTGCGGCATCGCACCCTCTCCGATGTGCGGTACGACCTGCGGCTCTCGGTGCCCGCCGAGCGGGCCTCTCCCCTCACGGGCCGCATCGAGGTCTCGTTCCGCTGGTCGGGGACGGAGGGGGAGCCGCTCATCCTCGACTTCACCGAGCCGTCGCAGCGCGTGCGTTCCGTGGAGCTCGACGGAGTCCCGGTGGTGCCCGAGCTGGTGGCCGACCACATCCGGATTCCCGGTGACGGACTGCGGACGGGAGAGACGCACAGGGTCGCGGTGACCTTCGTCGCTGGCGACGGCTCGCTCAATCGCAACGACGACTTCCTCTACACCCTCTTCGTCCCCGACCGCGCCCATTTCGCCCTCCCGCTCTTCGACCAGCCGAACCTGAAGGCGCGCCTCTCATTGGAGCTGGAGATCCCTTCCGGCTGGCAGGCCGTGGCCAACGGCAGCGAGATGGAGCGCCGCGACGACGAGACGCGTTCGACGCTGCGCTTCTCCGAGACCGCGCCCATCTCTACCTACCTGTTCGCGTTTGCCGTCGGGCGCTTCCAGGTGGAGTCCCAGAGCCGCGCCGGGCGCACGATGCGCATGTTCCACCGCGAAACCGATGCCGCCAAGGTGAAGAACAACGCGGACTCGATCTTCGCGCTGCACGAGCGGGCTTTGCTGGCGCTGGAGAAGTACACCGACATCCCCTATCCCTTCGAGAAGTACGACTTCGTGGCGGTGCCGGCGTTTCAGTACGGGGGGATGGAGCATCCCGGGGCGGTCTTCTATCGAGCCGATGGACTCTTGCTCGACGAGGTGCCCACGCAGGGGCAGTTGCTGGGCCGCGCAAGCGTCATCTCCCACGAAACCGCACACATGTGGTTCGGCGATCTGGTCACCATGGACTGGTTCGACGACGTCTGGCTCAAGGAGGTCTTCGCGAACTTCATGGCGGCGAAGATCGTGGAGCCTTCTTTCCCGCAGGTGGATCATGCGTTGCGCTTCGTGTTGGCCCACCATCCCGCGGCCTACGCCGTGGACCGGACGCCGGGGGCCAATCCCATCCTGCAACCGTTGGAGAACCTGAACCAGGCCGGCACGCTGTACGGACCGATCATCTACCAGAAGGCGCCCATCGTCATGAAGCATCTGGAGCGGCGCATGGGGGACGAGTCCTTCAAGCAGGGGCTGCGCACCTACCTGGACCGCTTTCGCTTCTCCAACGCCCGCTGGTCCGATCTGATCGGGATCCTCGACGAGCGCACCGATGAGGATCTGGTGGGCTGGAGTCACGTGTGGGTGGAAGAACCGGGACGACCCACCGTCGCGGTCGAACGCAGCGGCACTTCGTTGGACCTTTCGCAAAGTGACCCCGCTGGGAAAGGAAGGGTGTGGCCGCAGATCCTCGACGTATGGGCCGGCGCGCGGGATGGGGGTCGGATGCTGCAGGTGCCGCTGGACGGGCCGGAGGCCCGCGTTGAGGTCGGCGAGAGCGTCGAGTACGTCCTCCCCATGGCCAGCGGCATCCCCTACGGCCTGTTTCGACTCGACGATCGCTCGCTCGAGGTGTTGCTCGCCCAGGTCTTCACGCTGCCCGATCCCGTGCTGCGGGGAACCGCCTGGCTGACGATCTGGGACGCGGCCCTCGAAGGGTGGGTGGAGCGCGACCGTCTGCTCGACCTGTTGGTGCAGGGAATCGCAGCGGAGCAGAACGAGCTCATCTTCGCGCGGTTGGCCAACGATCTGAGTGAAGCGTTCTGGCGGTTCCTGCCGCCGGCCGAGCGGTCTCGCTGGGCGTCCCGGGTGGAAGGGGCGTTGACCAGCCGCATCCGCTCCGGAGACCCCGCCACGCTGCGAGCGACCGCGCTGCGTACCTTCGTGACGGTGGCGACCACCACCGAAGGCGTCGAGTTCCTGCGGGGGCTGTGGAGTGGGGCGCGCGAGGTGCCGGGAGTACCGGTGTCGGAGAACGATCGGACGCGTATTGCCCTTCAGCTGGCGGTGCGCGAGGTGGAGGGGTGGCCGGCGCTGCTGGACGCCGAGGCCGGCCGCATCACCAATCCGGATCGCCAGCAGCGTTTTGCGTTCGTGCGAGACGCGCTCAGTGACGACCCCGAGGCGCGCGACAGCTTCTTCAGTTCGTTGGCTCAACCGTCGCGCCGTGAACATGAGCCCTGGGTCTTGGAGGCCCTCGGCTATCTGAACCACCCCCTGCGCCAGGAGAACGCCTTGGGCTATATCACCCCGGCGCTCGATCTCCTCGAAGAGGTGCAGCGCACCGGGGACATCTTCTTTCCCGGGGGTTGGGTGAACGCCGTCCTGGACGGGCACAACACACAGGAGGCCGCCGAGGCCGTGCAACGCTTCCTCGCTGCCCATCCAGCCTATCCGCCACGGCTGCGGAACAAGATCCTGCAAGCGCTCGACCCGTTGGAGCGGGCGGTACGCCTGTCTCGAACCTCCGCCTCGGTGCCCGTGGCGGACGGCGCCTGATGCGGCGAGGGCGGAGGATCTCCGGAGCGGCCTGCAAGACGGGTCTCGTGTGCCTTGTGCTGGCGGGCTGCGCGTCGGGGTTGAACGATCGAAGCACGGACGGCCTGCTCGAACGCGAGGACCTGCAACGCGTGGTGGATCGCGCGCTGGAGCGCGACGTACCCGCATTGATCGAGGCCCTGTCCGCCGCGGACGCGGCCGTTCGACGCCGTGCGGCGCTGGGACTGGCGGGCGCGCGGGACCCGTCGTCCCGGGGGGCGCTGCTGCGGGGGCTCTCCGATCCTGACCGGGATGTGCGGGAAGCGGTGGCCTTCGCACTCGGACAGCTGCACGACCCCGCGCTGGCCCCGGACCTGTTGGGCGCCTTGGCCGGGGAGTCGCAGGAGCCTGTGGCCCGACGGCTCCTGGACGCGCTCGGTCAGTCCGGTGGGCGCGGTGCCCTGGACGGGCTGCTGGCCCTCGCGCCGGAGCGCTCCCGTCTAGCGGCGTACCAGCTGGCCCTCGGACGCCTGGCGGTGCAGGGGATGGCGACGCCCGAGTCGTTCCAACGCCTGCTCGCCGGACTCACGAACGTGGATCCCTCGGTGCGGGAAAGCTCCGCCTGGGCCTTCGGGCGGCTCGTCTCCGCCGCGCCCTGGAGGGCGTGGGTCGCCGACGTACGGAACGCGCTGGACGGGTACGGCCCCGACGACCCTGCTGCCGGACCCCTGCTGACGGGACTGTCGCGGGTGAGCGACCCGAGCGACACGCCGCGGATGCTGTTCTGGCTGCAACAGGCCTCGGACTGGCGCTTGCGCTACCTGACCGCCGTGGGGCTGACGCCGCGCGTGGACGATCCGCGCGTGCGGGAGGCTCTCTTCGTGGCCATCGACGATGAGTCGCCTCACGTCGGTGAAGCCGCCGCCACTGCCGTGTCCACGTTGGCCGCCCCGAGCGACGAGGACCTGGCCCGTATGGAGGCCGCGCTGACGGCGCACGCCGGCGACCTCCACCGTGCCTTCCCTCTGTTGGCTGCTTTCTCCACCCGAGATCGGTCGCAGAGGGTACGGAGCTGGCTCGCCGAATACGGAGACGACGGTCCCGAGCAGCGTTCGACCGGCCTGGCGGCGCTGGCCCTCGATCCAGGAGAGGTCGGGTTCGCTGCCGTTCTGGAGGCCCTCGACGCCGGAGGCGCCATGGCCGATCGGGCCTTCGATGCCCTGGGCAACCGCTGGTCCGTGGACCGACGGGACCCGGCCCGCTTGGAGCGTCTGCGCCCCCGACTCATCGACGCTCTGGACAGCGGACGGCGGATGGCCGTAGTGGGGGCGGCCACCCTGCTGGCAGACTCCGCGCTCCACGGGGGCGATGCGGACGAGGCCCTCGCGCGCGTGGCCCGTGGCCTCGACCCCGTGGATCGGGCCATCGAGTTGTCCGCGGTCCTGGAGGCTCTCGAGGCCAGGGGAGTGCCGGCCCCCTCGGGCCTCGCTCCCCAGCTGCCGGCCCGCCGCGCCCTCGACTGGGCCGCGGCCCGGCGTTGGGGTCGGCAGCCTCGGCTCCGTTTGGAGACCGAGCGGGGGGAGATCATCCTGCGGCTCGACATGGAAGCTGCACCCCTCACGGTGGAGTCCATGGCCACGTTGGCCGCGCAAGGGGCGCTCGACGGCACTCCCTTCCACCGGGTCGTTCCGGTGTTCGTGGCCCAGGGCGGTGACGTGAGCGGGGGGGACGGCCTCGGTGGCCCCGGCTACCGGATTCGCACGGAGCCGGGGCTCCGTCCGTTCCTGCGTGGCTCGGCGGGCATGGCGTCGGCCGGCCCCGACACGGAAGGCTCCCAGTTCTTCCTCATGCAGGGGAGCGCTCCCCACCTGGATGGCGCGTACACGGTGTTCGGCGAGGTCGTCGCCGGCATGGACGTCGTCGATCGGCTGCAGGTGGGCGACCGGATCCTCCAGGCCACGGTCGAGCCCGGCGCCTGAGACGGCCCGCCGCCGGCCGGCCCGCTGCGGCCAGGCCCGGCTCCCCATGGCCGGAAACCTGCGGGAGGACCCCCCCGTAGGTGAGGTATGTTCACCTGCCAAAGGTCAGGTCATGGCCTGCACCGTTGAATCGGCCCTCCTGCGATGTTTACATTGTTAACATGAGTGATAGTCAGCGGCAGAAGATCCTCAGTTGCGCCTGCGACCTCTACCTGAAAGACGGGTTGGAGGGCTTCTCCATGCGCAAGCTGGCCAAGGACGTGGGGGTCACCGCCCCCGCCCTGTACCGCCACTTCCGCAGCCGCGAAGGCGTGCTGGTCGCGATGATGGGAGAGGCCCACCGGCTCCAGGCCCAATACCTCTATCGCGCCCTGCAGGGACACACCCCCGCCGAGCGCCTGGAACGCGCCGCCCGGGAGTATCTCAGCTTCGCCAGCGAGCATCCGGAGATGTACGAGATGCTCTATGTCTCCCCCCACCACCTGGGACTCTCCGAGCTGCCGCTCGAGGTGGCCGAAGTCGCTGCCGCTACAGGGCGTTTCTGGCAGGACCGGGTGCGCGAGGCCATGGAGGCGGGCATCCTCTGCAAGGGGGATCCCGACGCGGTGGGGCTGACTCTGTGGGCGCATGCGCACGGGTTCGTGACCATCCATCTCCGGGGCATCTGTCCGGTACTCGGAGGTGAAGATCTGGTGTCACGTTTCGTCGAATCGTCCCGTCGGCTTCTCGCGGGGCTGGGAGGTCCGAGTTGGAGGGCCCACGCTGACGCGGAGGCCGAGGCCCCGGTGGTGGGAGAGCGAAACGGAAAAGGCGCGCGACGGGCGAGCTGACGGTTCGAACACGTCGTGAACAACGTAAACCCAAGTGAAACCGCGGGGTGTCCGTCGACGTACGGACCCGCGCACGGAGGTGAGGTCGGGTGGTGGTGGAGGAGCAGGACCTGCCCGCACGGCAGGACGGATCTGTAGCAACCCTTGAACACCAACACGTGGAGAACCCACGGATGGACATAGAGTCGCGGCTGGGGGGAGTGCCCTCCGCCGGAAAGGCCGCCCCGCACGCCACCCTGCGCGAGCGGGCGCTCGTGCTGCTGGTGCTGAGCGCGACGGCGGCGGCCGCCCTGTTCCTCGGAGTGCGGGATCTGCTCGGGCAGAGTGCTCCGGGCGCGGAGCCCCTCTCGATCCGGCAGGTTGTCGACCTGGCGCTCGAGCGCAGCCGCGAGTTGGAGGTGGCGGATCTCGGATACCGGGTGGCCGACGAGCAGGTCGCGGAAGCGTGGTCGAACGTGTATCCGCAGATCAGCGCCAGCGCAGACTACACGCGCAACCTGCAACCCGCGGTGTCGTTCCTGCCGGCGCAGATCTTCGATCCGACCGCGGGCGCGGACGACTACATCAAGGTCCAGTTCGGCGCGGACAACTCCTGGGCCGCCTCACTCACGGTGGATCAGCCGCTCTTCCGGGCCGGTGTCTTCGTGGGTGTGGGGGCAGCCGCCCGCTATCGCTCGCTGCAGAGCGAAGTGGTCCGAGGTCAGCGGCAGTCGGTGGTCACCCGAATCCGGACGTCCTACTACAACCTGCTGCTCTCGCAGGAGCAGCGGCGGCTCACGGCGGAGTCCGTACGTCGGGTGCGTCAGTCCCTGGACGAGACCCGGGCGCTGAACCGCGCCGGGTTGGCCTCGGAATACGACGTCCTGCGTCTCGAGGTGGAACTGGCCAATCTCGAGCCCAATCTCCTGAGGGCCGAAAACCAGGTGCGCTCCGATCGGCGCGCCCTGGCGGTCGAGCTGGCGCTGGCGGCGCCGGAGGCGGTGGAGGTCACCGGGACGTTGGCGGAGATGGACCTCGATGACGTCGCGGCGAACACGCCGGCCAATCGGGAGATCCTCTCGTTCACCGGCATCGGGGATGCCGACCTCATGGGTCTGGCGGCAGGAGGGGTGGAGCCGCGGTTGGACGCGCGCTCCGACCTCCGCCAGTCGGAGTTCACCGAGTCGCTGCGACGGACGGAGATGCGCTTGGAGCAGGCGGAGTATCTGCCCGAGATCTCTCTCTTCGGGACGTACTCGGTCAACGCGCAGCAAAACGGGCGACCCGACTTCTTCGGCAGCGGGCCACTGCAGCGCGCGACGTCGTCGCTGGCCGGTGTCCGCGTCTCGATTCCGGTCTTCACCGGGTTTCGCCGGGATGCGCGCATCGATCAGAAACGGGCGGCCCTGCGCCAGGCCGAGACCCAGACGCGGCTGATGGCCGATCAGGCCCGCAGTCAGGTCGTGGCCTTGGCCGAGCAGGTGGGGGAAGCGCGGCAGAGGGCCCGCGGCCAGAGCCTGGCCGTGACGCAGGCCCGCCGCGGGTTCGAGATCGCGAGCGCCCAGTTCCGCGAGGGCTTGAGCAGCCAGATCGAACTGACCGACTCCGAAGTCGCGCTGCGACAGAGCGAGTTCAACTACGCTCAGGCGGTCTACGACTACCTGGTGGCCCGGGCCCGCCTCGACGAGGCAGTCGGTAACGTGCCGGGAGTGGACGGGTCCGAGACCCAGGCGGGCGCATGAACAACGAGCACAGCATGGACAACCGAGACGGGGGCTACCCGATGACGATAGAGGTGAAGCGCGCCGCTGCGCTTTCTGCCGGCCTGTTGGCGGCGCTGCTGGTGGGGTGCGGTGGGCAGGCGCAAGCGGGCGCCAACGACGGCGCGAACGAGACGCCAGGATTCCAGCGCATCATCAACGTCCAGGTCGCAGCTCTGGCGGCTTCGGCGTTCGACGAGGAGATCCGTCTGACGGGCACCGTGGAGGCGAACCGCGACGTCCAGATCTCCGCAGAAGAGGGCGGAGTGATCCGCCAACTCCTGGTGGAGAAGGGGCGTCGGGTGTCGGCTGCTCAGCCGATCGCCAAGATCGATGACGCGGTGCTGGCGGCCCAGGTGGAGCAGGCGAGGGCCCAGGCCCGCCTGGCCCAGGAGACCTGGGAGCGACGCCAGCGCCTCTACGAGCAGGACAAGGTCGGGTCCGAGTTGGCCTACCTGGAGTCTAAGTACATGGCCGAGCAGTCCGCGGCCAGCCTGCGCGCGCTCGAAGAGCGCCTGGCCCGCACCATGATCCGGGCGCCGATCGCCGGGATCCTGGACGATCGTATGGTAGAGATCGGCAGTATGGTCTCACCGGGCATTCCGGTGGCGCGGATCCTCCAGCTCGATCCCGTCAAGGTGCGCGCCGGCGTTCCCGAACGCTACGCACTGAACGTGAAGCGAGGAGACTCGGTGGCCGTCAGCTTCGATGCCTTGGGAGGGCGCTCCTTCTCCGGGACCATCAGCTACGTGGGCGCGGCGGTGGACCCCGGCAACCGGACGTTCCCCGTGGAGTTCACGGTCCCGAACCGGGACGAGGCCATCAAGCCGGAGATGGTGGCGAGCGTCGCGATCCGCAGCGCCCGCGTCGAGGATGCGATCGTGGTGCCGCAGCAGGCCCTGATTCGGGTTGAAGACGGGTACGTGGTCTTCGTCGCCGTGGACGAAGGCGGCGAGACTCTCGCGCGCCGCCGAGAGGTCCAGATCGGAGCCTCGCAACAGAACCGGGTCGTCGTGGAATCCGGCCTTCAGGCCGGCGACCGCCTGATCGTGGTCGGCCAGCAGCAGGTGGCCGAGGGCGATCGCATCCGGATCGTCAACGGTCCGCAAACGTGATCAGCAGCCCCCGCACAACCTTGGAACGCATGCCGCACTGCGCGGCCAACGATAGAGGTCCATGAGTCAGAACGGGAAGGGGAGCCAGCAGCGGCAGCCGGACACCCACAAGGAATTCGGGTTGACCAGCTACGCCGTGGAACACCGGACGAGCGTCTTCATGCTCTTCCTGATCGTGGCCATCGCGGGAATCATGTCCTACCGCTCGATCCCGAAGGAGTCATTTCCGGAGATCGAGATCCCCATGATCGCCATCAACACCATCTACCCTGGTGTCTCGCCGGCGGACATGGAGACGCTGGTGACGCGGCCGCTGGAAGAGGAGTTGAACACGATCTCCGACATCGAGGATCTCACTTCGACGTCGGTGGAGGGCTATTCCAGCATCATCGCCGAGTTCCAGACGGATGTGAACCTGGACGATGCCCTGGCCAAGGTGCGCGAGAAGGTCGATCTGGCCAAAGCGGACCTGCCGGCGGACGCTGAAGAGCCGTCCATCATCGAGTTCAACTTCTCGGAAGTGCCGGTGATGCAGGTGAACCTCTCCGGCGAGTACGGGCTCGTCCGCCTCAAGGAGATTGCTGAGGACCTGCAAGACGAGCTGGAGCAGCTTCCGCTGGTGCTGCGCGCCGATGTGCGTGGCGGCCTGGAGCGGGAGGTAAAGGTCGAGGTCGACCTGACCAAGCTCCAGTACTACAACCTGACCTTCAACGACGTGGTCGATGCGATCCGCTGGGAGAACGTCAATATCCCGGGAGGCGCGATCGATGTCGGTGATCGCAAGTATCTGGTGCGCGTCGACGGTGAATTCGACGATCCCGCCCAGATCGCGGACCTGGTCGTCACTACCGTGGGCGGGCGACCGATCTATGTCCGTGACGTGGCCACCGTGGACTTCGGCTTTGCCGAGCGGGAATCGTTCGCTCGTCTCGACGGCAATCCGGTGGTCACGCTCGATGTGATCAAGCGGTCCGGAGTCAATATCATCGAGACCTCGGAGAGCGTCCGTGAGGTCATCGCGGAGATGGAGCCCGGGCTTCCGCCGACCACGGTGATCAAGATCACCTCCGACATGTCGCAAGACATCCACGAAATGGTGAGCAGCCTGGAGAACAACATCATCTCCGGCCTCATTCTCATCGTGGGCGTGCTGCTCTTCTTCCTGGGACTCAGGACCTCGCTCTTCGTGGCCGTGTCGATCCCGACCTCGATGCTGCTGTCTTTCCTGATTCTGAAGCTGGTCGGCGTGACCATGAACATGGTGGTCCTGTTCTCGCTCATCCTGGCCCTGGGGATGCTCGTCGACAACGCCATCGTGGTGGTGGAGAACATCTACCGGTACGTGACCGAAGGGTGGGACAAGAAGGAAGCGGCCAAGAAGGCGACGGGGGAGGTGGCTGTCCCGGTCATCGCATCCACGGCGACCACGCTGGCGGCGTTCGGGCCCATGATGTTCTGGCCCGGCATGACGGGCGAGTTCATGAAGTTTCTCCCGTTGACGCTCATCGTAACGCTGAGTAGCTCGCTGTTCGTGGCCCTGGTGATCGTGCCGACGCTGTGCGCCGTCTATCTGCGCCTGGACGACGAGCCGCGCGCGCCCATGACACGCGAAGCGCGTTTCACTATCGTGGCGGCTCTGGTGCTGAGCGGCCTCGTCATCGCAGCCATGAATCCGCTGACGGCCGTGCTGCTGGCTGCGACCGGTGTCGGGCTCTATCTCGTGCACACCCGTCTGCTGGACAGCGTGGGGCAGTGGTTCCAGTTCACGGCCCTGCCGCGCATCGCCGATCGCTACGAATCGGCGCTGCGCTGGTCCCTGGATCACCGGCTGCGCATGCTGTTCTCGGCCGCCGGGGTACTGGTCCTGTCGTTCGTAGTCTTCGGGATGTTCAACAGCGGTGTGGAGTTCTTCCCGGAAGACATCCCGCCTGCGCAGATCACGGTGAACATGGAAGCGCCCGTGGGCACGCTGGCGGAGTCGACGGACGAGATCGCGCAGCGCATCGAGCGACAGCTGCCGGGTGTGGCGGGCTTGATGGACGACGTGGAGTCCATCGTCACGACCACGGGGAGCGGGGGTGGCGGTGGGAATCCGATGGGTGGAGGGCCGGGTGGGCCCAATGCATCCCGTGTGACCATGAGCTTCGTGGACTTCGAGGAGCGCAAGCACGACGGATTCGAGCTGTTGGCGACGATGCAGTCCGAGCTCGGACGGGATGTGGCGGGCGCGGAGATCTCCGTGGAGGCGCCACAGGATGGCGCCCCGCAATCGGGCCCTCCGGTCAACGTCGAGTTGATCGGGGAGGAGCCCGCGCGCCTGAAGGAGCTGTCGGACGAGGTGCTGCGCATCCTCCGCAATGCGCCGGTCTACCCGAAGCTGGTGGCCCTGGAAAGCGATCTGGACGAGGCCCGCCCCGAGCTGTCCTTGGCCGTGGACCGGGAGAAGGCCGGGCTCTACGGGCTCACCACGTTCGACGTCGCCAACGCGGTACGGGGCGCGGTGCAGGGGATCGAGGCCGCCAAGTACCGGACCGGCAACGATGAATACGACATCGTGGTGCGGCTGGCGCCCGAGTACCGTGACCAGCTGAACTCGCTCGACGACCTGACGATCATGGCGGACGGCAAGCAGGTGCCGATCACGTCTGTGGCCGATTGGACCGTGGGCGAGGGGTACGGGTCCATCCGACGCAAGGACATGGACCGCATGGCCACCATTTCGGCCGATGTGGCTTCGGGCCTGAACTCGAACGCCGTGCTCGCGCAGGTTCGCACGACCCTCGCCGACTTCGAACAGACGCTCCCGCCAGGCTACTCGATGCGGTACACGGGGCAGAACCAGGATCAAGAGGAGGCGGCGGACTTCCTGGGTGCGGCGTTCCTCATCGCCCTGGCCCTCATCGCCTTCATTCTGATCTCGCAGTTCAACTCCGTGGTCAAGCCGGTGATCATCCTGACGTCGGTCATCATGTCGACGGCGGGTGTGCTGTTCGGGTTGGTGTTCTTCCAGATGCCCTTCGGGATCATCATGACCGGCGTTGGCGTGATCTCCCTGGCGGGAATCGTGGTCAACAACGCCATCGTGTTGATCGACTATGTGGACATCCTGCGGGAGCGGGATGGGATGGACCGACGGGAAGCGCTGGTTCAAGGGGGCAAGACGCGCCTGCGGCCGGTGCTGCTGACGGCGATTACCACGGCGCTGGGCCTGGTGCCGCTTGCCGTCGGCCTGAACTTCGACTTCATCGGCCTCTACACGGCCCTGCGCCCCGAGCTCTACTGGGGCGGTGAGCAGGCGGCGTGGTGGGGCCCCATGGCCATCGCCGTCATCGCGGGCATCCTGTTCGCGACGTTCCTGACGCTGGTGCTGGTGCCCGTGATGTATTCGCTGGTGGACGACTTCTCCAGGTTCTTCCGCCGCCACTACGTGGCGACCCCGGAGGCTGCGCCGGAAGGGGAGGGACCGACCAGCCGCTCCAGCCCGGAGCGGGCGCCGGAGCGGGAGCCCGAGCCGGTGGGAGCGTTCCGAACGGGCCTGAGGCCCGGGACCGCCTGAGGGTTGGGTAGAACCCTGTGGAAGTGAGCGGGCGGGTCACCACGGTGGTGGCCCGCCCGCGGCGCACGGGGGAACGGGTCGGCTCCCTAGAAGGCCCAGCCGATGTTCAGCAGGCGAACACTGGGCAGCAAGCCGCCATCGGCGCGGTCTTCCCCGAAAAGGCGGTTCACGCCTACCCCGAGGCCGATGAGCACGTTGTCGCGCTCGCCCAGGAGCCAGTTGTACCCCACCTCGAAGCCGAACCCACCGGCCGCGTCGTCGTCCGTGGTGTCATCGACGACGAAGAGGCCGAGCCGGGGGCCGAAGTGAAAGCCACGTAGAGCTTCGCCGGACGGGTAGTATCGGTACTCGAGGCTCAGGCTCGAGTAGCGGTCATCGCTCACGTCGAGGCGCGACGCGGACAGCGCCAAAGAGCTGGCCTTCGTCACCGAGTGCTCGAGCTCCAGGTTGTACCACTCGGCCAGCAGCAGAAACGGATTGGCCGAGACCTGTGTGCGGTGGACCTGAGCGTCCACGAGCTGCGGCCCCACCGAACAGAGGATGCCGCACACCGCGATCGAGGCCAGCAGCGAACGAAGATGGAGCATGTGTTCTCCTTCGGGATCGGATCCCGCTGGGGTGAAAGCCCGGACGTGCGACCGGGAGGCCTCGGTCCAGGGCGCAGGATGCGGCCGGTCGGAGGACCAACGGCTGTCAGGGGCAGGAGGGAGGCCAGGGAGCGTCCATCACGGAACTGCTTGCGTCCCGGGTGCTTACCTGCCATTGATGGCCATACGCTCCCCTGCTGCTGTCGTTTCGAGAGGACACCCCTGATGCACCCGCAGCGACGCTCGACATGAGGATCGGGATCGACATCCGCACCGTGGCGGCGTCCGCAGGACAACAGCGCTACCTGTGGCGCCTGGCCACCTGGCTTGCCGATCGAGGGGAGACGGTGGAGGTGCTCTCGCTGAAGAGCAGCGCCGAGGGGGTGGTGCCGCACCCGAATCGCACCGTACACGACCTCCGCGGCCTGTCCGGGCGCGCGTTGCGAACGCAGGTGCGCGCGCTCGGGCTCGATGTATTCTTCGCGAACCCGGAGCGGGCGCGTGCGTATGCGGGTCTGCCCATGCACGTGCTCCGGCCCGGATACGGCACCCGGCAGGGCGTGCAGAACCTGCGTTCGATCCGGAACCCGCTTCTGCGCGCCAGCTATGCGCTGGCACGCCAGACGCCCTGGGAGATCTCCAAGCGCCGGACGGAGCGCGCTTGGTACCGGCAGCGCTCGCCTGTGCCCCACGTGGTCGCGATCTCCGAGGTCATGGCCCAGGCCATTCAGGCCGACTACGGGATCGCCGAGCGACAGATCCACCGGATCCACAACGGCGTGGACCTCGCAGAGTTCTCCCCCGAGCGGCGCCGGGCCGATCGAGATCGGGAGCGCGCCCGCTTCGGGATCTCCGCCGATGCGTTCTGTGTGCTGTTCGTCGGGCACAACTTCCGCCGAAAAGGACTCCCCGAGCTGATCTCGGCGCTGAGCCGCCTGGGTCCGGATGCGGAGAACCTCGTGCTGCTGGTCGCCGGCCGGGGGACCGGAGAAGCACAACGCCGGCACCTGCGCTCCTGGGTGGAGCGTGCGGAGCTCGTGGAGCAGGTGGTGGTGGCGGGCGACGTCGTGCCGGTGACCCGCGCCTATGCCGCGGCGGATGCCCTGGTGTTTCCCAGCTGGCACGACGCCTTCGGGTTCGTGGTGCTGGAAGCGATGGCCTGCGGACTTCCTGTGGTGACGACCCGCTGGGCCGGAGCGCACGAGGTGGTGCGTCCGGGGGAGGATGGCTTCGTTCTGGAGGCCCCCGACGACCTGGAGCACCTCTGCGAGGCGTTGCGCGTGCTTCAGGACCCGCGGGTGTGTGCGCGTATGGGAATCGCTGCCCGGCAACAGGCCGAGCAGTTCGGGGAGGCCGCCAACTTCGCCGCCGTGCACCGGGTGATCCGGACTGCGGGCCAGTCGCTGGAGTAGCGGGAGGCGCTCAGGTCCGCCGAGAGCGAGGGCCGGCAACCCCAGGACGCACCCGACGCATCCCAAGGGCATACCTGCCTTCGGGAGGCTTCCATGGCCCTGACCAGATTGGATCTGTTGGCGGTGGTGGTGGCAGCGGGCTGCGGCTCCGCCGGCCACCTCGCGCTGCAGTCGCTACGTGCTCCCTCGCCTCCGACCGTGGTGCGCTTGCCCGAGGTGGTGGTTCCCCTGGTGGTGACGACGCTGGACCGTCAGGTGATCACGTTCGCCCCCATTCCCTGGCAGGACGGCGCCGGTCACGTGCGTATCCGCTTCATTCCCTGACCGCAGGCCGCCCGGTCGGGGAGCGCGCGTCCCCGGTCAGCGCCGCCTGTACAGAAAGACGCCGCCGCTCAAGCCGCCCGTGATCAGCTCCTCGCGACCGTCCCCGTCCAGGTCGCCCAAGGTCGGGGTGCTGAAGGGCGTGAACTGGAGCTTGAAGTCGGGGTCCTCGACGAACCGCTCACCTCCGATATTCTCGAAGAGGCGTACCGCACCGTCTTCGGCGCCCAGCAGCAGGTCTACGTCCCCGTCGCCGTCGCGGTCCATCAGGACCGGGAAGCTGCGCCTCCCGACGTCGATCTCCCCGAAGCGGTCGGACACGAGGGTGAAGCGAGGCTCCGCCGGAGTGCCTTCGTTGCGGTAGTAGTTCAACTCGCCCGACGACTCTCCGACCATGAGGTCCAGGTCCCCGTCGCCGTCGACATCCCCCAGCGCGGGCGTCGCGTTGCTGCCACGCGTGAGCGTGGCGATGGCGGTGTCCGGCGTCACGTAGTCGGGCTCGGTGCGGGTCCCGTCGTTGCGATACCATTGCACGCCATCTCTCCACGTCCCCACGACCAGGTCGAGGTCGCCGTCCGCATCGAGGTCGGCAAAGGTGGGAATCAGGTGGTAGTGGGCACCGAGGTCGAGGGTGTCGGAGACCTGGAACGAGGGACGAGAGGAGGTCCCCACGTTCTCGAATCGATAGAGCTTGGAGCGGTCACTGGCGCTGGCGTCCAACTTGTTGCCCACGAACAGATCCAGGTCTCCGTCCCCGTCGTCGTCCGCCAGCGCAGTGGTGCTCTCGCTTCCCACGTCGATCTGCGTGAGATACTGGCGGGTGCGCAGGGTGAGTCCCCGTTCGGTCCGCTCGTAGAAGTATAGATTGGCGGCTGCCGTGCGGCTGGGATTGAAGGCACCCCCCAGCACGCCCATCAGCAGGTCGAGGTCTCCATCCGCGTCGAGGTCCACCGGGACGGGGACGTTGTAGCCCGAGGTCGAGACGGTGTCCTGGGCCGGGAGCGGGATGGGCTCCGAGCGCAGCACGGGGCTCTGGCACGTGCCCGTGTTCTCGATGAACAGGAGGCCAGGCTCGAAGAAGTCTCCCCAGATCAGGTCGAGGTCGCCGTCCTCGTCCAGGTCCGCGAAGGCCATGCTGTTCGCACCGTGCCGTGATCCGATCTGGGCCACGATGGAAATGTCCTCGAAGCGATCGGCCATCAAGCGAAAGGAGAGCGGCGCGTCGCTCTCCTGCTCGTAGCGCCGCACGGTTCCGTCCACGCGCCCGAGGAATAGATCCAGGACGCCATCACAGTCGATGTCGGCCAGGCTGGGGATGTTCTGTCGATCCGAGAAGATCGGCTCCCCGGCCGGGTCCCGCAGCGAGTCCGCATGCATGCGGAATCGCGGTGCGGTGGCGGTGCCCTCATTCACGTAGTATCGCAGGTAGCTGTACGGGAGCTCCGTCAGCAGGTCGAGATCGCCGTCGTTGTCGAAGTCTCCGAAACGCGTCCACTCGCCGACGGAGATGTCCTGGAAGCGGTCGGAGCGCCATGCGAACTGTGGCGTCGTCGCGGACCCGATGTTCTCGAAGAACATCAGCTCGTCCGTCCTCTCCTGCACGAACAGATCGAGGTCGCCGTCGCCGTCGAGATCGGCAAGCTGGGGGCGCGGCACGTCGAAGCCGCCCAGGAATGGATGGGCAATGAGCTCGCCCAGCCCGTCGCGTACGGGGAAGGCATCCACCACGCGCACCCAGGCATCCTCCGCCCCGGGGAGGGGTCCGCTCGGGATCGGGCGCACCGCGGCCCCGGGCGCCCCGCCGCCGCAGCCTGACAGGAACAGCAGCGCGGCCACGGCGGCGGCGTGCCCGCTGCAACGACCTCGCATCACGAACGGGGGCGCACGCCGACCCCTGTGGGGTTGGCGCCGACCTCGAAGGCCCGGACCACCTCGTTCGATTGCGTGTCGATGATCACGGCCGTGCCCACCGGTCCTCCACCCTTCTCGCTGCGTCGGGTGGACGCATATCCGCCCTTGGTGTTGTTGCTGGTGACGATCAGCCAGCGACCGTCCGGGGAGAGCGCGGCGCCGTGGGGTTCGGAAATGGCGGGATGTCGGATCGAGGTTCGCACGGAGCGCGTGGCCACGTCGACGACGTCGACCGCGTTGGCGTCCTTGCGGGGCACGTAGAGGGTCCGGCCGTCGGGGGAGAACACCGGGAGCCAGGGTCGCTGCCCGAGCTCCATCTGGCTGCGCAACTTGGGCAGACCGTCGCCGGAGAGGTCGAAGAACAGGATCAGTCCCGTCATCTCCGTGGTGGCCGCCAGGGTTCCACCGTCCGGAGAGATCCCGAAATGGGAAATCATGTGTCCGTGCTCGCCGTGTCCCCCCTCGACGTTGGTCAGCTCGAAGTCACCGGTCTCCATGTCGAGCGTACCGAGCTGGTTCTCGGCCAGGCTGGCGGTGTAGACGCGCCGCCCGTCCGGCGAGAGGGCCAGCGCGTGCGGGCGAGGGAAGAAGACGTCCAGCTCATCCGAGCGCATGTTCCCGGTATCGAATTCGCCCAAGCGCTGTGGGGGATTCACCGCGCTCATGGAGCGGCCCGCGTAGAGTCGGTGCGACTGGGCGTCCAGCGCCAGCATGCCGGGCACCTCGAAGTCGACGCGACCGACGAGGTTGTTGTCGCGGTCGAACTTGAGGACACGGTTCTCCCCGATCAGCGACAGATACCAGAACGAGCCGTCCGGCTCCACCGCCACGTGATGCGGTTTGGCGTTGGGGGTGAACCCCAGGTCGGTGAGATGGATCTCGGCCTTGACCTCTCGAGCCGCCAGATCGATGACCGTCACCATCGCCTCGTCCTGGCTGCAGACGTAGGCATAGACCGGAGCGTCTTGCGGCGGGGGGTTGAAGCCCGCCGCGGGCGCCGCCGCGCACGCCGCGAGGACCAGGGCGACACCGCCGAGGGCGGTCGATTTCGAGAAGCCGGGCATGGAAGACTCGAGGTTGTGAGATCGTCTGAAGCGCCACTGCTCGTGCGACGCGGGTGCCAGCATGGAGCTGGCACCCGCACCCCTATACCGCCTAGAACACCGGTCGGCTGCGAGGACGGACCAGGAACAGGCCCTCCGATCCGCTCGTGACCGCGACCACGCCGTTCTTGAAATACGGATAGTTGCTCCAGGAACCCCCGAAGCCAGGGTCATTGGTCCCGTACGGCACGGTGTCGAAGTACCCGATCTCGACCGGGTTCTCCACGTCCGAGATATCGAGCACGCGCAGCCCGCTTTGATAGTTCGACTGATACATCCGGTTGCCCAGGATGTAGAGGTTGTGGTCGCTCGACTTCTGCGTCCCGAAGTGTTCCTTCACCAACTGCGGGTCGTCCAGGTCGCTGACGTCCCAGATGAGGGTCCGCGTCTGCTGTACCGAGCCCTGCAGCTCGTCGAGCTCGTCGTTCATGAAGAAGTAGCGGTGGTCCGCCGTGAGCCACCCCTGGTGGGAGTAGCCCACGTTGGGATAGGACGCACGCGAGAGGGCGACCGGGTTGCTCTTGTCGGTGACATCGGCGATCGACAGCGCGGTTTCGTTGGCTCCGAAGCAGATCTCCCGGCCCTCGTGCTCGCTGTCGGGTCCGCGATAGACGACGCACTGGGCATCGTGGGAATACCCTGTGGACGCGCGGCCGGTCTGAGGATCGGCGAAGCAGCCCGCGAACGTGGGATGTTTGGGATCGCGGATGTCGATCATGTGGAGTCCGCCACCGCAGGTCTCACCGCCCATGCTGCTGCCTACGCTGTAGGCGAAGCCTGTCTCCTCGTTGATCACGATGTTGTGCGAGCTGTGGATCTCCGAGTAGTGGGCATCTTCGTCGAACACCTGGGGAGTCCCCCCGAAGTTGCGGAGCCGGGTCAGGTCGAAGACCTGCATGCCGTGGTCCCCGGCGCCGTCGGAGACGACGAAGGCGTGGTTCCGGTAGACCTTCATATCGCGCCACGCTGCGGGGTTGGCGCCTTCGGTCAGCGGCAGGTTCCCCAGGTAGACCGGGTTGAACGGATCCGTGACGTCCACGAAGGCGGTGCCGTCCATGCGGCCGACGATCGCGTACTCGCGGGATGTTTCCGGGTCGGTCCAGCCCCAGATGTCGTTCAGGTGCACGCCGCGTCCGCCCCCGAGCTCGCCTACCGGCATGAAGGAGAGCAGGTCGACCTCGCTGCAGCCGAACGCGCTCGCAGCGTCGTCGTCGCAATCCACCTGAGCGCCCGCGACGCGCCCGTAGTTCTCCTCTTCCCCCATCAGCATCTGGGACGTCCAGTCGCCACCCGCCGCGCGCTCCAGGATGGCCACTCGCCCGAGCCCGTAGTCTGCCGAGGGCAGGCCCACGGCAGCGACACCCTCGCCGACCGCCAGCGATGCGCCGAACTGTGTCCGTGCATCGACACCGGACGTCAGCTTGGAGACCTGATCGAAGTCGCCCCCGGCACCGCGGCGGTAGACGTAGGTGGCGCCGCGGGCACCCGAGCTCCCGGGCGATCCGACCCAGATCTCGTCACCCGTGTAGGCGACGCTCCCGCCGAAGCCTTCGCGGGGAGCGGCCAGAAACGGCAGAAGCTGCCCGGCCTGCGCCCACTCTCCCGTGTCCGCGGAGCGAACGAACGCGTAGACGGTCCCCACCTGAGCGGCGGCGCGGGCCGCACCCACCAGCAGGCGATCGCCTCGGGCCGACAGCGCGCTCCCGAAGCGGACGCCGCGGTCGAGCCCGTCGATCGGAAGGGTTCCCACCTCGCTCCAGCGACCGCCCTCGAAGCCGAAGCGGAACACGGCGCCCGACTGTTGCTCGCGCAGCGGCGCCGAGATGAAGGCCTCGCTCCCGTGCAGCGCCACCTGTCCACCGAACCCGTCGGCCGCGCGCAGATCCGAGGCGGCCAGCTTCCCGATCTCGGCCCAGCGACCGTCCGCGCCGCGCCGGAAGGCGTAGACGCTGCCGCGGCGGGTATTCTGCTGGGGAGCCCCTACCAGGAGGTGCTCACCCGAGAGCGCCACACTGGCCCCGAACCCGTCCGCCTCTGCCGCGTCGGAGGCGACGAGCTTCTGGACCTCACGCCAGGCACCGTCGGCGGCGCGCTCGAAGAGATAGACCGCGCCGGCTCCGCCGGTGCGCGTCACCGCCAGGGTGGAGCCGTCCGCGGCCAGGGCCGCTCCGAAGCCGTCCGTGTCGGCGGCGTCCGACGCGAGAATCCTCGCCCCTTCGCTCCAGCCGGCGCCCTGCTTGCGGTACACGTACACGAGTCCCGAGCGCAGGCGGTTTCCGGCCTCTCCGATCAACACGTCCTGCCCCGAGATGGCCAGCGCGGCACCGAAGCCGGCCTGGGCCGCCGGAGCACCACCCGCGTAGGTCTGCGCAGAGACCCGCGCGGCGGGGGGCAGCAGCAGCGCCAGAGTGAGGAGGAGGGGGAGTCGGTTCTTCATCAGGCTCGCTCGTCCGTGGTGAGGTGCGGGTGGGCGCGGTCAGGCCGCGAACGCCGCATTGGGTACAGGAACCCCGTGCCCGCGGTTCCCGGTGTCGACCCCTACGGCTTGGTGGAAACGCACGTTTCCAATGGCCGGGCCTTGAGGTCGGCAGCCGTCGGATCCAGGTTGCCCGCTCATGCCACACTCCGTCGGGTCCGCCACCGCTGCCGAGCGGCCGCGCCTGGTCCTCCTCCACGGGTTCACCCAGTCCGCATCCTCGTGGCGACCGGTGCTCCCGCATCTCGCTGGATTCGACGTCCAAGCGCTCGACCTTCCCGGCCACGGCGCCTCCGGCGAGCGGGCCGCCGGGCTGGTCGATGGCGCCGCCCAACTGGCGGCCGCAGGCGGGAAGGGGACCTGGGTCGGCTACTCCATGGGCGGGCGCTTCGCGCTGCATGTCGCCTTGGCAAGACCCGACCTGGTGGAGCGGCTCGTCCTGATCGGTGCCCACCCCGGCATCGAGTCCGACAGCGAACGGAGTGCCCGACGGAGGGCGGACGAGGCACTCGCCGCGCGCATCGTCTCCGTCGGTCTACCCACCTTCCTGGAGGAGTGGCTGGCCCAGCCGCTCTTTGCCCGGCTCGCTGACGAAGCGCGGGGTCTGGAATCCCGCCTGGGCAACCGGCCCGAGGCTCTGGCCGCCGCGCTGGTGCGGGCCGGGGCGGGGGCCCAGGAACCCGCTTGGCCACGACTTCATTCGTTGGAGATGCCGCTGCTGTACGTCGTGGGCCAGCACGATGCCAAGTATCGGGCGGTGGGCGCGCGGCTCGTCGCGGCGGTGAAGAAGGGCACGCTGGCTGTCGTGCCGGGCGCCGGCCATTCCGTCCCCTTCGAACGGCCACAGGCCTTTGCGGCGGCGCTACGCGATTGGCTCGGGGAGCGGCCGGCGACCCGGTGAACAAGAGGCAGGGCTCGCCCGTAGGAGCAGAGACCGGTCGCTGAGAGGAGGCACCATGCCGCGCGTCACACTGCTGTTCGTTCTGGGAGTCGTCTCCACATCCACGTTCCTCTCCGCGCAACAGCCCTCGCTGGCCGGGGACTGGCTGGGCACGCTGCAGGCGGGGCCGACCGAGCTCCGCATCGTCTTCCACGTCACTGGAGAGGCCGGCGGCTATGCCGCGACGCTGGACAGCCCTGACCAGGGCGTCGCGGGCATCCCGGTCGCCGCCGTGCGTGTCGATGGCGCCACCGTCTCCATGGACATCCCGTCGCTGCGCGGCCGCTACGAGGGGACCTTGGCCGGCGACGGCACGCGGCTGGAGGGCACCTGGTCGCAGGGCGGGGCTGTCCTACCGCTCGTGCTGAGCCACACGACTGAGCCCATCGCTCTGCCCCATCGACCCCAGGAGCCGGTCGAGCCCGTCCCCTACCGGTCGCAGGACGTGCGTTTGCCCGGTGGAAGCCCCGAGGTCACGCTGGCCGGGACGCTGACGCTGCCCGAGGGGAACGGCCCCTTTCCCGCCGTGGTCTTGATCAGCGGATCGGGTCCGCAGAACCGCAACGAAGAGCTCATGGGGCATCGCCCCTTTCTCGTCCTGGCCGATCACTTCACGCGCCGGGGCATTGCCGTGCTGCGCTACGACGACCGTGGCGTGGGGGAGTCGACGGGTGCGTTCGGCACTGCGACCTCGCTGGATTTCGCGGATGACGCGCTTGCCGCGGTGCGCTACTTGAGCTCGCGCACCGAGATCGATGCGGCCCGTATCGGCCTGGTCGGTCACAGCGAGGGCGGCCTGATCGCACCGATCGTGGCCGCGGATCACGACTCGGTCGCCTTCGTGGTGATGATGGCGGGGCCGGGGATCCCGGGCTCCGAGATCCTCGAGTTGCAGACCGGGCTCATCCTGAAGGCCGGAGGGGCGTCCAGCGCCGATGTGCGACGTGCGGTGGAGGCGACGCGCGAGCTCAACGAGCTCATCGCCGCTTCACGGGACGGACAGGGGCTGGAGGAACGGGTGCGGCAACGACTGGAGCAACGTGCTGCGGCGTTGTCGGAGTCGGAGCGGCAAGCTGCGGGCGTGACGCCCGAGAGCCTCCGTGCTCAGGCCGCCCAGGTCACGAGCCCGTGGTTCCGCTTCTTCCTGGCGTACGATCCGGTCCCGACCCTCCGGCGCGTGCAGGTTCCCGTGTTGGCGATCAACGGGTCCAAGGACCTGCAGGTGCCACCGCGAGAGAACCTGGAGGCCATCGGACGCGCACTGGCCGCGGGCGGCAACGCGGATGTGAGCACCGAGGAGTTGCCCGGGCTCAATCACCTGTTCCAGACGGCGGGCACGGGTGCGCCCTCCGAGTATGCGCAGATCGAAGAAACCATCGCTCCCGTGGCGCTCGACCGCATGACCCGCTGGATCCTGGATCGCTTCGGGAGCTGAGGGCCCTGTAGCGCGGGCACCGTCAGAAGGTGCGTCCCACCGCCAGATACCAGGCGCCTTCGCCCCGGTCCGCACGTCCATAGCCGAGCCAGGCCGGTCCCAGGAACGTTTCCAGACCCGCAAAGACGGCCCCACCCACGCGTAGCCGGTCGAGGGAGACGGCGGACGCTGTGCTCCACGTGTTGCCCGCCTCGACCGACGCACCCAGAAACATGCGGCCACCGGCGAGCGTGGTGGGGAAGGTGGCCAGAGGGCGGTAGAAGGTGAGCCCCACCTGGGCGAGCTCGCTCCCGACCTGTTGGCGCGGTTGCAGTCCCGACAAGTCGAGGAAGCCACCCAACTCGAACGCGTCCCAATAGGGCAGGGACGAGCCCAGGGACGTAGCGACACGCGCGCGGGCGAGCACGGTCCCCTGGGCGCCGGTCGCAGCCTTGAGTGCGTACAGCGAAAGCCTCGCGTAGGTGGCGTCGCCCCCCAGTGCGCTGACCGGTCGGACGAGCTCGACCCGGTAGGTCTCGCCGCGGGTGGGGAAGCCCCGATCGTCCAGACGATCCACACCAAGTGCCACCTGCAACGCGCTCACGTGCGGTCCTGCCGTGGTCGAGTCCACCGGTCCGGTGCGACGGTCGACGTCGATGCCACCGAACCACCAGCCGACGCGTGCCTCGCCCCAGTTGCCGAGCTCGATGCCGCCGTCCAGTCCGGCGCCCCACTCGGTGCGGCGGAACTGCCCGATCCGCACCGGCCCGGTGAACACCTCCGCCAGAGTGCGGGACCAACTCAACCGCGGTGCCACGAACAAGCGACTGCGAGCTCCCAGCGGTTGGTAGAGCTCGGCGAGGACGCGTCGCCGCCGCCCCACCTGCAGTTCGTTGCGAAGCTCACCCCCCCAACCGTTGAGCTGGGTGGCGGTGTAGTTGACGAGCACGTCGAATGCCGAGCTACCGCCGAGGTCATCCCGGAGGGAGATGCCGAAGCGCACATAGTTCGGGCCCCACGGCTCCGGTACGACTTCGACGACGAGTCCCAGCGCGTCGTCTTCCTCGGACCAGCGCACCCGCACCGACTCGAACGAGCCCATGCCATAGATCCGGTCGAGTCCCCGCACCAACGCCCCGACGTCGAGAGGTCGCCTGGGGTCGACGCCCAGGGCCCGACGCAGCGCCGAGGAGGCCATGCGCGAGTGGTTCTCGATGCGCACGAATTCGGGAGCGAGCGGCATGCTCGGCTTCTCGGTGCGCCGACGCTTCCAGGCGGCGTATTCCTCCACGCCCAGCGAGTAGTGACGCAGGGTGGTCGCCGCACGAACGACGGCGCGCTGACCCGCCCGCACGCCGGCGGGGATCGCCTCGAACGATGTGAACTGGACCGAATCCAACTGGGGGCGGAGCAGAACGTCTTGTCCGGGACGGAGGCGCTCCGTCTGTTCGATGGTCATGCCCTGGATGGGAAAGCGCATGGCCTGCTGGCCGATGGCCAACGCGCTCACCAGCTCCGTGCGTTCCAGGGGAGGAGTGGCCACGTCGACCGCGATGATCACGTCCGGATTCCAACGCAGGGCCACGTCGATTGGGAGGTTGTTGCGGAGGCCCCCGTCGACGAGCAGGCGACCATCCAGCTCGATCGGGATGAACATGCCCGGCACCGCCATGCTGGCTCGAATCGCCTCTGCCAGATCGCCTGATTCCAAGACCACCATCTCTCCGCTTCCAATGTCGGTCGCGACAGCCCGAAACGGCACGGGGAGATCATCGAAGTCGTGCACAGGTCCGATCGGGAGGGTGAGCGCCGACAGTAGGGTGCTGAGATCCTGTCCGGTGACCAGCCCGCGCGGCAGGTGCAGGCGCCCCCTCCGCAGTCCCAGCTCGAGCTGGACTGGAAGCGTCAGGTCCTCCTGCTTGCGCCGGTAGTTGAGATCGTCGCGGGGCGGGCTACCGGAGAAGACGTCGGCCCAGTCGATGCTGGTGGCCTCCCGCTCGATCTCGGTGTCGGTGAGCCCCGCCGCGAACAGGCCACCCACCACTGCGCCCATGCTGGTGCCCACCACGAGGTCCACCGGAACACGCAGCTCGTCGAGTGCGCGTAGGACGCCGATGTGCGCGGCGCCACGAGCCCCGCCGCCCCCCAGCACGAGAGCCACGCGAGGGTGGCGCGCCTGGCCCCCGGCCGCGTGCGGAGCCGCGGCGAGTCCCAGCAGCACCAGCGTAAGACGGCACACCGTCCAGGCCCACCGAACGCAGCACCCAGCGTCGCGCACTCCCACGCCCCACCCCCGGATCCAAAAGCGGTTGCTCCGGAGAATGCTACTCACGGAGTGGGTCAAGGTGCCGAACGGAAGCCCCTCCGCGGCGCGCTCCGCGCGGGTCAGGTGAGCCACGCTCCAGGCCCTGCTCGGAGCATGTCCCTCGGGGGTCAGCCGAGCTCCCCTCCGAGATCCAGGAGCATCTCCGGCGTGTCGACGTCCAGAAGCACCCCGGGATCGTCGAAGGAGACCTCGACCACGTCGGCGTGGAGCTCGCTCAGCAGCGACCGAGCCCCGGCGTCGCCGCGAAGAGTGCGCAGCGCCTCGAAGTGGTGAGCGCCCCACAGCACCGGATTGCCGCGTCGGCGCGCGTGGACCGGGACGCACACCGTTCGCCCTTCCGCCGGTGAGAACGCGTCGATGAGGCGGTCGACATGGGCGGGCTGGACCTGCGGCATGTCGCCCAGCGCCACCACTACGCCAGCGGGTCGCTCCGCCGACAACGCGTCGATCCCCGCGCGCAAGGACGAGCTCAGGCCGTCGGCGAAGTCGGGGTTATGGACGAAGCGGAGGGGGCGCCCTGCCAGCGCCCGCTCCACGTCCTCTGCGTCGGCGCCCGTCACCACCACCACCGGCGAGGCGCGCGACGCGAGCAAGGCGTCGGCCGCCCAGGCCACCAAGGGCTTGCCGCGCAGCGTGCGCGTGAGCTTGTTGGCGCCCCCCATGCGCGTCGACCTCCCGGCGGCCAGCAAGAGGCCGGCGATCCCCCGGGGAGCGTCCCCACCGGCGGGCTGAGCGCGCGGCTGACCCCGGGCAGCGCTCTCCTTGTACAGCCCGCCCGCACCCAGCGAGGCGAACCAGCGGGCATCGAGCTCGAGGCCTGCCATGGCCCGTTCCAGCACCGGATCGAAACCGCTGCGGGTGGGGGAGCGAGCGCAGCCGGGAACGCCCAGCACCGTGGCCTGCCCATGGCTCCCGTGGAACAACAGGTTTCCCGGGTCGGCCGGGATGCCCACCCTCGTGATCCGGCCGCCCGCGCGCACCAGGGCTTCCGGAAGGACATCGTTTCGGTGACTGGTCTGGGAGGCGCCGAACAGGAGCAGGAGGTCCACGCCCTCTCCGAGGTGCGCTGCGATGGTCCGGGCCACGGCCGCTCGGTCATGCGGAACCACATCGACGCGCCGAAGGCGGCTCCCCAGTAGGAGCAGCCGTTCGCCCACGGCGTCGATCGCGCGCTGAGCGCGGCGCTCGGGTTCGTGATGGGCTCGCGTGATGATGAGACTGACGCGAAGGGGCTGGAACGGGGCCAGCCCAAGGGGTGGGGCATCGGCCAACACGGACGTCACTGCCTTCACGGAGGCGGCAGGCACCGCAAACGGGATGATCTTGACGGTCGCCACGAGCTGACCGGCGCGGACCGGAGCACCGCTCGCCAACGTGGACAGGGTGATGGCGTCGTCGACGCAGTTCGCGTCGGTCAGTCGTGCCTCGTCCAGCAGCACCAGGCCGGCGGCCTGGGCGGTGAGGTTGGCTCTCCCGAGCATCGGTGCATCCACGCCCAGATGGGGGCCGCACAAGGCGAGGGCGACCTGATGCGCTGCCTGATCCTCCGCGAGATCGTCTGCCTCCAGGTGTACCGCCTCGACCTGCCCGATGCCTTCGCTGCGCAGGCGGTCCATCTCGACGTCGCCGAGGGTCGTTCCCTTCAACAACACTCCATCCCTGAGCCGTACCGAGTGGGCCAGGACCGCGCCTTGGGCCTCGTCGAGGGGCGTCGGTTCGAAACGCACAGATCAGCGGTTCCGCAGCGCCGCCAGGATCTCCGCGAGCACCGCCAGCGCGATCTCGGCCGGTGTGCGCGCGCCCAGGTCCAGCCCGATCGGCGCGTGGATGCGCTCGAGCTCGGCTGCGCTCACGCCATGGTCGCGCAGCCGCTCCATCCGGCGCGCGTGCGTGCGCCGGCTGCCCAGCGCCCCCACGTAGAAGGCATCTGACGCGAGGGCGCGGACGAGCGCGGGGTCGTCCAGTTTCGGGTCGTGGGTGAGAGCGACCACGGCGGTTCGCGGGTCGGGCGCGAGCTCGGCGAGCGCCGGCTCCGGCCAGGTGGTGACGAGCCGCACGCCGGGGAAGCGTTCTGACGTGGCCCAGGCGGTGCGTGGGTCGATGACGATGATCTCGAAGCCCACCAGCGGACCGAGCGCGGCCAGGGCCTGGGCGATGTGCACTGCGCCCACCACCAGGATGCGGGGTGGCGGATTGAACGGCCGGAGAAACCAGGGTGAGCCGGCCAGCTCGTGCACGGCGGCGGCATCGCGGGACAACGCGCTCTCGGCCGCTGCCACCAGGTCGGGCCGGATCCCCTCGGACTGGTGAGGGCGAACCACCGCTGACGCTCCGGTCGCGAGGTCGGTGGCCAGCACGCGGGGCTCACGGTCCCGCGAGCGAGCCGCGAGCTCCTCGAGCAGAGCGCGCTTCATTCGACGCGCTCGATCCAGATCTCCACCTGGCCACCACAGGCCAGGCCGACCTCCCACGCCATCTCGTCGGTCACCCCGTACGACACCCGCCGCGGCTCTCCGCTGCGGATCACGCCCAGGGCCTCGTCGACCACCGCGTTCTCCACACACCCGCCGGAGACCGATCCGACGAACTCGCCACGGTCGTTGACCGCCAGAAAGCTGCCGGCGGCGCGGGGGGCAGACCCCCAGGTCTGCAGGACGGTCGCGAGGGCGACACCGCGGTCCTGTCTGCGCCAGGCAAGAGCTTGCGCGAGCACCTCTCGATCGGTTCCCATGTCTGGAATGTGACCGCCGCTTCGGGCCGGAGGCAACGCCGCCCCCCTCGCTGGAGAGCTTGTGATGTCTCGACTGCACAACCGCTGGTGGATCTGGGCGGCGCTGTGGATCGTCGGGTGCGCCGACCCGAGCCGTCCCGGGGGGGATCCCGCCCGCATCGATCCCCCCGAGTCGCTGGTCGTCGCAGTCGAGCGCTTGCGCGCCTTCATCCACGAGGAGATGGAGGCGAAGGGATTGCCCGCTCTGTCCGTCGTGCTGGTGGACGATCAGACCCCCGTCTGGGCGGAGGGCTTCGGGTGGGAGCGTCCGGCCGATTCCGTTCCCGCCGACGCCAATACGGTGTATCGGGTCGGGTCCGTGTCCAAGCTGTTCACCGATCTCGCCGTCATGCAGCGCGTCGAGCGTGGTGAGCTCGATCTCGACGGCCCCATCCAGGACGTCCTCCCCGATCTGCACCCCCAGGCGGCGGAAGGAGCGCTCATCACGCTGCGCCAATTGATGTCGCATCGGTCGGGGCTGGTTCGAGAGCCCCCCGTCGGCCACTACTTCGACGACAGGGGTCCCACGCTGACCGAAACAGTGAACAGCCTCTCACGGACCGCGCTGGTGCTTCCGCCCCAGACCCGCACCAAGTACTCCAATGCGGGCATCGCGGCCGTCGGCTTCGCGCTCGAGGAGCACGCGGGCGAAGATTTCGCGGGCTTGCTGCAGCGAGAGGTGCTCGCTCCTCTGGGGATGCGCTCGAGTGGCTTCGAGCCCACGGAGGGTATCCGCGCGCGTCTGGCGGCTGCCACGATGTGGACGTTGGACGGCCGCGAGTTCGACGCCCCCACCTTCCAGTTGGGGATGGCCCCCGCGGGCAGCATGTACGCGACCGTGCTCGACCTGGGCCGCTTCCTCAGCATGCTCTTCGCGGGGGGGACCGGCCCGGGGGGCCGGATCGTCGAGGCCGAGACGCTGGAGAGCATGTGGACACCGCAGTTCCAGCCCGAGGGCACCAGGACGGGAGCCGGTCTGGGGTTCTTTGTCTCCGAGCTGGACGGACGACGCGTGGTGCGGCACGGCGGCGCCATCTACGGCTTCGCCACCGAGCTGGCGGCGCTCCCCGACGAACGGCTGGGGGTGGTGGTGGTCACGTCGATGGACATCGCCAACCCGGTCGTCGAGCGCATCGCGACCGCGGCACTGCGCTCGGCCTTGGCGGTGCGCACGGGTGCCGACCTTCCCGAGCTGGCACCGACCGAACCGTTGAGCCCGGAGCGAGCGGAGCGGCTGGAGGGCCGCTACGTCGATGCCGACGGCGTCGCGTCGATCGACCTGCTGGAGCGGGGTGGCCGGTTGTATCTGGAGTTCGTTGCCGGCGGCTCGCGGGTGGAGCTGCGCGAACGAGGAGACACGCTGATCGCCGACGACCGAACCGGATACGGCGGCTACTTCGTGGAGGCCGGCGACGGGATCCGCTCCCGGGCGGGGTCTTCGTACCGGCGCATCGCGGTGCCGGAGCCGCCCGCCGCCCCCGAACGCTGGGCGGGGCTGGTCGGCGAATACGGCTGGGATCACAACACGCTGTATGTCCTCGAACAGGACGGGCAGCTGCAGGCGTTGATCGAATGGTTCTTCCGCTACCCACTCCTGGAGGAGGCCTCCGACCGTTTCCGATTCCCCGACGCGGGGCTCTACGACCACGAAACCCTGGTGTTCGAGCGAGACGGCCAGGGTCGAGCCACGCGCGCGATCCTCGCCGGGTCGGTGGTCTTCGAGCGCCGCGCCCTCTCGGGGGAAGACGGCAGCACCTTCCGGATCAATCCGCTGCGGACCGCCGAGCAGTTGCGGCCCGAGGCCCTGGCCGCTCAACCACCCGAGGAGGTCGGCGACTTCCGCGACCCGGAGCTGGTCGAGTTGGTGACGCTCGATCCGACCATCCGCCTCGACATCCGCTACGCCACCACCAACAACTTCATGGGCGAGCGGTTCTACGAGCAGCCCCGCGCTTTCCTGCAGCGTCCCGCCGCCGAGGCCCTGGTGCGCGCGCACCAGGCCTTGGAGCGGCACGGCTATGGCCTGCTCGTCCACGACGGGTACCGACCCTGGTACGTGACGCGCATGTTCTGGGACGCCACTCCTCCGGATCAGCGCCTCTTCGTGGCGGACCCTTCCTCGGGGTCCCGGCACAACCGGGGTGCGGCCGTGGATCTGACGCTCTTCGACCGACGTACGGGCGTGCCGGTGCAGATGGTCAGTGGGTACGACGAGTTCTCGGACCGGGCCTTCCCCGACTATCCGGGTGGCACCGACCACCAGCGCTGGCTGCGAGAGCTGCTGCGCGAGGCCATGGAGGACGAGGGCTTTCAGGTGTACGAATGGGAGTGGTGGCACTTCGACTATGGCGAGTGGCGCCGGTATCCCATCCTCAACCAGACGTTCGATCAGATCCCCCCGGCGTGAGGCGGCCCGCAGCGATGCGGATGCTCCGGCGCTCGGGGGAGTCTCCGCTCGCCACGGTCAGCGCGATTTGCGGTCCCCGTCCGCGACCATCCAGCTGAGGATGACCGACACGATCGAGATCACCAGGGCTCCCGCGATGGCGGGCCCGAGTCCGTCCACCTGCAGGACCGACGACAGCGCCGAGGTCAGCCAGAGCATGAGGCCGTTGATCACCAGCGTGAACAGGCCGAGCGACAGGAAGATCAGAGGAAGGGACAGTAGCTTGACCACCGGCTTGATCATTGCATTGACCAATCCGAAGATGACGGCCACGACCAGGATGCCGAACCCATCCCCCGTCAGCGACACGCCGTCCACCAGGCGGGCGGCTGCCCACAGCGCGGCTGCATTGATGAGCAAGCGAAGAATCAGAGAGCGCATGGGTGATCTCGACCGGTTTGGGTTTCTGCGGCCGTCCCTACGGAGATCCGCGGGCGTGTGTGTCGGCGGCCGGTCGCAGCCACCGCCCGGAGAGGGGTTCAGGGGGCGCTCCGCCCGTGAGCCGGCTCCCTCCGGGGAGCCCCGCCGTCCGCACTCAAGGTAGAGCCACTCTTCCATGCCCTCCAAACGCCGTGGCCGCATGTGGATCCTAGCTGCAGGTCTGGTCGTCCTCGTGGGAGCGGCCTTCTGGTTGACGCTGACGCCGCCCATCGGTGGCGACTGGGCCGATGACCATGCCGAGCTGCCGGCGGTGCGCTTCGACGGCCAGCGCGTCACCATCCAGGGCTATCGCAACTTCACCTACCGCTCGGCGGACGAGTACGAGGCGCGCTACGAGACGCGCGAGTTGGACCTCGACCAGCTGGAGAGCGTGTGGTATGTGCTGGTGCCGTTCTCCACGGATTGGCGCGGTCCGGCGCATTCGTTCCTCAGCTTCGGCTTTGCCGATTCGACCTACGTCTCGGTTTCCGTCGAGGCGAGGCGACAGCGCGGAGAGCCCTATTCCATGCTGGGCGGTCTTCTCCATCGTTTTCAGGTGATCTACGTCGTGGGCGCGGAGCGCGATCTCCTCGGCGTGCGTGCCGTTCACCGTGAGGACGACGTCTACCTGTACCCCATTCGGGCCACACCCGAGGGCGCCCGGGCCTTGTTCGTCGAGATGCTGCGGCGCGCAGACCAGCTACGCGAGCAGCCGGAGTTCTACAACACGCTTTTCAACAACTGCACCACCAACATCCTCGCCCACGTGAATCGGGTGAGCCCGAAGCGGATCGGCTACGGTCCCCGCATCATGTTGCCCGGCTACTCGGATCGGGTGGCGCACGAGCACGGGCTCATCGATACCGACTTGTCCTTGGAGGCCGCGCGGGAGCGCTACCGGGTGAGTGAGCGGGCGCGGGCGGCCTGGACGGATCCCGCCTTTTCCGCCCGGATCCGGGAGACGCCGTGACACTACGCGTGGGAACCAGCGGATACGCGTACAAGGAGTGGAAGGGCTCGTTCTATCCGACCGACCTGAAGGCTGCGGACATGCTGGGGTTCTACGCCGACCGCTTTCAGGCGGTGGAGATCAACAACACCTTCTACCGCATGCCCAAGCTGTCTGTGTTGGAGGGTTGGCGGGCCCAGGTGCCCGACACCTTCCAGTTCGTGCTCAAGGCATCGCAGCGCATTACGCACCATAGGCGCCTCAAGGACGTTGCCGAGGAGATCGGCTACTGGGCCGATACCACGACGACCTTGGGGTCCCAGCTCGGCCCCACGCTCTTCCAGCTTCCCCCCAACTTCAAGAAGGACCTGGAGCGTCTGCAGGGATTCCTGGCGGCGCTCCCGGGTGGAGTGCGAGCGGCGTTCGAATTCCGCCATCCGTCCTGGGCCGAGGACGAGGCTGTGTTGGACATGCTGCGTGGCCACGGCGCCGCGTGGGTGGTGGCCGACTCCGGAGAGGAGGCGCTGCTGCGCGTCGAGCGTACGGCTCCCTTCGTCTATGCGCGCCTGCGCCGCGTGGAATACTCCGATGAGGACCTGCGATTCTGGGTGGAGCGCCTGGGGCGCCTGGGCGCGGACGACCTCTACGTCTTCTTCAAACACGAGGACGAGGGCACAGGGCCCGCGCTCGCCAGTCGCTTCCTCCAGTTGGCCGGGGGGTCCGCGTGACCGAGACCGTACAGATCGAGTTGCCCGACGGCTCGGCCGCCGTGTCTGGACTGTGGTCGTCCCCCTCTGGGGCCGACCTGCTCTACGTGTTCGGCCATGGCGCGGGCGCCGGCATGCGGCATCCCTTCATGGAGACGGTGGCGGACCGTTTGGCGGGAATCGGTGTGGCCACGCTGCGCTTTCAGTTCCCGTACATGGACCGCGGGAGCCGACGACCGGACCCGCAACCTCTGCTGCTGGACACGGTGCGCGCCGCGGTCCGGCACGCCCGCGTGCGCTGCGAGCTTCCCCTGCTGGCTGGCGGCAAGTCGATGGGTGGGCGCATGACCTCGCTGGCCCAGTCGCAGGCCCCGCTCGACGGCGTGCGCGGACTGGTGTTCTTCGGATTCCCACTGCACCCGGCCGGTCGGCCGGGCACGGCGCGCGCCGCCCACCTGGCCCAGATCGAGATCCCCATGCTGTTCCTGCAGGGCTCCCGGGACGCCCTCTCGGAGCTCGAGCTGCTGGAGCCCGTGATCGAAGGGCTGAAACCAGGGGCCACGCTGCACGTCCTACAGGGAGCGGACCACGGGTTTGCGGTGCGCAAGAAGGACGGGCGAACCGCCGAGGATGTCCTCGACGAGGCCATCGCCACCTTCGAGCGATGGCGACGAACCACCTGAGGCGCTGAGAGGGGAGGTGCTGTGAGCGACACGTGTGCGACCTGCGGGACTCCGTTGCCGGGGGGCGCGGAGCGGTGCACGCAGTGCGGGGCGCCTTTCAAGGCCGAGGTGCTTCCCGCGCGCACGCCGTCGCGCGGAGTGCTCGTCCGCGATTTCCTGGTCTTCGAGCTAAAGCTCATTCTCGATGGGGCCATGGACGTCATCCTGGGTCCCATCGCGGCCGTCGTGTTCTTCCTGGACCTGGTGGCCGGTGGGCCCCACCTCGGGCGCCGTTTCTATCGCGTGCTGCGCTTCGGCGAGCGCTGGGACCTGTGGCTCAGCCTCTATCGCTCATCGCAGGAGGCGGAGCAGCGGCCGGACGGACTCTTCCAGGCGGGGGCGCACAGCGCCGACTCCCTCATCGGTGCCGTCGAGGAGCTGATGCGGGATCCAGGCCTGCCGGAGAGGTACCGCAAGCGCCTTCAGGGGTGGGCAGGAAGCCTGTCCGAGAAGGGGGAAGGGAAGGGTTCGGGGGACCGCCGCGGACGAGGGCGGTAGAGAGGGGCCTACTTGTATCGGTAGGTGACGCGACCACGCGTCAGGTCGTAGGGGGACATCTCCACCTTCACCCGGTCACCCTCGAGCACCCGGATGTAGAACTTGCGCATCTTGCCGGAAAGGTACGCGAGGATCTCGTGCCCGTTCTCCAGCTGCACCCGGAAGTTCGCATTGGGAAGGACCTCGGTGACGGTCCCTTCCATCTCGATCGCGTCGTTGGCCATCCACTCCGCCTGTCTTGAATCGCTGAAAGCAAGGAGAAATACTACCTCCCTGCCGCTGTCGTAGCAACGAGAACCCCTGGAGGAACCGTGCCAGCCACCTACTTCTCGCCGGAGCTGTTCCGCTTCCTGGCCGACCTGAAGGCCAACAACGAGCGGAGCTGGTTCGAGGCCCATCGGGACCGCTACGAGCAGCACCTCAAGGGGCCGGCGCTGCGCTTCATCGAGGACTTCGCACCCCACCTGCAGAAGGTGAGCCCCCACTTCCGGGCCGACCCCCGGCCGGTGGGGGGATCCCTCTTCCGCATTCACCGGGACGTCCGCTTCTCCAAGGACAAGAGCCCCTACAAGACGCATGTGGGGATCCACTTCCGCCATGAGCAGGCCCGGACGGCGCACGCGCCCGGGTTCTACCTGCACCTGGAGCCGGGCCAGGTCTTCCTGGGCGCGGGGATCTGGCGCCCCGAGCGGCCTGCGCTGGAACGGATCCGGGAGCGCCTGGGCGAGGAGCCCCGGGTCTGGAAGCGGGTCCGGGACGGCAAGCGGTTCCGCGATCGCTTCGACCTGTCGGGGGAGTCGCTCAGCCGGGTGCCGAGGGGCTATGCGGCCGATCATCCCGTGGTCGACGATCTCAGACGCAAGGACTTCATCGCCGTGGCGCCCCTGGAGGTGGAGACGGCGTGCGGGCCTGGACTCCTCAAGGAGTTGGGTGCCCTTTGTCGGGATGCGGGCCCGTTCGTCCGGTTTCTGTGCGAGGCGCTCGAGGTCGCCTTCTAGGAAGCTCCGCGCGCGTGAGGGGACCCGCGCCTGGCCCCCGGGCGGGAACACGCGCCGCTCGGCCCCGCTAGTACTTCGGTGATGAGACGGACCACGTCGGCCTGGATGATGGTGTGGGTGGCTCTGGCCGCGACCCCAGCGGCCGCGCAGATCCGCGGGCGCGTCACGGACACGGAGGGCACTCCACTTCGGGACGTGCTGGTGGAAGCGTGGAGCTCGTCGGACCGCCTGGCGGGGACGCGGACCGACGCAGAGGGGCGCTTCACGTTCACGCGTCCCATCGCTGAACGCGCCCACAGCCTCTACCTCTATCGCTACGGCTACCAGGCGATCCGCCCGCGCGTGGAGCCGGGTCTGGTCGACTACGAGCTCCGCATGGCTGCGGATCCGGTGGTCATCGAGGGTTTGGTGGTGGATGTGGCCCAGCCAGTGTGCCGGCCCGACGAGGACGGCGAGGCCCGGGCGCTGTGGGAGGCCGCCAGCGCGCGCTACGATCGGTCGCTGGAGCGTCTCGGGATCGCCACCTATCTGGCGTCCACCATCGTGGCGCTGCCCGTGTCCGAATTGGGTCCCGTGCGGGTCGATCAACCCGGCACGGAGCAACGGGGCTCGGCTCCGCTCTTCCGCGCCAGTTGGCGCCGCCGCGTGGAGCGCAGCGGCTACGCGCGGCGGCTCTCCGCTCCGAGCCCAGACGGCATGTTCGAGGCCTGGGGGTACCCGCCGCTGGAGGCGGACTTCTCCACGCACTTCGTGGATCCGGTCTTCGGGAAGCTGCATCGCTTCACCATCGAGGACACCACCTCCGAGGGGTGGCTGATCCGCTTCTGTCCGCGGAACGAGGGAAAGCCCTCCATCCGGGGGATCCTCAAGATCGCGCCGGATACGACGGTGGCCTACGCGGAGTGGTCCTTCGATACGCCGGAGCCCGCGGAGGGCGCAGGCGGCAGAGTCGTGTTCGCCAGCGCCGCCCCGGGTGGACGCCGGTGGGCGTTGCCCACCGAGGGGATGTTCTGGCGACGCGGCGACGGAGGGAAATACCGGGAGCGCTACCAGCGCTACGAGGGTTGGCTGGTCTCTCCGGGCGACTCGGTTCCCTTCTTGCCGGTCCGGGAGGGCGTGCGCGCGTCCAGGTGACGCGGGAACGGGCTTGCCTGCCGGCGAGCCTTCGTGGTAAGACGTCTCCCCATGAGACGACTGCTGCTACTGCGTCACGCGAAGTCGAGTTGGGATGACGCTTCCTTGGACGACTTCGAGCGTCCGCTCGCCGCGCGGGGGCGCAACGACGCACCGCGGATGGCGCGCTACCTCTGGGAGAACGATCTGCTCCCCGATGTCGCGCTTTGCTCGCCGGCCAGGCGCGCCGCCGAGACCTGGGAAGCCGTCGCGCCGCTCCTGGGCGGACGCGTTCCGGTCGAGTACGATCGCTCACTCTACATGGCCGCGCCCTCCACGCTGTTGCGTCTGGTGCAGTCCCAGCCCCTCGAGCATTCCAGTGTGCTCGTGCTCGGGCACAATCCGGGATTGGAGGAGGCGGCCTGCCGTCTCGTGGTCGACGGGTCCGAGCGGGATCTGGAGCGCATGACCCTCAAGTATCCGACGTGCGCGTTGGCGGTGATCGACTTCCCCTGTGAGTTGTGGGGAGAGGTGGATTGGGGCCAGGGACGCTTGCAGCGTTTCGTACGCCCCAGGGACCTGAACGGCTAGCCCATGACGGAGGCGCTGGGTCCGCTCCGGAAGAGCACAGGATTGTCGATCTACTATCTGGGCGGGACGATCTTCTTCTGGGGGTTGGATGCGCTCGTGCACGTTCCGGTTCGCGTAGCGCTGGCAACGCCGCTGCAGAGAGGCGCCTACTATGCGGGGCTGCTGGCCCTCGGCCTGGTCTGCCGCGCCCGCCCCCGCTGGGCTCCGGTCGTGGGCATCGTGGAGAGCACAGTGAACCTGACTCTGCTGTTCGTGGGGTTGTGGCTTCCCATCCTGGCCCTGTCCGACCAGGTGCTGGCGGGAGGGGAAGGGCAGGCACCGTTCTCGGTCTGGCGGGTCCTGAACGCCGCCCTCGCGCTGGGCGTGATGATGATCTCGCTCCGCAGGAGCGAGGCCGCCCTGGGCCGAATGGCGGGTCGCCGCCCGTGAATGCGACCCGGTCCTGGACCCGTCGCGAGTTCGTGGCGGGCGTAGGGGCGGCCTGGGCCGGCTTCGGCCTGCCCTGGCGCCCGGATGTAGTCGCTCCCCTGCGCGTCGATGCCGATCGGCTGCTGTCCTTCTTCCACGGCCTCGAGCGCTACGGCGCCACGCCCGCGGGGGGCATCAGTCGGGTGGCCTATGGCGATGCGGATCTGGCGGCCCGGGCAGCCGTTGCCGACCACATGCGCGCGGCCGGTCTCGACGTGTCCGTCGATGTGGCCGGCAACCTGATCGGCCGGACGTCAGGCTCCGCCGATCTGCCCCCACTGGTGGTGGGCTCTCACATCGACTCGGTACCGGACGGAGGAAACTTCGACGGCCAGGTCGGATCGGCGGGGGCGTTGGAGGTAGCCCACGCGCTGCGCGAACACGGAGTGCGCCTCCGCCATCCTCTGGAAGTGATCGTCTTCCCCAACGAGGAGGGGGGGAAGACGGGATCGCGAGCCCTCGCCGGGGAGGTGGGAGCAGAGGAGCTGACGCTGATGACGGCCAGCGGGTTCTCGATCGGGGAGGGGACCCGACGCATCGGGGGAGACCCCGACCGCCTCCGCGAAGCAGCGCGTGCGCCCGGGAGTGTGGCTGCGTTCTTCGAGTTGCATGTCGAGCAGGGCGGTGTCCTGGACGCACGAGGCGTTCCGATCGGCGTGGTGGAGGGGATCGTCGGCATCCGGCGCTGGCGGGTGAGCGTGGAGGGTCACCAGAACCACGCCGGCACCACTCCCATGTCAGACCGTACCGACGCGCTGGTGATCGCGTCCCGCATCGTCGTCGCGATCGACGAGCTCATGAAGACCACGCCTGGCACCCACGTCGGGACGGTCGGACGGATCGAGGCCTTCCCCGGTGCGCCCAACGTCATCGCCGGCCGCGTCGAGCACACGCTCGAGATACGGGACCTGCGGATGGAGGTCATCGACCAGCTCTTCGAGCAGGTGAGGATCAGGTCGGAGGCGATCGCCGGCGCTGCGGGTGGCGCTGTTCGCTTTGAACCCTTCTACATCAGCCACGCGGCACCGACGGCCGAGCCGCTCCGGCGACATATCGAGGACGCGGCGGATGCAGTGGGGCTGGTGCACCTGCGCATGCCCAGCGGTGCCGGGCACGACGCACAGAGCATGGCGCGGCTGGGGCCGATCGGCATGATCTTCGTGCCCAGCACCGGGGGCATCAGCCATTCGCCTGCCGAGCACACCGACGACGCCCGTATCGTGGAGGGTACCGAGGTGTTGCTGAACGCGCTGCTCGCGGCAGACGCGGACTGAGGCCTCAGAACCGGTAGTCGATCGCCTCCGCCCAGCCGTCGATCCTGAGCAGGACACGTCCGCTGGAAGCGCGATAGGCCGAGCGGAACGCAACGGCGATCGGCTCGAGGCTGAAGCGGAGCGAGGAGGTGAGCAGCGCGTCGCAGGGATCGTCCCCGTCGTCGTGCGCCAGGAACGCCTGCATCTGGACTGGATCGGATTCCTGGAAGCTGCCCGCGGCCACCAGCTGGAAGCGGTGTTCCGCGCACCCGCCTCCATACTCGATGTCCAGATGAAGGACGTCCCCTTCCAGGCGGGTTCGCACGATCTGGACGGGATCGCGCGGCCACAAAGCTGCGGCCCCTTCCGAGGACAGGGCGACGGAGGAGCCGACGTCGAACAACACCGCGTCAGGCATCGTGGACGAGCTGCAGGCGGCCAGGACGCACGACCCCAGACCGGCAACCAGGGCGTTCCATCTCACGGACGTTCTCCTGTACGGGCTGGTGGGAAACGCTTCGCGGGAGGGGAACGTGACGGGGACGCTCTGGCTGCGCTGCCTCGGTGCAGGGGCGTGGCGCTCCCCAGGCGGGGTGCCCCCGGCCACCGCGAGCGGCTAACCCCGGAAGCGCGCGGCCAGCCGCGACAGCGCGCCCACCAGGTCCGGCTTGAGATCGAGCAGACCCTCGAAGGGGTCACTGCGCTGCCGGCGCAGGCGTGCCGGAACAGTGCGAATGGTGTGGTCCTTGAGGTCGAGCTTGGAGCCCACCTCTCGCCAGTGCAGGGGCGTCGACACGGGAGCTCCCGGGAGTGGCCGCACGGAGAACGGCGCCACCAGAAGCTGACCGGGGCGGTTCTGCAGGTAGTCGATGTAGACCTTTCCCTCTCGCTTCTTGGGGTTGCGGGTGATCGTCGCCTGTTCGGGGAGCTCCTGCACCACAACGCGGGCCAGCAGCTCGCCCATGGTCCGGGATTGCTCGTAGGTGCAGCGTCCACCCAGCGGAAGCAACACGTGCAGTCCGGTCGATCCCGACGTCTTCACGAAGGCCGGCAGATCGATCTCCTCGGTGACCGAGCGGATCAGCTTGGCACAGCGGACGACATCGCTGAAGGGCGCCTCCTTGGGATCGAGATCCAGGATGCACCAGTCTGGGGCTTGCAGCGTGGCCACCCGGCTGGACCAGACGTGCAGGGGAATGGCGGCGGAGTTGGCTACGTAGAGCAGCGACTCCAGATCGTCGCACACGAAGTAGCGCAGTTCCTTCTCGGAGCCCTCGCTCCAGATGGACTCGATGCGCAACCAGTCCGGAGCGAAGTCCGGAGCGTTCTTCTGGTAGAACGACTTGCCTTCGATTCCGTCCGGATAGCGAGTGAGCACGAGCGGACGGTCTGCGAGATAGGGGAGCAACCAGGGAGCGATGGTCCGGTAATACTCGATGAGGTCTCCCTTCGTGTAGCCCTCGTCGGGCCAGAACACCTTGTCGAGGTTGCTGTAGTGCACCACGCGCACCACCGCGTCGTCCTTGACCTCGACGGGCTCCTCCAGCGCGCCCACGTGCTCGCGCCGGATGCAGTCTCCGGGGGGCTTGTCCTCCCGAAGTCGCAGGAAGGCCGGGTGGCGGAGCATGCCGTCGTCGGTGACCTCCTTGTAGCGGACCTCGACCACCATCTCCGGGGCGACCCAGTGGTGCGAAGCGCCCCGCGGCACGGGCCCGTGTTCCGGGGGCTCCGCCGTCCCGAGCTCGTCCAGGGCGTCGCGAAGGGAACGCGTCGTCTTCTGATCGAACCCGGTCCCCACGCGCCCCGCGTACACGAGCGATCCATCCTCGTCGTACTGCCCCAGGTGCAGCGCTCCGAATCCATCGCGGGAGCCTTTTCCGTCGGTGAAGCCCACCACCACGAAGTCGTCGGTCTGCTCGACGCGCACCTTGATCCACTTGGCCGAGCGGCCCCGCACGTAGGGGGACCCGGCATCCTTGCCCACGATGCCCTCGAGGTGCATGCGGGACGCGTGTGCGAACATCGCTTCACCGTGTGTCTCGACGTGGTCCGAATACCGGATCGGTCCGACGGGGGGCAGGATCCGCTGCAGGAGCGCCTTCCGCTCGATCAACGGCAGCGAGCGCAGATCGAACCCTTCCAGAGCCAGCAGATCGAAGGCGTAGAGTTGCGCTGGCAGCTCCACGGAGGCGCGCAGGATGTCGGTCTTGCGCTGGAGCCGCCCCCGCTTCTGTAAGCGCTGGAAGCTGGGCAGCCCCTGCTCGTCGTGGACGACCGCCTCGCCATCGAGCAGCACACCCTCGTAGGGAAGGCCACGGAGCGCGCGCTCCAACTCGGGGAACGTGGCGGTGAGGTCGTTCCCGTTGCGGGAGATCAAACGCGCGCGTCCCTCGGCCTGGTGCCCGAGCAGTCGGTACCCGTCGTACTTGATCTCGAAGATCCAGCCCTCGCGCGTGAATGCCTGCGGGCGTGCCTCGGCGAACATCATCGAGACGCTGCGCGGATCCAGATCCGCTGCGGGAGCGCCCAGGCGCTCCGCCTCGGCGCGCAGGGCTGGCCGAGGACTGAAACCGCTGGCCACCTGTTCGGCGGTCAGTCCGGAGAAGATGGACTGGGGCGAATAGAGCTCGGTTCCTTCTTCGCGCACCCAGCCGTCCCGCTCCTTGATCAGGAGCCAGTCGGTCTTGGTGCGCACGAGGGTCCAGCGGCCCTGGAGCTTGTAGCCTCGCAGGTTGAAGAGGAGCTTGCCGCTTTCCAGGCCGACGTCCGGGTCCTCCAGGGGGATCCAGGTGCCGGTGTCCCAGACGATCACCCCGCCGGCCCCGTAGTTCCCCTCCGGGATGACCCCCTCGAAGTCCACGTACTCGAGCGGATGGTCCTCGGTGTGCACGGCCAGGCGCTTGTCCGCAGGGTTGGGGGAGGGCCCCCGGGGAACGGCCCAGGAGAGCAGCACGCCGTTCAACTCCAGGCGCAGGTCGTAGTGCAGCCGGGAGGCCGCATGCATCTGGACCACGAAGCGGTTGGCGCCCGGAAGCGCGCGGCCGCCGAAGGGCTCCGGGGTGGCCGCGGGCGATCGCTTTGCGCGGTATGGCTTTAGGCGGTCGGGGTTTCTTGCCGGCATGGACGTGAGACTATATTCTTCCGACCATGAGCGCACGTCCGATCGCCGCGGCCACCATCTCGTTCGGGCTCGTGTCGATTCCCACCAAGCTCTACTCCACGGCCGAGTCCTCGGCCCGGGTCTCGTTCAACTGGCTCAACAAGGCCACCGGCAAGCGGGTCAAGCAGCAGTACATCGATCCGTCCAGCGACAAGGTCGTGCCGCGTGACGAGATGATCAAAGGCTACGAGTTCGCCAAGGATCAGTACGTTACGTTCGAGCCCGAGGAGCTCAAGGCCATCGAGGCCCAATCCACGAACCTGATCGAGATCACCGAGTTCGTACCGGCCGACCAGGTGGACCGGCTGTTCTACGATCGGGGCTACTACCTCGGTCCGGACAAGGGAGGCGCCCAGGCCTATCGCCTGCTCTCGGCCGCCCTGCGCGAGACCAATCGTGTGGCCATCGGCAAGTACGCCGCTCGGGGGCGCACCAACCTGGTCATGATCCGCCCGGTGGACGACGGTCTGATGCTGGAGCAGCTCTACTTCCCGGAGGAGCTTCGCGCGTTCTCGGAGGTGGACCTGGAACCGGGTCAGGTGGACGACGCGCAACTCAAGCTCGCCGTGCAGCTCATCAACCAGGCCGCGCACGACGAGTTCGACGCCTCCAAGTACCACGACGAGGTCCAGGCGCGCGTCCAGGAGTTGATCCAGAAGAAGATCGACGGAGAACAGATCACCGTCTCCGCGGAAGTGGAGCCGGAGACCAAGATCATCGATCTCATGGAGGCCCTGAAGGCCAGCCTGGCCGCCGAAGGCGCGGCCGAGCGCAAGCCCCCTGCGCGGGCCGGCAAGAAGGGCGAAGCCGCCAAGCCGAAGAAGCGCGCGGCAGGGTAGGATCAGGGGAGGCGCCGCCCGATGGCAGTCGTCGTCTACAGCGAAGCAGGAGGCTACGGCACCACCGAGGTGGCCGAGGTGATGGGGTTGTCTCCCCGTCAGGTGCGTGCCTTCGTCTACGCTGGCCTGCTCGAGCCCGTTCGGGGCCCCCGCGGTGACTACCGCTTCTCGTTCCAGGATCTCGTGCTGCTGCGGATGGGCGCTCAGCTGCAGAGGGCGCGCGTGCCGCTGCGGGCCGTCAAGAAGGCGCTGCAAGAGCTGCGGGTCCAACTGGCGGACGACGACCTTCCGCTCAGTGCGGTGCGGGTCGACGCGCTCGGCGAGACGGTGATCGCCCGCGACCGCGAGGGGGTGTGGGCTCCGGAGACCGGACAGCGCTACTTCCCCTTCACCCTGCCCGCCGCGGAGGCGTCCGCAGCCGCCACGGCCGTGCTGGAACCCACCGAGGAAACCGAGGAGCCCTGGGTCGAGCCCCGCTTCGGCGGTGAGACCGCGACCCAGTGGTTCGACCGAGCCGTCGACCTCGAAGACACCTCGCTGGCCGACGCGAAGGCGGCGTATCGGCGTGTGTTGGAGCTCGACCCCAGCTTCGCGGATGCTCACGCCAATCTCGGACGACTCCTCCATCAGGAGGGCCGCATCGACCTGGCCGTGCGACACTACCGCGCAGCGGCGCAGGCCGATCCCGGGAGCGCCACCGCCGCTTTCAATCTGGGCGTGGCGCTGGAAGACCTGGAGCGACCGGACGACGCAGCGGCCGCGTATCGGCAGGCCCTGGTGGCCGACCCCGGCCGGCCCGAGCCGCACTTCAACCTCGCCCGTCTCTACGAGGCCGGGGGCCAGGAAGCTGACGCGCTGCGACACCTGGTCGAATACCGGCGGCTTTCCCGCGGCCAGTGACGCTCACGCGGCACTGGCGTGCCGCAGTCGAGGCACCTAGGGTGAGAGACGTCGGGGGGCCCCGCACGGACCGGAGGCGTCATCCCCGGTCCGGGAGGACGTACATGGCCGCTCGATCCTTCGGGCACAGGGGAATCACGCTCATCGAGCTGTTGATCGTGCTCGCTGTGCTCGGCATCCTGGCCGCGGCCGCCATCCCGCGCCTCGACCGGGTGCGGACTCGCGCCATGGGCGCTGCCCTCGCCGCGGACCTCCACCGTCTGCGCTTCCTGGAGGAGCAGTATCGCGCCACGGGCCGCCCCAGCTATACCTCCGACTTCGCGGAGTTGGGGTTCGTCCCCAGTGAAGGCGTGGACCTGACGATCCTGGAGGCGTCGCCCGAGGGCTGGGCCGCCACGGCCACACACAAGAACGACCCGGACGTGCGCTGCGCGGTCTTCCACTCGATGTCTGCCCCGCAGAACATCTGGCCCGCACAGCGCTCAGGCGTCATCGAATGTGCGAAGGGCACTCAGCGCTTCGGCGTGCCCCCGACCGCCGGATCAGGAAACAGCATCATTCGCTGAGTCCTTCTCGCGCGCCGTGAAGGCCACGTGCGCGATCACCGACGCGAAGGCCAGCATGGCGAGGGCGGCGAACCCGAGCAGCGCCAGCTCGGTCCGGAAGACCCCGGAAGCGTCCGCGTCCAGCGCGTCGGTCCGGCGCCCAACGGCGAGGAACCCGACTGGCTGCACACCGTCCCCGCGCAAGGCCACCACGGCGAAGCGGCGGCTGGTTCCGTCGAGGTCGGTTCCGTCCGTCAGGACTGCGGTGAAGTTCTCGGGCGCCGCCGGAAACTCCTCCGGTGCCGCAGCCCCGACCGAATCGGCCTGAACCGGCGCGGGGCCCGACGACCGGCGCACCAGCACACGACGCTGGCGGTCGAGCAGCGTCAGGGAGGCGTCCTCGGGCAACTCCACTGCCTCGGCCCAGGTGCCGATCCGCGTCAGGTCCAGCGACGCCGCCAGCACACCAGGGAGTCCGTGGGTAGCGAGGAGCGGCACCGCCACGCCCAGGCCCGGCTTCCCGGTGATGCGCCCGTAGGCGAACTCCCCGACGGCGGGGCGGTTGCCGGTGGTGGCCCGTGTGAAGTAGGCCCGATCCCCCAGGTAGAGATCGCCCGTGGTGGCGATCGACCCGCAGGCGAGGAACCCGTCGCCTCCGATCACGGAGAGGGTCGTGTACTGGGGCGTGTGGAGCATGACGCGCTCCAGCAGCGCGTTGCAGGTGCCCCGCTCGGCGCCGCGGATCGCGTCGACCTCGGAGAGCGAGCCCAACAGGGAACGCGCTTCGGCGAGCTTCTGCTCGTGTTGGGCGGCGATGCCGCGAGCCGCATGGAGCAGGGACTGCTCGTGACGACGGATCTCGGCGCCGCGCAGCGACCGATTGGCGTAGGCGTACAGCGCGACGGAGGGGAGGAACGCGATCAGCACCAGCAGGAGGACCTGCCGCTGCATGCGCTCGGCGGGATCGGAGGGCATGGTCACCTCTCCTTCCGTGTGGGGACGGCTTCCGGAACCTACCCGGACAGGGCGGAGAGCGGCAACCACGCCGCGGGTCGCGCGCTCTAGAGGCCCAGGGTCGGCCGGAAGGTGGGCGCCGCCCGGTGGCCGGTGGCCTGCTCGAATGCGTGCGCGAGTCGCAGAAGCACGGGCTCGCTCCAGGCCCGCCCGAAGAACGACAGCCCGACCGGGAGGCCGTGCACCAGGCCGGCGGGAACCGTGATGTTGGGATACCCGGCGATCGCGGCCGGACTGGAGCTGCCTCCACCGAAATGGTCGCCGTTGACCAGGTCCGTGACCCAGGCCGGGCCGCCTGTGGGCGCGACGATGGCATCGAGACGATGCTCATCCATGACGCGGTCGATCCCTTCGCTCCGGGCGAGGCGCTGCATGGTGGCGAGCGCCTCCTGATACTCGGGGGACTCGAGGGAGCCTTTGGCCTGCGCTTCCTCGAAGATCTCCTGCTGGAACCAAGGCATCTCCAACTCGCGGTTGGCGCGGTTGAATTCGATCAGGCCCTCCAGGGAACGCACGGGCGCAGACGGCCCCAGTGCCTCCAGGTAGGCGTTGAGGTCAGCCTTGAACTCGTAGAGCAGCACCTGGTAGGACGGCCCGCCCATCTCGCTGCGCGTGGGGATATCGGCCGGCTCGATGAGCGTGGCCCCCCCGGTGCGCAGCGCCTCGAGGGCCTCCTCCATGCGTGCGTCCACTTCGGGGTGGAATCCGAAGTAGGCGCGCGCGACGCCGATGCGGGCCCCTCGCAGGCCATCCTCGCTCAAGAACTGCGTGTAGTCTGTCTGCGCCTGGTCCTCGGACGCGGCCGTGGCCGCGTCTTCGGGATCGACGCCGGTCAGTGCGCCGAGCAGGATCGCGGCGTCCCGCACGGTGCGACACATCGGCCCGGCTGTGTCCTGTGAGTGTGCGATGGGGATGATGCGCGTGCGGCTCACCAGGCCGAGCGTGGGTTTGATGCCGACCACTCCGTTGGCGTTCGAGGGGCACACGATCGACCCGTTCGTCTCCGTCCCCACCGCCAGGGCGCACAGGTTCGCGGACACCGCAGCGCCCGATCCCGAGCTCGACCCACAGGGATTCCGGTCGAGCACGTACGGGTTCCTGCACTGACCGCCGCGCCCGCTCCACCCGCTGGACGAGTTCGTGGACCGGAAGTTGGCCCATTCCGAGAGGTTGGCTTTTCCCAGCAGCACGGCGCCGGCGGCGCGCAGTCGGGCCGCGACGAAGGAGTCCTCTGCAGGCACCGCACCGATCAACGCGTGCGAGCCCGCGGTGGTGTTCATGCGGTCCGCGGTCGCGATGTTGTCCTTGATGAGGACGGGAATGCCGTGCAGCGGCCCCCGTACCTGACCCTGGCGACGCTCCTCGTCGAGACGCTCCGCGATCACCAAGGCGTCGGGGTTGGTCTCGATCACGGAGCGGAGCGCCGGGCCTTGCCGGTCCACGGCTTCGATGCGCTCCAGATACATGCGTGTCAGGTCCCGCGCGGACCAGCGGCCGGAGGCCATGCCTTCCTGCAGCGCGTCGACCGTCAGCTCTTCGAGCTCGAAGGGGCGGACGGAGGAGGGAGTGGGCGCATCCTGCGGGGGCGCCTCGGCAGGCGTGGCCTCCTGGCGCGGAGCGCAAGCGGACCCCAAGGCGGCGAGGGCACCCAGGCCCACGAACGTGCGCCGACTGAGGCCACCCTGCTCGGACGACTCGGCCTCGCGGCCGACCTCGGGGTCCAGGGCCACGGGAGACTCCTGCTGGAAGGGAAAGCACCGCTCGACTCGACCCAACGGGTAGGGGTCCGTCGGTGTCGGCGCAAGGCGGAGGCCGCGGGCAAACGAGTGGCGGACGAGCGGCCCCGTGGCTAGCCTTGGCCCTCCCATCGGAGGAAGCCATGGCCGAGCTGACCGACAAAGAGCTGGACGCGATGATTCTGGCGCGCCTCAAGGACGTCGGAGTGGATCTGAGCGTGCTCCCAGAGAACGACCGTGATGCTCCCGCGGATCGACGCCGCATCCTGTCCTCGGCGCGTCGGTTCCTGAAGAGCACCCCTGCGGCCATTCGGGCGCTGCAGATGGACACGCAAGCCGTTCCGCCGATCCTGTATCCCTCCACCGACTTCGGTCAGACCGAAGGGAGGGGCCGTTGAGCGAGCGGGCTCCTCAGGATGCACGACTCGATCGCCGGGCGTTCTTGGAGCGGATGACCGCGCTCACCTCCGTGGCGACGCTGGCCGGAGCGGGGACCGCTCTGCCGCTGGGCGCGAGCGTGTTGCCGTCCGTGCCGCTACGGGAGCGGGGTGGGCGCAGGGCCCGCATCGAGCTGCCTCGACCGCTGTTGCCCCGAGCGCTGCATCGCCTGGGACAGGTGGCGGACACCGCGGAGTTGACGCTGGCCGAGGCTTCGGCCCTCATCCGGGAGGGAAGGCTCCGCCCCAGCGAACTGGTGGAGAGTTGCCTGGAACGGATCGGCCGCTACGAAGGGGCGCTCGATGCCTTCAACCTCGTCCGGGAAGACGGAGCGCGTGAGGAAGCTCGCCGCCTGGACGGTGCTCCCTGGCGTGGTGCCCTGCACGGCGTGCCCCTGGCGATCAAGGACAATTACTACACCGCTGGCATTCCTACCACGGCCAACTCGCACATCTTCGCTGACTTCGTACCCGAGTACGACGCCACCGCAGTAGCGCGCCTGAAGGACGCGGGGGGCATCGTGCTCGGCAAGACGCAGATGGGGCCGTTGGCCACCACGGCCGCCACCACGCCCGACGGAAAGCGCACCACCGTCAACGCCTGGGCACCCACCAACGAGGACGTCAGTCCTGGAGGCTCGTCCAGCGGCTCGGCTACCGCCGTGGCGGCGCGTCTGGCGTCGTCGTCGACGGGCACGCAGACCGGCGGCTCCATCACCACGCCGTCCTCCGCGCAGGGGCTCACGGGGCTCAAGCCCACCATGGGCCGCGTTTCGCTGCACGGGATCATTCCGCTCACCTACACCCGTGACCACCCGGGCCCCCTGGCGCGAGACGCCATGGACGCGGCCGTGATGCTGCAGGCCATGGCCGGTCCCGACCCACACGATCCGCGCACGCTGGGGCTACCTGAGGTGCCGGACTACGTGCGCGCGGCCACGCCGGTCCGCGAGCGCGGGCGCACGCGCCTGCGCTGGCCCACCACCGTGGGTGTGATTCCGGGCTACACGACGCCCGAGGTGGGCGAGGGCTTCATCCCCCAGGACGAGACGCCCGAGGCGCGACGGCGTCGCGAGGCCCGCGCCCAGCAGCGCCAGCGACGCGCGGAAGCCGAAGCGCGGCTACGCACGGACATGCTGCGGCAGCTGGACGATCTGGGTGCGCGCGTGGTCGAGGTGGTGATGCCCGAGCAGTGGGAAGAGCTGACCAGCTCCGACCTGAACAACGTCCGTCTGCCCGAGCGTACGGAGCCTTTCCTGGAGCACCTGCAGAAGGACGTGCGGTTGTTCGGGGTATCGCTGTCGCCCTGGATCAACGGGTTGCTGCTACCGGGCGTGGAGTATCTCCGGGGCCAGCGCGCCAAGATGCTGCTCCTCCGGCGTGTGCTGGATCAACTCTTCACGCAATGCGATGTGGTGGTGCAGACCGAGCCGTTCCCTTTCGACATGGTAGGGCTCCCGCTCATCGCGTTCCCCATCGGGTTCGAGGACTCCTACGGCGTCGACACTCCGGTGGGAGGCATCCTCGGTGCGGCGCCGTTCGGTGAGGAGCGACTGCTGTCATTGGTCGCAGCCTACCAGGAGGCTACCGAGTGGCACACGCGCAAGCCTGCGGATCCGGCGCCCGCCGCGCGCGACGGCGGTGTGCGCCCCGACCGCGGCCAGGTGGACGTGGAAGACGTGATGCACCTGGGGGAGTAGGGCGAGGCTCCTACCACGGCCAGCAAGGCGTTCACGCACACCGGGTCGAACTGGGATCCGCTTCCGGCGCGGATGAGCGCGCAGGCGTCCCGCTCGGACAGCGCGGCCTTGTAGGCGCGCTCCGCGCGCAGGCAGTCGTAGACATCCGCGACCGCCACGATGCGCCCGGCCAGGGGGATCTCCTGTGCGCGCAATCCGAACGGATATCCGCTCCCGTCCCAGCGCTCGTGGTGGGTGAGGGCGATCACGCGGGCCGTCTGGTGGACGGCGTCCGCGCCGCGGCGGAGCAGGGAAGCGCCCAGGAGCGTGTGGCGCTCCACTTCCGCACGCTCCCCCGCAGTCAGCGGACCCGGCTTGTCGAGGATGGACGCGCGCACGTGCGCCTTTCCGACATCGTGGAGCGCGGCCGCGCGTCCGAAGAGGGCGCAGGTGTCCGCGTCGAGACCGAGCCGCCGGGCGACCTCCTCCGTGAGGGCCGCCACGCGGAGGGCGTGGTCGTCCGCCGCGAACGGAGACGCGACGTCCGGATGGGTGGAGTACATGGACGGTGCCCTCCCAGGGCGTGCGGGGCCACGTGGCCGCGCGGGCGGGGGTCAGGGAAGGGGGCTTCCGACGCCTTGGACCGCAGTGCCCTCGGGGAAGTCACACGCGGCCTCGCCTCGGCTGCGAAGCCTCCCATAGACCGGCGTACCCTCGGTCCGGGTCCAACGGGTGCGAGTGGCGTTAGTAGCCCCTCCCGTCGCAGATTGCGCCGATCGTCTGGATCTCGGTTCACGCGGACTTCGCGACCCCCCGCGATGTCCGACACCCCCTTGAACGGAGAGTGACATGACGGGAACGCGTGCTTCTGCCCGGGCTCTCAAACACCTCCATCGTTGGCTCGGTGTCTTGGGCATCCCCCTCTTCGCCGGCATGGGCGCCTGCTCGTTGCTCGGGCACCACTCCAGTCCCTGGGAATTCGGTCCAGGCGTCCGCCTGGCCCCGGGCCTCTGGGCCGTGGGTGACCAGGGCGCCACGGCCCATCCGGTCCTGGGCTACACGTACCTGTCGTATGATGGGGGCCACGAATCGCTGTGGGAGGTCGGCGCGCAGGTGCGCAAGCCGACCTCGCTGTTCGGGGATCGCGGAGACCGGCAGCCCTGGTTGGGAGGCGAAGCCACGTTCTCGCTGCTGCGCGACTCCTATTCGTTCGATGGCATGGACTTCAGCGAATCGAACGGCGGCGTGTCCGGGACCGTGCTGGTCGGAGCGCCGATCGGGGACGGCCGCTGGGGGCCGCAGATCTATGGCGGCTTCGGGCTGTCCCACTACGGGTCGCTCGGCATCAACCTGCGAGCAGGAGTGGACCTGCAACCGTGGTTCATCAAACGTTGAAGGCGTCACTGCGTCAGCTCCCTGGCGCTGCGCTCGTGTCCTTCGGGGCCCTGGGCTTCGCTGCCGTTCCCGGCGAAGCCCAGGCCCCGGGGCCCCACACGCTTCCGCTGCGCGCAGAAAACGTGCATTGGGGCTACTACGACGCGAGCCTCTCCCCGGTGCTGCGCATCCGCTCCGGAGACCGCATCGATGTGGAGACCATGGTGGCGCGTGGCATCGAGCGCATGCGCCTGGCGGGTGCCACGGACGCGGAGATCCCGCAGGCGTTGAAGGCCGTGGAGGCAGGGGTAGTGGAGCGCGGACCGGGCGCGCATCCCATGACGGGTCCCATCTACGTGGAGGGGGCGGAACCAGGGGACGTGCTGGAGGTGGAGATCGAGTCCATTTCCTTCCTGCATCCCTTTGGAGTGGGTGCTTTCAGCCCCGGTGGGGGCACCTTGCCGGACGATTTCCCCTACGCGGCGCTCAAGCTGTTCCGCTTCGAGGAGGACGGGACCACCGAGCTCGCTTCCGGAGTGCGGATCCCGCTCTCCCCCTTCTTCGGGTCGATCGGCGTGGCACCCCCCGTGCTGAGCGGTCGCGTCTCCAGTCGGGCGCCCGGCTACCACGTGGGCAACCTCGACAACAAGGAGCTGGGCGCGGGCGCCAAGGTGTTCCTGCCGGTGCACGTGGCCGGGGGCCTGTTGTCGATCGGCGACGGACATGCGGCGCAGGGAGACGGCGAGGTGTCCGGCACCGCGATCGAGACCTCGCTGGCCGGCCGCATCAAGGTCACGGTGCGCAAGGACCTTGACCTCACCTGGCCGCGCGCGGAGACCGCCTCCCACGTCATCACCATGGGCCTCGATCCCGATCTGGACGAAGCGGCGCGGTTGGCCACACGGGAGATGGTCCGCTACCTGGTGACCGAACGCGGTCTATCACCCGAGGATGCGTACATCCTCTGCTCGGTGGCAGTGGATCTGCGGGTCACCCAGACCGTGGACGGCACCAAGGGGGTGCATGCCATGCTGCCCAAGGAGATCTTCCGGTAGAGGGGCGGGCCTGGAGCGGCGGGGGGGCGGTGCCGTAGCTACATCACGCCCTCGAAATCCCGGGCCGCAGGGCGAAGCGGGCGTCGATTGATTCGATGCACGACTCGAAACAGTCGCACGACGGCTCTGCGGTAGTCGGGACGCTCAGTCTGCTCGTACCGATACCCGACCAGAGCCAGCCGATGGTTCGGCTCCAGGTCCGCCAACGAGGGAAAGTGGGACGGCCTGCGCTGCAGCTGCTGTTCAAATACGGTTCCGGTCATGATCGCGAAGCGGTACATGGGCACCCTCTCGAGGTACCGCTCGTGTTGCTCCAGAAATCTGGTCGTACGATCAAGGTCTTCCGCCTGTTCACCTGGATAACCGGTGAACATGGTCGTGCGCACGCTGATGCCGGCTGCGTGGGCATCCGCCAAGAAAGCACTCGTGCGATCGAGGTCGGTTCCCTTGGCCATCAAGTCCAGGAGTCTCTGGCTTCCCGACTCCACGCCGGTGGTGATCCGAACCATGCCCGCGGCCCGCGCCGCGCGGAGCTCTTCGGCAGACAGGCCATTGTCCCCCCGCGTGCCCACGTGTACAGCGCCGATCCAACGGGCTTCGGGCACCGCCCGCTGAACCTCCCGTCCCAGGGACCGCCACAGGTCCACGTTCGAGTTGAGCTTGAGATCCGTGAAGACGAAGAGACGGGCGTCGTGGCGGGCGTGTTGGTGCTCGAGCTCGGCCAGGACGTTGTCCGGGCTGCGTGAGCGGAATGTGCGCCCCACGGTGCTGGCGACGTCCGAGCAGAACGTGCAGACGCCCCACCCGCACCCCCGTCCCGTGATCATGGGCACCATGGGGCGCGGGTACTTGTCCCAGGGGGCAAGCGAGTAGTCGGCGAAGGGCAGCGCGTCCAGGTTCGTCAGCGGAGGAGCGTCGAGCGTGAATCCCGCCTGGGTCTGCCAAACGCCGGGAATGTGCGCCATGGGCTCGCGAGCGACGGCCGCCCGAACGATCTCGCACAGGTGGGGCTCCACCTCACCACCCACCAGCGCGCTGAGGCCGGGGAGATCGATCCACTCACGGGCCACGTCCCGCGCGGCGAAGTAGGGGCCGCCCAGGATCATGGGCACGCCCCGCCGTTCGCAGACCTTCCCGATCTCGACGCAATGGGGGCGGTACATGAGGTAGGTGGAGACGAGTACGGCGTCGAAGCCGTCATCGAGTCGACGCTCCAACTCCGCGACGAGCTCATGGCGCGCACGAGCCAACTTCGAGGCGCTATAGGCCGTGTAGCGCGCGCGAACGGCGCGGATGAGCCGGCTTCGCGTCACGCCGGTCCGCCAACGAAAGGTCTTGTCCCAGACTCCCCACCACGGAGGCCTCGGCTCCCGAGCCACGCCCGTGATCCCGCGGGCGAGCGGGGCCAGCAACTCGGTCTCGAACCCACCCTGTCGCAAGACCGCCGTCAGATAGCCGATGGCGATGGATGGGTAGAGCGCGAAGTTGTTGAGGTCGACGATCAGGACTCGGAGGCGCCGCGCTGCAGTCATGTAAGACCCTTGTTGCCTGCTGCGGATGAGTCGAGGCGTCGGGTCGGGGGACCGATGCGCGAATCCCCGTCCGCCGGTGAACTGCTCCAAGAGCCTGAACGCAGGCGAAGTCCCGCGAAGGTGGGACCGACGCGAGACCGCCGTCACCTTCAGAGCCCAGCGAGGGGTGGCTAACCCGCGGATCGGGTCGCTCAGAGTATGGGGGACGTGGGTTTGGATGCAAATGGGGGAAGCTCAGGGGCACCCTGGCCAACCAACGGGCGCCGGCCCTTGCCCAGCAGGATCGCGCAGGAGTGGCGGCCGGCGCAGCGGTGTGCCTGCGGCTACCCCGCGCGCACCCTTCCGACCGGTCCATCAAGGGGGCGAGGTGACCCGGGCGCGCAGCCAGCCCGCGCAGTCCCGATCGGCGTTCACCCCCCAAGGGGCTTTGCGTGGTCGTGGGAGCGGTAGAGAGTCCTGCCACCCTGGAGGGGATCCGCGAGGACTGCTGTTCCGCCTTGCCGGCCTCGGCTCCGCCATGGCTCAACAAGAGCAGAGCCCGGCCCAAGAGTGGAGCCAGTGGGGATCGAACCCACGACCTCCGGCTTGCAAAGCCGGCGCTCTCCCAGCTGAGCTATGGCCCCGATGCGGGCCTAAGGTAGTCGGACCCGCCGCCCGGAGGAATGCCGAATCCCGCCCACCGCCTAGTCCCGCCGGAAGGCCTCGTCCCCCTGCCGGCCCTCTCGCGGCGCCCACTGCAGCGAGTAGTAGCTGCCCCGGTCGCGGGCCCAGGGATCGAAGGCGTTGATGACGCCCTCCAGCTCGAGTGCCAGCTCCGGCACGGTGCGGAGCAACACCCGTTTGAAGGGGGAGACGGGCTGGGGGTGGCCGTTGTCGAGCGCGGCCTCCATCTGAGGCCCCTCCGGACCGTTGTCGTTCACCCAGTCCACCCCGAGCTGGGAGTAGAACTCGGGGCGGAAGCTGGAGGTGAAGAAGCGGTCGGAGAACAAGCGGCGCGAGGCGTTCAAGATGAACACCACGAACTGCGTCTCCGAGATGGCGAATCCGTGCGGGCGCACGGACTCGGCCAGGAAGCCCACCACGGTGTCCAGGTCCTCGATGTTGTCCACCTCGGTCCCGTCCGGATGCCCCAGGCAATCGGTCATGGGGGCGCCGTCCAGCTCCTGGGCGGCGGTGATGACCAGGCTGTCGTCACAGGTGTGCTGGCCGTACACGGAGCGGAGGTCCTCCACGATCCCCTGCTGGAACGCGCGGGCTGGACTGTCCGCGGTCAGACGGGGATCGATGAACTCGTCGAAGCTGGTCAGCGCACGGAGCCCATACTGACGGCGGAACTCGTTGTAGCGGGGCACGCCGCGCTCCCGGTCCCGGATCAGGTCCAGAGCGGCCACGTCCAGCCGTCCCGTCCCGGTGCGCTGTACCGGCATGGGCAGGTTCTGCAGGAACGCGGGATGGTTCCTGAGCGTAAGCAGCCCCAGGCGCTGGCGGCCCAGGCTGAGCCCAAGGTTCACCATGCCTTCCTGATCCCGCACGCGTGTAGCCTCGCCGCGGAACGTCCGCACCACCGGAAGCCGCGAACGCACGCGGTCGGGGTCGCTCAGGGAGCGCATCTCCAAAGCGTCCGGCACGAGGGGATGGAGCCGGTAGACCGTCGTGAACTCCTCGGGGAAGTTGAACGGTGAGCCGAAGTGGTTGACCCCGCCGTTGACCTCGGCGGGATCGTCGACGCGCCAGACGTCTCGTCCCTGGGTGAGATCGAAGTGGCGGCTTCCCAGGCCGAAGATGCCCGAGCCCGACGCGAAGACGGAGTACCACTGCGTGGCGTCGGTCTCGTCCTCGGAGCGGGCCAGGCGCCGCACCACGCGCTCGGTGGCGCGCGCCAGCAGGTCGCCCCCGAACAAGCCGCTCCAGTTGGCGTTCATGGCGCGGTAGAGCGGCTCGTTGTAGAGCAACTGGGTGGTCCACTCGATCGTGTGGATCTTGGCGATCTCGGCGCTGACTACCAGGCGCGCCACCTGGTAGAGCTCTTCGTCGCTCACGTCCCGGTAGCGGATCACGGTTTCGGGGCGCTCCGGATCGCGCAGGCCGGAGTCGGCGTCGGGGTTCGAGCGCACGCGGGCGCGGAACGCATCGACGAACTGGTTGTGTTCCCGCGCGAACACGTTGTGCAGGAACGAGAGCCCGACGGACCAGTTGTCCGGGAAGGCGGTGGCCTCCTGGCCGGCCCACTCGGCCACCTGCGGATCGCTGGCGGACAGGGTGGGGAGGAGCCCCTGCGCGTCCGTGCCCGCGGGTAGCCATAGGCGGGCCCGGTCGGCGGGGTCACGCTTCACGCGGCGCACGGACGTCGAGTCCCACCCGTACAGTTGGGACGCGTCCCACCAGGCCGTCACCCCGTTCCGTGTGGCGGCGGGTGCGCGTAGCCAGCGTTCCTGCTCCTCGGCTGCGATGGTGGGCGGAGGCTCGTCCAGCGCGATGCGGGCCCGCTCCATGCGCGCCGCTGGATCGCATCCGGCTCCGGCGGCGCCGCACCCCACGTCCATGGACTCCGCGGCGTTCCGCCCTTCGTCCAGGTGCGAGAACCAGTCGTGCGTCATGAACTGGATCCAGAACGCGGCTAGCACGTTGAAGAACGGGGCCGGTTGGTAGTCGCAGTCCACCTCGTCGTCCGGATCCGAACCGAAGCCGCCGCCACAGGCGGCGGGATCCGACTGCTCACGCGTGAACAAGCGTTCGCTGACCACCTGCGGGTTGGGTGTAAGCCGCCCGATGCGCCCTTGGTGACGATTGCGGGTCAGCTCGGTCAGACCCCGCTCGGGAAACGTCTCCTCGAAGGCGACATTGCGGGCGAACAGCATCCCGCTCGAGCCCATGGCCGGGTTGAAGACGTCGTTGCAGATACCCGTGAGTGTGCGGTGCCGGATCAGCGCTCCCGAACAGACCTGCTCCCCGTTCCCGCCCACCGCGGCGAAGTAGGGGCTGGAGGGCGGCAAGCGCATCTCCGGCCAGCGTCGCTGGGCGCGTCCCAGGCTCCGTTCGTTGCCGGTCAGGTAGTCGTCGAACGTGCCGCTGTTGTCGAAGAGGTTGTTCTCGATCAACTCGATGCGCTGGTACTCGAGATCCAGCAGCGCGCCGTCCACCCCTCGACGTGCGGGCGAGAGCAAGCGCAGTGGGGAGCTGGGACCCAGGGACGTGGAGTCACCCGCACCCCAGTAGGCGGACCAGTCCACCCAGGGCGTGGAGCGCGAATCCATGGCCGCCTGTCCGCCGCGGCAGCGGGCGGTGGCCCAGTGCACTTTGCCCGTGAAGCGGTCCACGGCGCCCGTGGCCACGGGCCGGAAGCCGGAGGCGGCCAGCGCCGCGCAGCTGGCCAGGGACACCACCTCGCCTCGCGACGCTGGCGAGATCACCAGCACCGCCATGGCGATGGTGGCTGTGACCGCGGACGCGCCCAGCACCGGCCGCTTCCAATTCCTGAGAAGCAGCGCGGCCAGGGTGGCGATGCCCACCACGGCGCCCAGGAAGCGCGCGGTGGTGGTGCCCTGGACCACGGAGGCGACCAGGAACGCGACGAGCAGAATGAACAGGAGCCCCGTGCGCTGCAGATGGACGCGCCGGTCGCGCTCGGAGGGGTCCGCGCTCAGCCACGCCAGCGCCACGTCCACGGTCCACCAGGCGGACAGCACCAGGTTGAAGACCGGAGTGGAGACCAGCGGGGTCTCGAACATGGCCCCGAAGCTCCCGCCCAGTGGACCCAGGATGGAGACCACGCAGTGGATGCCGAACAGCAGCCAGGCCGTGGTCCAGGCTACGCGCCAGCGGTGCCAGTCCTTCGGTGAACGCGTGCGCGCCGGAGCCAGGGTGAAGGCGGCGGCCAGCAACAGCAGCGTGGCCCATACCGTCGAGAGCGAGCGCGCCATGCCCTCGTCCGCTGCCCCGCGGGGAAGGAAGAGCGCCAGCGCGCCGGCCAGCAGGGCGAACGTCCACAGCAGGGCGGGGATGGCGTCGCGGCCGGACGCCACGTCTCCCGGTCGACTCGCGTCTGTCGAAGCGTTGCGCATGATTGGGCCTCCTGCCCATGCACGCGCAGAAAGGCCTGGTCCAGGATCGTGGCCGGTATCCCGGGCGGGAATGGGGTAGGGGGCCCTCAGGGTTTGGCGGCGCCTTCGACCCGCCTCCCCGTCCAGCCGGGGAGCACCTGAATCAGGAACGCCAACTGGTCGGCGAAGTTCTCGGCGGCGTCTTCGCCGTCGGTTCCGTAGGCGTGGCCGGCCCCCCACGCGACGCGCAGAAGCGCGGGGCCCCTGCAGCCTGCGCCCTGCACGGCTGCCACGAACTTGTAGGCATGGAAGGGCGGAGTGGTTTGGTCCTCGGATCCGGGCGCGACGAACAGCGGAGGCGGGCAGCTGGACGGATCCACGGTGTGCACGGGGGAGAGGCGTCGCAGCACGGTCAGGTCTCCCGGATCGGCGACGCTGCCGAGCTCGGAGCGCCAGGCGGCGGCGCCCGTTACGCCCTCGTAGTTGAGCAGGTCCAGCAAGGGGAACCCGAGGATCGCCGCTCCGAAGCGGGTAGGCTCCTGCAACAACGCCGTCGCCACCAAGGACGCACCCGCGCTGTTCGTCTCGGCGACGAGCCACTGCGGGCGCACCAGGCCGCGCTCCAGGAGCCATGCCGCGGCGGCCCGGTAGTCGTCGATGGCCGCTTGGCGGTTCCGGCGGATTCCGGCCCGGTGCCACGCCTCGCCGAACTCACCGCCGCCCCGCAAGGCCGGCAGGGCAAACACGCCGCCGCGCCGCATCCACTCGGCCATGTGCGGACGGAACCAGGGCGCGACTGCCCACGCGCCGAAGCCATATCCGTACAGCATGACCGGGTGTGCGGGACCGGGTTCCACCGAGCGATGGTGCGCGATGAACATGGGAAGACTGTCGCCGGCCGGACCGGACCAGAACAAGCGCTCCGTGACGAACTCGCTGGGATCATAGGGGAGCGCCGGTCGCCGATACGCGTCCACCGCGTGCGTCTCCGTGTCCACCCGGAACACGGTGCCCGGATCGGTGAAGTCGCTGACGGACAGGAACGCCTCCGGCGAACCCCGGTGCCCGACCAGGCCCGACCAGATCGCTCCCGCCGGGAGCGGGACGTCTCGCACGTCTCCTCCGTCTTCGGCGAAGGAGCGCACGGTGGGGAGGCCTCCTACGCGGTACAGCACCAGGATACGCGCACCCACCCACGCCACCGAGCTCGGCGTCCACACGTCGATCGGGTCCGGGCCCTCCGGGATGACCTCCACCAGCACCGGGGCTGCGTCGCGCGGATCGAGCAGCACCACCCTGCCGTTGGGTGCGGCCAGCGTGGTGTGGAGCAGTAGACGGTGCGCATCGAGCCCGACGACCTGGAAGAACGCCTGCCCTGAGGGGACGACCTCCCGGAAGCGGGTCGCCTCGCCCCGCCACTGCGCTACCAGGACCGCATGGGTGCCACTGCTGCTGTCGCGGACCGTCATGGCCACCTCGTCGCCGACGTCGCTGCCCTGCAGCGCTAAGGCGTCGCTCGCGTCTGCGGGTGTGAAGACGGTCACGTCCGTGCTCGGGTCGCTGCCCAACTGGTGGAACATTACCCGGGCGCCGGTCACGGGGGCGCGCAGCGAATCGCCTCCGACGGGATCGTCGAAACGAACGTACAGGAGCGACTGGCCATCCGGTGCCCAGATCACACTGGACCGTCCACCGTAGAGCCCCGGAAGGGTATCCGCCGCCGCCGCTCCATCGGCGCTGCTGCGGATCACCAGGCTGCCCCAGCGGGCCCCGGACCTGCCTTCGCTGACGGCCAGGCGCTCGCCGGAGGGGTCCGGCCACAGCCCGCGGGCCAGGGCACGACCTTGCTGCGTCAGCGCGGCACCAGACACCAGGAGCCGCTCCCTCCCGTCACCGTCCGTGACCCGGAGGTCCAGCTCGGTGAAGGTGGGATCGCTGCTCAGCCAGAAGCGCTTGCCGCCGCGCTCCACGGGCGTGAGCGGAATCGTGTGGCGGCTGGCCGCGACGATGTTGGTGAGGATCTGCGTTCGCTCGGCCGTGCGCTCCACCCACGCACGGGTGAAGGCATCCTGCGCGTGGGCCCACTCCAGCGTGGAGGCGCTGGCCATGTCTTCCAGCGCGCGGTACGGGTCCGGCCACGGGCGCGGGTCGCCCACGGCTGCAGGTTCCGCCCGGGCCAGGGGCGGAGGGGGCAGAGGCGAGGGTCGGCAGGCGGCGGCGAAGGACAGCGCGAACGCGTAGAAGAAGAGGCGAAGCATCGTCGGGACCGTGCGCGGAAGGGCTCCGAAGAGTGGGTCTTCGGGATCGAGGGACGAGTGCGTAAGGAAGCCCGCCGCGCGGCGGCCCGGCTAGAACGGTGTTGATCTGGGGAGGACGGGGATGATCAGTGCGTGGAGTGCCGACGGAACTCGCTGGGAGTGACGCCGAAGCGCTGCCGAAACAGGCGCGCCAGATGGCTCTGGTCGGAGAAGCCCGACCGGTGTGCGACGATCGAGATCGAGAGTTGCGGCTCGTTCCGCAACAGCTCGGCGGCCTTGCGCAGGCGCATTGCACGAAGATAGCCGGCGACGGTGTCCCCGTACGCCCGCCGGAAGGACCGGGAGAGATGCTCGGGCGTCACGCCGCATTCCACCGCCAGCTTGCCAACCGTCCAATCGGTCGGGGCATCCTCCAGCGCCTGCCTGGCCTTGCGCAGCCAGGGCTGACTTGCAGGCCCCGCCCGCGGGTGCAGCGCGCGCCCGAAGCATGCCAGCAGATCGAGACAGTGCGCTTCGATGGCCAGCGTCCTGAAGCGATCGCAGGAGGCCAGCTCCGTTCGCAGGCGATCTCCGAGGGAGCGGAGTCGGGAATCCACGGCCTGAGCGCGCGAATCCCAATCGATGCCCGATCGTTCGGCGCGTTCACGCAGGACATCCGTGGGCTCGATGAGCAGGCACTCGGCGCCGAGTGCTCCTACCCCTTCGCGATGCGGATCCCCCTGCGGAAGCACGCGAGCCTGGCCGGGCTCGAGCCGGACGTCGCGGCCACCGAGGGTGGCGGCCCAGGTCCCGCGCGTCGCCAACGCGACAGCGGCCTCTGCGTGCGCGTGGCGTGGGAGAGTGAAGCCCACGGGAAGGACGAAGGCACTGACATGTACGAGGTCGGTCCGTACGTGTGCGCTCCGTCCGCAGCGCTGCGGGGGGCTCGCGTCGTTCGCCGTGAGCGCGTGATCCCAAGACGGCATCAACCCTCCCCCTTCCACGCCGGACCCCGCAACATCCGCCCCGCCCGCACGTCGTGGAATCCATCGGCGTCGAAGGCGACCTGCCCGTTGATCACCACCAGATGGAAGCCGTCCGGATACTGGTGTGGCTCCTGGAAGGTGGCGCGGTCGATCACGGTGGCCGGATCGAACACCACCAGATCCGCGAAGGCGCCCTCGACCAGAGTGCCGCGATCGGTCAGTCCCATGCGCGCTGCCGGCATGCCGGTCATCTTGTGCACGGCCTCTTCCAACGTGAGCACGTGCTTCTCCCGTACGTACACGCCCAGCACGCGCGGGAATGTGCCATACCAGCGGGGATGGGGGTGACCCTCGCCCGGCTGCGTGAGCCTCCCGTCCGAGGCGATCATCGTCTGCGGATGCGCCATGATGCGCTCCACGTCCGCTTCGTCCATGGCATGGTAGATGGCCGAGGCGCCGCCCCGGCGAATGGCCTCGACCACCAGCTGGGCGCCGACCTCGGGGGTGGCGGGTCGCCCCTCGCGCGCGGCCCAGTCGGCGAGCGTCTTTCCCTCCAGGGAGCGGTCCCATTCCACCAGCGCCAGCTGCACGCGGGAGATGTCGTTGCTACCGCGGTCGTTGACGATGTTGAAGACGATCCCGTTCAGAATGGAGTCGCGGAGCGCCGGCTGCTCCATGCGCTCCAGGAACGCTTCGTCCCCTCCCTCCAGCGCCCACGGCGGCACCAGGATGCTGATGCCGGTATAGGAGGCGGTGTACGGATACTGATCGATCATGGCGTCCGTACCCGCCGCGCGGGCCGAGTCCACCATGGCCAGCGTCTGCACCGATGCGCCCCACATGGGAGCGCCCACGGCCTTGTGATGGGTGAGCACGATGGGGATCCGCGCCCGTCGTCCGATCTCGAGCGCCTCGCTGACGCCCTCCAGCAGGCCCAGCCCTTCTTCGCGCAGGTGGGAGGTATAGAAGCCGCCGGCCCGGGCGGCGACCTCCGAGAGTGCGACCACCTCGTCGACGTTGGAGAACACGCCGGGCAGGTAGCGCAGGCCGGTGGAGATGCCCCAGGCACCCTCGTCCATGGACTGCTGCACCATATCCTGCATGCGCCGGAGCTCGTCCGCTGCGGGCGCGCGATTGTCGAGGTCCATGACCGCGCGGCGGATGCTGTTGTGACCGGCCAGGTAGCCCACGTTGATGCCGATGCCCAGCGCCTCGGCCTCGGCGAGCGCCGGTGCGAAGGGCCAGGGGCCCCCGCCGTCCGGTCCGCCCAGCGCGGTGGTCACACCCTGGCGGGCCATGCTCTCCGAGGCCGGCAGGCGGAGGAGCGGGTCCAGGTGGGCGTGCAGGTCGATGAAGCCGGGAGCCACCACCCAGCCCTCGGCTTCGACGACCCGTGCAGCGCCCGGCGAGGAGATCCCGTTCCTCCGCACCGCGACGATGCGGTCGCCCCGGACCGCCACATCGGCGCGAAAGGCGGGAGCTCCCGTTCCATCGAGGACCTCCGCGCCGCGGATCACCAGGTCGTAGGGTTCACCCTGCTCGGTGCATCCGCCGAGAACGGTGCTCAACAGCAGCAGCGTGACTGGGCCCGGGCGCTGAGGTCTCCGCATGAGGTCCTTCCTGTAGGTGGGCTGGCTCCGGCCGATGATAGAAGGGGGCTCGCGCCGAACCGCGCAAGCCGTGGGTGCCCCGTGGGTGCGCCGGTTGCCCCGTCTCTGCGCGCGGCTGCAGCTTCCAGACGATGCTCCACGCACGCACGCTCCGTGGCGCCGGTGCGAGCCAGGTGCCCCTCCTCCGCCTGGCCGGATGCACGCTGCTGCTCAGCGGCTGCACCGTCGGGGTGGGAAGCGGCGATTGGTCGGCCTCCCTCACGGTGGGGGTGCTCGCCTTCGTGCTGGCGAATCTGCTGTACCTGCTGTGGCGTCTGGAAGACCATCCGGGGGAGGTCCGGCGAGCGCTCGTATTCATGGCGGGTCTGCCCCTCTCGTTCCTGACGTTCCTGCTGGTGGAGCCCGACGCCGACCGGTCCTGGAAGGCGATCCAGAGGCGGGAAGGCGAGGATGATCCCGAGCGCGTGCGCGAGGACTTCGAGCGGGAGCTGGCCCGCATCCGACGGCTGCGGCGACACCACCCTGCGACGCCAGAGGATCCAGCGGATGTGTGAAGCTGTGCCCGGGCCCTTCATTCGCTCGTTGGAGCCATCCGATTGGGAGGCGGTGGCGCGCATCTACGGGGAGGGCATTGCCGGGGGGAACGCCACCTTCGAGGCCCGCGTCCCCACCTGGCCGGAGTGGGACGGTAAACACGTGAAGACGCCTCGCCTGGTGGCCGTATCCTCCTCGGGAGACGTGAACGGCTGGGCGGCGCTGTCGCCGGTATCCGCGCGGCCCGTGTACGCAGGGGTCGCCGAGGTGAGCGTGTACGTCGCGAACGGCTCCCAGGGCAGAGGAGTGGGGCGAGCGCTGCTCGACGCGCTCGTCACGGGGAGCGAGGGGGCGGGGTTCTGGACGTTGCAGGCTGGGATCTTCCCCGAGAACGTATCCAGTTTGCGACTGCATGAACGGTGTGGCTTCCGGGTGCTCGGTGTGAGAGAGCGAGTGGGGCGGCAGGGCGGAGTGTGGCGCGACGTGCTGCTGCTGGAGCGGCGCAGCGCCACCGTGGGCATCTGAGGAGGAGGCGAAGCGTGAGGTGGCGGGTGGTATCCGTTGTGATGTTTCTGGTGGCGATCGGGCTGCTGGCCTGGGCCTACCCTCGTCTTCCCACGCCCATGGCCACCAAGTTCACCATGGCGGGAGAGCCGCTGCGGTGGTCCAGCCCCGGGTCGTTCGTCCTCACGGTGACCGTGATCGCCGCGCTGATCAATCTCGCGTTCCTGGGCGGGATTCCCTGGTTGCTGGAGCGGATCGGCAGCACGCGCTTCAACGTGCCCAATCGCGACTACTGGCTGTCCACCCCGGAGCGTCGGGCCGAGGCACTCCGGCGGCTGGGCCCTTTCCTGGCTCGCTCAGCGGTCTTCGCGAACGGAGTGTTGCTCCTGTCCCTCCATCTGGTCACGCAGTGGAATGGCCTGCCGGTGACCTTTCCGATTCCAGCGTCCTGGACCGGGCCGCTGCTGCTGGGCACCGTGCTCGGAGGCGTCCTGGTGCTGCTGGTGTGGGCGTTCTGGGACTTTCGTATCCCGGAGCCGGAGCACTCACGAGGGCGCCCCGGCTAGCGGGCCTCAGAGTCCCGAACGCTGCCAGGCCTCGGCGAAGCGACGGACGATCGTACCCGCCGGCTCGATCCGGTCGATGGTGGCCACGCTCTTGCCCGCCTGCCAGAAATCCTTGGATTCGTCCTTGAGGGATCGCTTGAGGCGCCAGGCCGAGGTCAGCGCGTAGAAGGTCCGCATCCAGTGCTTCCGCTTGCGCCCACGCAGCATCCAGCGCGCGAACGGACCCGCCGTGAGCCCCATGCGCTCGATGTAGGGCGTGCGGATCACGGCCACCGGGACACCGGTGATGCGCTCCGAGAGGACGATGTCCTCTTCGTGGGCGTCGAGGATCGCCGTCTTGTAGGCGTCGCTGGCGGTGCACTCGGTGGTGGCGATGAAGCGCGTGCCCAGCTGCGCTCCGGCATAACCCAAGCGCAGCGCATCCACGAACTGCTCAGGTGCGCCGATGCCGCCGGCGCAGACCACGGGCAGCCCCAGGTCTGCAAGCTCGTCGTACAGTGCTTCCACGGTCCGCGGCCCCGCGTGACCCCCGGCGCGGCGATTCACCGCGATCAGTCCGTGGACTCCGCTGTCCACGGCCTTCAGCGCCCACTTGCGTTCGGTCACGTCGTGGTAGACCACGCCACCCGCACCGGCCACGCGCTCCACCACCCAGCGTGGCTTGCCCAGCGAGGTGATGAAAAAGCGGACGCCTTCCTCCAAGGCGACGTCGATCCAGCCACGCATGCGCTCCTGGTAGGTGCGCGAGGACCCCTCGATCAACGCGTTCATCCCGATGGGGCGGGACGTCAGAGAGCGGATGTGTCGAAGGCCCGCCCGGAACTCGTAGCCGTGCACGTAGGTGAGCGAGATCGGCTGCACCACCCCGAGGCCGCCCGCCTCCGACACGGCGGCCACCAACTCGGGGTTGGAGCACGGATACATGGGCCCGCAGATGAGGGGAACCTCGATGCGCGCGTCCTGCGTGAGCGGCGTTCCCGGGGGCAGGGGCGCGTTCACCGGGGGGCCAGTCGCCAGTCGACGTACACGGTGGCCACCCGCTCCCCGGTCGCGTCGACGAGATCGGCCTGCACGCGGTGTTCCGTGGGCTCGGTGACGCTCTCGGGAGGGCGTGCGTCGCTGGTCACTTGGATCAGGCCGCGCGCCTTCTTGACGTAGTCGACCTCGAGGTGGGTGACGATGCCACGAATGCCCTGGGGCAGCGCAGCGGTCATCGCCAATCCCGAAGCCAGCTCCCCCGCGTTGGCCAGGGCGATGGCGTGGACCGAGCGGAGATGGTTGCGCACGCGCCGCCGGTCGCGCACCAGGAGCTCCACGTGACCGGGCTCGAGGACGCGGACGTCGGGTCGGATGGTCGCGGAGTAGGGCACGGCCCGCGCCAGCGCCCGATTGAAGAGCCAGCGTCCGCCGGGGAGGCGTGAGAGCCGGCGCCAGAGTTGCAGCAGCGCGACCTCCGGAGGTGCGGCGCTCATGGCACGGGTCCCCGGGGAGCGGGTAGGGTGTCGCGGTGCAGCGGCTTCAGGACGCTCATGCGGTGGTCAACTCCCGGTAGAGGTCCAGCCAAGCGTCCCGGATAGGAGGCCAGCGATATTTGTCCAGCTCGGCGTGGCCGGCTCGGGTGAGGCGGGCCGCCAGCCCCTTCTCTTCCAGCAACCGCAGGGCGGCCGCGGCCAGGGCGTCGCTGTCTCCCACCGGTACCAGCAGCCCGGTACGCTCGTGTTCGACGATGTAGGGAACGCCGCCCGCGTCCGTGGAGACGAGGGGAACGCCGGTCGCGTAGCACTCGAGCACCGATCCCGGCATGTTGTCGATCCTCGGGCTCATGAGGTAGACGTCGGCTTCCTCGTACATGGTCGCGTTGCGTTCGGGGGGGACCATCCCGACAAAACGGGCATTCAATCCCAGTTCCTTCGCCATGGCCTCCAGCTCGGCGCGCTGCGAGCCGTCGTTGGCGACGACCAGCTCCGCTTCCGGATGCCGATCCTGGATGCGCCGGAACGCGCGCAGCGTGCAGGGCACGTCGTAGAGTGGCTCCAGTCCGCGGTTGTGCAGGAAGCGGGGCCGGGGGTGCTCGCGCAGTCGGAACTGGAGCTCGTCCAATGCTACCACGTTGTAGATGCAGCGTGCGGGAATGCCGAAGCGTGCGAATACGTCCACCAGGTAGTCGGACGGAGCGATCACGACATCGGCCAGCTTGATCAGGGGGACCGCCGACCGCCACGTGGACAAGTACGCCTCGGCACGACCGTCGTGGTAGTGCAGCACGCTTCGCTTGTTCAGGATGCGGGCCACCAGCAGGGCCGGGGCCGGTGCCACCATGAAGGAAAAGTACGATCCAGCGAAGATGTGCAACACGTCTGCACGGGGGGCGGCCCACAGAAGCTTCAGCGTGAACCACGTGAAGGTTGTGACTGTGCGCACGTATTTGATCCGCTGCAACAGGCGCAGCGGACCGGGCAGCCGGGGGTTGATGGGCAGGAAGCGCAGATCCACGGAGGCCTCTGCCTCCAGGCCGCGCCGCAGGTAATCCGCCTGGACGGCCTGGCCCCCGACGATGTCGAGGGAGGTGGCCACCAGGAGCACCCGCAACGGGTCTCGCGGCTCTTGCACCCGTCAGGCCCCTTCCGGCAGCGCCAACGCGACTACCTCGGAGGGATGCCCCGGCGCGCCCACCACCACCACGATGAACTGCCTTCCGTCCTGCAGGTAGCTCATGGGCACGCCCGACTGGCGGGCGGGCAGTTCGACTTCACCGACGATGTGACCGGTGCGCTTGTCGTGCGCACGAAGCTTGGTGCCGCCCGACCCGTACCCCGCGAACATGCCGCCGCCTTCGCCGGCGAACAGCAGCGTCGGGGTGACCAGTAGGCCCCCTCGGTCGGGCCGGCCCCAGTAGCCGATCTCCACGCCGGCGAGCGCAGGATGGTCCCGCACGAATTCCGGCGCTTCACCGTTGGCCACCATCCATCTGTGCTCGCCGGTATTGAGGTCGATGGCGGTGATGCGGCCCCAGGGCGGCTTGATGAGGGGTAGCCCCTGTGGCCCACCCCCCTCGGCCAGCCGGATGTCGGTGCGGACCGATACGAAGCGCATGGTGGACGCCTTCGATGGGCCCAGTGCGATGACCGATGGGTCCGTGGCCGACGCGACGTAGAGCACGCCGGTCTCGACGTCCAGCGCTCCCCCCGGCCAGTTGGCTCCCCCCAGGCTTCCGGGAAGCATGAGCGTGCCCTGGGAGCCACCCTCGACCTTGAGCGAGGGCGGCGTGAAGAGCGGGCCCAGACGAAAGTGGCCGGCCAGCTCCCGTGCCTCGGCGGCCAGCGCCGGCGTGAAGTCGATGAGGTCGTCCTCGCTCACGCCCTGCCGGTCGTAGGGAGCGGGGCGTGTCGGAAACGGTTGCGTCGGCGAAGTACGTTCCCCGGGGACGTCGGTCTGGGGCACGGGCCGCTCTTCGATCGGCCACACCGGTTCTCCGGTGACGCGGTCGAACACGAACGCGAAGCCTTGCTTGGTGAGCTGGACCACCGCCTTGACCGCACGGCCGTCGACGGTGAGATCCGCCAGGATGGGTGGCGCCGGCGGGTCGTAGTCCCAGATGCCATGGTGCACCGTCTGGAAGTGCCACACGCGCTGGCCGGTGCGTGCGTCGAGGCACACGAGGCTCTGCGAGAACAGGTTGTCTCCCGGCCGGTGGCCCCCGTAGTAGTCGCCCGTGGGAGCCTCGACGGGCAGATACACGTAGCCGAGGTCCAGGTCGGCCGAGAGGGGGGCCCAGGCTGCCGCGTTGCCGGTCGTCTCCCAGGTGCCGTCCTTCCAGGTTTCGTTCCCGAATTCGCCGGGGTGGGGGATGGTGTGGAAGATCCAGACGCGCTCACCGGTGCGGACATCGTAGCCACGCACCGGTCCGGGAGCCTGCTTGGGGGCGTCCGGCGCTCCCCCGCTGGGATGGGCGGAGCCCACCACCACGACGTCGCCCACCACCAAGGGAGGCGAGCTGGATCCGATGCGTTCGTGTTCGAGGTCGACGTCGGCGTCCAGACCCAGCCGCAGGTCCACCACGCCGGCCTGGCCGAAGGAGGGGATGGGGCGTCCCGTGGTCGCGTCCAACGCCACCAGGAAGTAGGCCGGCGTGATGACGAGGATGCGCCGCTCCCCTCCATCACTCCAGTAGGCCACGCCGCGCCCGGAATTGTGGCGCGGCGCACTTCCGGCCCGCTCACCCTCGTCGTGCCGGTAGCGCCATAGCTCGGTGCCGCTGCCGGCATCGAGCGCCACCACACTCCGGTCCCACCCGGCGGTCAGGTAGAGCACGCCATCCACCATCAGCGGCGTTACGCGGCTGTTGACCTCCGGCTCTCCCCCCAGCTCCGTGGACGACCAGCGCCAGGCCACCTCGAGCCGATTCACGTTGGAGGCGTCGATCTGATTGATGCGTACGTACTTGGTGCTTCCCGCATCACCTCCGTAATAGGGCCAGGACCCGGAGGTGCCCGCCTGGCCAGCCAGAGGAGCCACGGTGGCGAGCCACAGCATCGGGGCGATCGGGAGGGGGAGCGACCTGCGCATGGTGAAGGAGTTCGCTGGGCTGAGGTTGTGAGGGATCCGGCGGGGTACCCACTGGATGGCCGCCACGCCGGAATCACGGGGAGCGCGTCCGACGCGGTCGAAGCGCCCCAATCGTAGATGTGCGACGGAGGAGTCGAAAGGATGGACGTGCCCAAGGACGTATACCAGGCCATCGCCAACGAGATCGGCAGCGAGGACAGCCCGGTGGGGATCGATGCCAAGAAGACCCACGTGATGATCCTGCACCAGCTCGCATTGATCCAGAAGCGACTCGACCGGATCGAGGCCCGCATGGAGGGGGAGACCAACCGATGAAGGTCCGCAGTGGATTGATTCTGCTCGGAGCGCTGATCGTTGGCGCTGCCCGGCCGGCCCTGGCGCAGGACGCGGAGCACGCACCGGTCATGGCGGCCGTGGAGGGGATGTTCGACGCCATGCGCGCCAAGGACGGGGATGCGCTCCGGGGGCTGTTCCTGGAAGGTGCACGGCTGGTGTCCACCAGTCGGACCCCCGATGGCGAGCCCCGTAGTCGCATCATCGCCCTCGATGACTTCGCCAGCAACATCGCGGGCGCGACCGTCTACATCGACGAACAGATCTGGGACGAGGAAGTCCGCGTCGATGACAATCTGGCCACGGTCTGGGTCAAGTACGCGCTCTTCGTGGACCAGCAGTTCAGTCATTGTGGCGTCGACGCCTTCCAGCTCTTCCGAACCGCCGAGGGGTGGAAGATCGTCCAGGTGGCCGACACCCAGCGTCGACAGGACTGTTGGATGCCGCCGGCCTAGCCGTTCAGCGACGCCCGCCGCGCAAGATTGTGCAGGGCCGCGCAGCGGCCTGCGCGGTCCGAACGGCGGGACCGTGGGGGCGGGCCAGCAGGAGGCACGGCGGGGCGCCATTTGCGGCGGGTCGGCCCACCCGGTCCGCGCCTTGCCACCCACGGATGGCACACGCATGCGGAGGTCACGGTCCATGAGCGCTGTCCGATCCCTACCTGCCTGCCTACGCTCTGCCGCCGAAGCGGGAGGCGTACTCGATCGCCGGAGCTTCCTGGGCGATACGGCGAAGCTGGCCGTGCTGTCGGCTCTGGCCGCCGCCTGTTCGGATGTGGGTTCGCCCACTTCGGTGGGTCTCGGACAAGACGTGCTCGTCCAACTGGCCGACTATCCCGAGCTCGCTCAGGTCGGAGGTGTGGCCCGTATCGCCGGCGTGAGTCCCCCTCTGGCAGTGGTGAATCTGGGCGGTGGCACGTTCGCGGCCTTCTCGCTGGTCTGTCCCCACCAGGGAGCGACGGTGCGCTGGGTCGGCAGCGAGTTCGTCTGCCCCGAACACGGGGCCCGCTTCTCGATCGACGGTCGCTGGACCGGGGGGCAACGGACTTCGTCACTTCGTGAGTATGCAGCCACCTACGATGATGTGGCCGGGACGGTGATCATCAGCGCGGGTTGACGCCGCGAGCGGGGATCGCATACTCCCGGTTCCCGACGTCTGAACCCATCCCCACGAGGAACCGGCCCCGGCGCACGCGGGCCGCTCGCCCGGTGAAGCCTCAGTCCGCCCTTGTTGGAGAGCTCGTCCGCCTCGCCGCACCGGTCGCGGCGATCCAGGTGGGCATGATGGCGATGGGCGTGGTGGACACCGTCATGGTGGGGCGCTCCTCTGCCACCGACCTCGCGGCCGTCGCGCTCGGGAATCTCTACTGGTTCACGGCGGTCGTCTTCGGAATGGGCAGCCTGTTCGCACTGGACCCCCTGGTCTCCCAGGCGGTCGGTGCGGACGACCCCGAGGGCGTGGCCCGCTCGGTCCAGCGGGGCCTGGTTCTCTCGGTTCTGTTCGGATTGTTGGCGATGGGCGTGCTGCTCACCGCGGGTCCGGTCCTGCGTTGGTTGCACCAACCCGACGACGTCATCCCGGTGGCGGTCGGCTATTGCCGGGCCGCCTTGGGAGGCGCCTGGCCCTTCCTCGCGTTCGTGGTGCTGCGCCAGACCTTGCAGGCGCTGGGCGTTCTACGGCCGATCGTGTGGGTGGTCGTCCTCGCCAATCTGCTCAACGTCCTGCTGAACTGGCTGTTGGTGTTCGGGCACGCCGGCCTTCCCGCTCTGGGGGCGGTGGGGACGGGGATCGCCTCCACGATCAGTCGCTGGGTCATGCTGGCGGGGGTGGTGGCGCTGGCGTGGGGTTCCTTGCGCCAGAGCCTCCGCCCGGTCCGCGCCGGGGTCCTGCGTGCGGGCCCCATGGCGCGCATGCTGCGCCTGGGCACTCCGGTGGGCCTGCACATGGCGTTCGAATACGGTGCGTTCGCCATCACCGGATTGCTCATGGGGGCGCTGGGCACGGTGGCGGTCGCTTCCCATCAGATCGCGCTGAACCTGGCGGCCCTCACGTTCATGGTGCCGGTCGGTATCTCGCAGGCCACGGCTGTCCTGGTGGGCCGCGCCGTGGGGCGTGGGAACGGCGAGGAGGCGGGGCGGGCCGCCCGGGCCGGACTGGCACTGGGTGGCGCGTTCATGGTCGTGTCGGCGGTCGTGTTCTTGACGGTGCCCGAGCTGCTGGCGCGTGGGTATACCGACCAGGCGGTGGTGTTGAGTCTCACCGTTCAGCTCATTCCCATCGCCGGGGTATTCCAGATCGTGGACGGGCTGCAGGTCGTGGCTGCCGGAGCCCTGCGCGGAACCGGCGATACGCGCGTCCCCATGATCGCGGGGGCGCTCGGATTCTACGCGGTGGGGTTGCCGGTGGGCTTCGCGCTCTCCCGCAACGGCGCGGGACCACAGGGCCTCTGGTGGGGGCTGGCCGTCGGCCTCGGGGCTGTGGCGTTCTTCCTCCTCCTCCGTGTCTGGCATCGCTTCGCCGGTGACCTGGAACGGATCCAGATCGAGGAGCCGACGGGCTCGCTCGGCTCGTGATCCGGTGGTACCGTTGCACGTCGCTGAATCCGCCTTCCCGATGCCCATGACTCGACTTCCGCTGTTTCCGCTTCCGGTGGTGCTGCTCCCGGATGCGCTGCTGCCACTCCACATCTTCGAGCCGCGCTACCGACGGATGGTGGCGCGCTGCCTGGAGTTCGATCGTCGCTTCGGGATCGTCTTCCACGATCCGGATCGCTCGGGGCCCTTCCTCACGGAGCGAGGGCGCGTGGGCTGTGTGGCCGAGATCCAGACCTTCGAGCTCCTGGAAGACGGGCGCTCGCTCATTCTCACGCGCGGGAGGGAGCGCTTCCAGATCCGTGCGGCGTTGGAAGCGGTGAATCCCTACTACGAGGCGGAGGTCGACGCCTACGAGGACACGGGCGCGGTGTTGCCCGCTTTTCTGGAGCGGCGCCGTACGACGTCGCTGGAGCTGTATCAGGCCGTCCTCGCGGCCTTGCCCGCCGACGGGCAGGGTCCGGATCTCGATCCGGCCAGCGACATCTCGTTCCGGCTTGCCGCCACGCTGCAAACCGATCCGGAATGGATGCAGGCGTTCCTGCAACTGCGCTCCGAGAGCGAGCGGCTCGACCGGCTGGACGAGGTGTTCCGCACCGTGTTGCGGGCGGGCCCCTCGGTGGACGCTTGAGCATGCGCCCCACGCCATTGTCGATCCCCGACGTGCTGTTGTTCGACCTGGAGCGCCACGGAGACGACCGGGGTTTCTTCGTCGAGACGTACCGTGACTCCTGGTTTCGGGACGCGGGGTTGCCCCTCGAGTTCGTGCAGGACAACCATGCCCGATCGGGTAGAGGGGTGCTGAGAGGGCTTCACTACCAGCTGCCGCCGGCGGGGCAGGGAAAGCTGATCCGGGTGGCGCGCGGCAGGGTCTTCGACGTGGCGGTCGACGTGCGGGCAGACTCTCCCACGCTCGGTCGCTGGGTGGGCGTGGAACTCTCCGACGAGCGGCCCCAGATGCTCTACATTCCGCCCGGGTTCGCCCATGGGTACTGCGTGCTCTCCGAGGTGGCCGACTTCCTCTACAAAGTGACGGCCGAGTATGCGCCCGCGTGGGAGCGGGGCGTCCGTTGGGACGATCCTGCCATCGGGATCCAGTGGCCCCTCGCGCAGCCGACGTTGTCAGCCCGCGACGTCGCGCTGCCGGGTCTGGCCGCAGCGGAGCTGTTCGGGGGTTCTGGAGGTTGAGCGGCGCGGAAGCGGCAGAACCACGGAGCGCGCACGTGGAGGTCGTGCGTACCGCGCGCTATTGGGTATGGGGTCCCGCTGACGCCGCCCACACCTGGGTGGTGTTGCACGGCTACCGGCAGCTCGCGGGCCGCTTCATCCGTCGGTTTCGCGAGCTGACCGAGCAGGGAGCCCGCGTCGTGGCCCCGGAGGCACTCTCGCGCTTCTATCTCGACGACGACGGCGGACCCCACGGTCCGGACGCCAAAGTGGGCGCGACCTGGATGACGCGAGAGGATCGGGACGTCGAGATCGCGGACTACCTGCGCTACCTGGACGCGCTGGCCCGCACACTCGATTTGGAGGGGCAGACAGGAGCCCTCACGCTACTGGGTTTCTCGCAGGGCGCCCACACGGCAGCGCGCTGGTTCACCCTGGGCGAGACACGGTTCGATCGGCTGGTCCTTTGGGGCGCGGGCTTGCCGCACGATCTGGATCTGAGCGCCCACGCGGAACGCTGGCGTGACGCCCGTGTCCTGCTCGTGCATGGGCACGCGGACCGAGCGCATTCGGAAGGCAGTCGCACCCGCGATCTTGAGCGGCTCGCCGCCGTCGGCGTGAGTCCGCACACGTTGGCGCACGGTGGCGGACACGCCATCGATGGGGAGTTGCTCAGAACTCTCCGATGAAAGCGATCTCCGGCACCAGCTCGTAGCCCAGCTCGCGGCGCACGGTGTCCTGCGCCAGATCGATCAAGGCCCGGACGTCTGCCGCGGTGGCCCCTCCGAGGTTCACGATGATGTTGGCGTGCTTGTGGAAGATCCCGGCGCCACCGTGGACGTGACCCTTGAGACCACACTGGTCGATCAAGCGACCAGCCCCGATGCCGTCGATCTTCTGGAAGATCGATCCCGCGCACGGGTACAGCCACAGGTCCGGATGCCGCGTGTCACGCCACTCCAGGTTCTCCCGCATGACCCGGCGCAACTCCTCGACGGGCGCGGGATGGAGACGGAACGTCGCGTCCAGCACGATGTCGGTGCGATGGTGGAGGACCGAATCGTCGTATCCGAACTCGAAGTAGCCGACGTCCACCGTGCGGCGCTCCCCCTCGACGGTGAGCAACCGGGCCTCCTCGAGGAGCTCCGCGATGAAGACCGTGCGCTCGCGTTCCGGCGCTGGGGAAAGGAAGTGCAGGTTCTGCCAGAGGGCTCCGCCGACTGTGCTGGGGATCCCCACGAAATGATGGAGCCCGCCCAGACCGTGGGCCACCGTGGCGTCGATGAGGTCCGGGAAGGTCTCGACTCCGCAGCCTGCGCGCACCCGCCCTTCGGGCAGGAACTCGATGCCCCCGACCTCGCTCTTGATCACCAGACCGCGGAAGCCGCGGTCACCAACTAGGATGTTGGCTCCGCGGCCCAATACGAACCAGGGAAGCCCGACGGTGCGAGCCAGCTCCACCGCGTGGGCCAGCTCGTCGGCGGTACGAGCCCGATACAACAGGTCGGCGGGACCGCCGATGCGGAACGTGGTCAGCGGCGCGAGCGGAGTGCCGCGCTCGAGTCGGTCCGTGCCCAGATCGTCGACGACGCGGGCGACCCGTTCGGGGGAGGTCTCAGGCATCGGGGGAAGATAGGGCTTTCGCGCCCCGAGCGGGGAGCGCCGCCGGAGGAGCCTGCGCTGCGCGGAGCGACATCGCTCAGCCCCCCAGCGCGCCGCGCATCTCCATGGGCTGCGCGAGCAGCCAGATGCTGATCAGGAACAGCAGGAGGGCCACCAGGCGCCACGGCAGCACCGCTGCGGCTCCGTGGCGTTCCGCGCAGGCGTCGCGGCCGATGCGACCGAGCAGGTGCAGCGTCCACAGAAGCCCACCGGTCAGGAGCGCGCACTGGACCGCGAAGACCCAGGTCGGGACCTCCATGGCCGTGGCGGCGGGGAGCGCCGCCGCTGCAGGCGCTGCGGAGGTCAGGCGGCTGAGCAGAGGGCGCAGGGCGGAGGACCCGAGCACGAAGTGGAATAGGTGGTGGGCAGCCCACATCGAGAGGCCCAGTGGCACCCATCCCCAGACGAAGCGGCGCCACTGCGACGCCGTCCTGGTGACCGTCCGCTCCCAGGACGCGGCGGCGGCGATGGTCGCCCCCGGCAGCGCCACCAGTGTGAGCAGGAGCGCACCGGCCAGGACCGACCCGGTCCCCACGCCCATCTGTTCGGCCACACGCTCCTGGAGCCGCACGAAGGGCTGGACCATTCCCAGCGCGTTGACCAGGGCCGCGAAGACCATCACGGCGGCGAGCGCCGCCAGGTCGGAGCGCTGTCCGAGACGGCCGACGCCGGAGCGGACGGGATCGACGGTCAGCTCGGCGCCGGGTGTGCGCGAGAGGATGCCGACGTTGTCGTGGGGACAGGCGTGGATGCACTCCATGCAGAACGTGCAATCGAGGTTTCCGACCTTGCGCGGCTGGTAGAGCCACAACTCGCAGCCGCGCTGCAGAGGCACCTCGTGCTGGGCCCCCGACGTGCCCGGCGTCCAGCGGCCGCGGATGCAGTCCTTGGTCGCACAGCTGGCGCAGCGGTCGACGTCGCGGACGGCCACCTCGAACGGCGAAAGGGGCGTGTGCACGAAATGGAACTGCCCGATCGGGCAGAGGTGCTTACAGAAGACCGCTCCACGAAAGAGCGCGTCCACCGCGAACGCCATGACGAAGTATCCGATCACTACCCAGGCGGTCCAAGCGGGACTGGCCCAGAGATCGAGGGCTTCGTAGGCCCAGAAGAAGACCGCGAGCACCACCACCGCAGCCCATTTGCCCTTCAACCAGGACGGGACCGGACGCGCGGGGCGGCTCCAACGCTTGGCCAGGCGCCGCGGCAGCATGAAGGGGCAGGCCATGCAGAAGAGGTTGCCCACTCCCAACAGGGCCACGACCACCAGCCCCCGCCATTGCACCCAGGGCAGCGTGCCAGCGGCGTTGCGGCTGGGCTGGGGCGGACCCCAGAACCCGTCGACCACCACCAGGACCGCGACCGCCAGCAGCACCCCCTGGAGCGCGGTACGGGCGTGACGCCAGCGCAGGAACGCGCCCAGGAGCGGGAGACGAAGCAGATCCAAGCGAGGGGGTGCCGGGTTCATCTGGAGTGGGGCCGCCTCGCGCGGAACAGGCAGACAGGGTCGTGCCGGCACGATGCCGGTCGCGGCCGTAGACTAACCCGACCGCACCCCCCCGCAACCCTTCCTTGGATGGCGTTGTCCCACGGGTGGGACGGACGAGAACGGGGCGACCAGGACGGCACGGTTGGACGACGAGCAATTGATCCGAAGAGCCCGGGAGGGCGACCAGGATGCGTTCCGCTCGCTCTATGATCGGCACGTCGACCGCGTGTTTCGGCTGACCCACCGCGTGACGGGCGACGAACAGCTCGCTCGGGAGTGCACGCAGGACACCTTCGTGCGGGCCTTCGGGCGGCTCGGGGAGTTCCGCGGCGAGGCTCGCTTCTCGACGTGGCTGCACTCCATCGCCGTGTCCGTGAGCATCAACGGAGCTCGAAAAGTGAAGCGTCTCCACACTCGTCAGGCCGATCTCGACCCGGAGGTCCAAGGCCGTCCCACGCGGGCGGCGGATCCGGGCCTGCGGGAGCGCCTGGCCCAAGCGATCGACGCGCTGCCGGAGATCTACCGGACGGTGTTCTTGATGCACGATCTCGAAGGGTATCCGCACAATGACATCGCCGAGGCGCTCGGGATTGCGCTCGGCACTTCGAAGGCACGGCTCTCGCGAGCCCGCGCGGCCCTGCGGGGGCTCCTCGGTGACGCCGTGAAGGAGTACGTGACGTGAGCCACGAGCACGATCCGGGCGACGAGCGGCCCCGTGAGGAGGACATGGAGATGCTCCTTGCCGAGGCGCGCCGGAGCTACAACCCCGCGCCCCCGGTCCCCCGTGAGGAGATGTGGGCAAACATCGCGGAGCAACTGCCCGAGACGCGCCAGCGGCGAGGGCGCCACTGGCCCCGCTGGAGTCCGTTGGTGCTGCGCGCAGCTGCGGCCGGCGTGGTTCTGGCGATCGGAGTGGGGCTCGGCCGTTGGAGCGCCGTTCGAACGATCCTCCCTGAGAGGGAGTCGTCGGTGGCAGGGCGCGCGCTGGCCACTGCTGGAGCGGCCCCGGATCAGGCGCTGCGCTTCGCGGCCTTCGAGCACCTGTCCCAGACGCAGCGCTTCCTCTCCGAGATCGACACCCTGCAGGCGCCCACGGCGGTGTTGGGTGCGTGGGGACGGCGGCTGCTCACCGACACCCGCCTGCTGCTCGACACGCAGGCGTCCCAGGATCCCGAGCTACGCACCATCCTCGAGGATCTCGAGTTGATCCTGGTGCAGGTGGTGCAGTTGACGCAGGACCGCGCCGAGGACGCGGAGAAGGTGGAGATCGAAACCCTGAGGAACGGACTTCGCGAGCAGCAGGTGTTGCCGCGGATTCAGCGCATGCTCCCGCCGGTGATCGGCGCGGACGACTGAGAGGAGAGGGAAGACGATGTGGGGACGCTTCGGAAGAGCGATGGGTGTGGGGTTGGGCGTGCTGCTCTTGGGCATGGCCGGCGCCGATGGGACCGCGGCACAGGCTTCTGATGAGCCCGCTTTCCTGGAGGCGGGGCCGGGGGCCGCGCAATCCGTGCTGGAGGTCTGGATCCCGGAGTTGCAGGCCTGGCAAGAAGTGCCGGGCGATACACTGTATCGCCGGGCGCGCAACGCGCTCAATCGCAGAGAGTACGAGGTGGCCGCTGCGTCGTTCTCCGACCTGCGGCGCCGCTATCCGGAATCCGCGTTCGTCGCCGACGCCTACTACTACGAGGCGTTCGCGCGCTACCGGCTGGGTCAGCAGGACTCCGGAACGCGGGCCTTGGCGGCGCAGAGACAGGCGCTCGAGTTGTTGGAGCGCCAGGCGGCCGAACACCGCGACGCGGCGACGCTGTCGGACGCGCGGGCGCTGCGGGGGCGGATTCGTGCCGAGATGGCCCGCCTGGGGGACGCGGGCGCCCGAGAGGCGGTGGTCGAAGGGGCTCAACAGGCCTGCGACCGGTCCGATCAGGAGCTGCGGGCCCAGGCCCTGTCGGCCCTCTTGAACATGGACGCACGTCGTGCCGCACCACTTCTCCGCGAGGTGTTGACGAGCCGCGATGGGTGTAGCGCCGAACTGCGGGCGCAGGCGGTCTTCATCCTGGCCCAGCATCCTGACGAGGAGACCGTCGACGTCTTGCTCGACCTGGCGGTCCGCAATCCGGATCCCGACCCACAGGTGCGCGAACAGGCCATCTTCTGGCTGTCGCGCGTGGACCGACCGGAGGCGGTCGAGGCGCTGTTGAACCTGGTCGAGGAATCGGACGACCCCCGCGTCCTGGAACAAGCGGTCTTCGCGCTGTCGCAGCACGACGATCCCCGCGCGGCCGAAGTGCTGGGTGAGTATGTGCGGCGCAGCGATCTCCCGAGTGAGGTTCGCGGTCAGGCGATCTTCTGGATGGGTCAGAAGGGAGGGTCGGAGAGCGTAGGCCAGCTCCGCGAGCTCTACGACGAGGTCGGGGAGGTGGAACTGAAGAAGGCGGTCCTCTTCGCCGTATCGCGCCGACCCGAACCGGGTGCGCGCGAGTTCCTGCTCGAGGTGGCGCTGGACCGCCGCGCACCCGCCGAGGTGCGGAAAGAGGCGGTCTTCTGGGCCAGCCAGACCGGCGTGGGCCCGGCACAGCTCGTCGAGATCCTACGGACCACCGACGACCCGGAGGTGCGCGAGGCCGCGATCTTCGGTCTGAGCCGCCAGCCCGGTCCGGAAGCCGTGGACGCGCTCATGGACATCGCGCGCTCCGACGACGATCCCAAGCTGCGCGAGCAGGCCATCTTCTGGCTGGGGCAGATGGACGATCCCCGCATCGCCGACTTCCTCATGGAGATCATCCGCCGATGAGGCGGCTCGTGCTGGCTGCGGTGGCGGTGGCCTTCGCCGTCTGGGCTCCCGGGGTAGCCGGCCAGACCCTGGCTGGGCGTCTCCGGCAAGCGGAGGACGGTCAAGCGTTCTTCACCTACCCGGCCAAGGAGGGGATCTACACCTGCGGTCGCGGCGAGCGGGGATGGGACCGGGGCGGGGGTCCCTTGCGGCCCGGCTGCTGGACTGGACCGGTGGAGGTGCGTCTCCGGATCGAGGCGGGCACGGTCCAGCGCTTGCGCTCCGGAATCGCCGATCCTGAACGGGCGCCCAGCGGGGTGGACCTCGGTTCGTATGGAGGCGCCGAAGCCGCCGAATGGATGCTCACGCTGGCGGAGGTAGCCGAGGAGGAGGTGGCGGAGCAGGCGCTGGGGGCGGCGGCCATGGCGGCCGACACGGAGATCTGGCCCCGGCTCCTCGAGTTGGCGCGCGATGGGGCGCGCGGACAGCAGCTGCGCAAGCAGGCGGTGTTCTGGCTGGGTCAGGAGGCGTCGGACCGGGTGTTGGAGGGGCTCGGGGCGCTGGCCCGCGAGGATCCGGAGCTGGAGGTCAGGAAGGCGGCCGTCTTCGCGCTGTCGCGCCGCACCCCGGACGAGTCGTTTCCCGTGCTGCGGGACCTGGCCCTGTCGGATGCCGACCCGGCGCTGCGAGCGGACGCGCTCTTCTGGCTGGCGCAGATGGACGATCCACGCGTGCTGGAACTGTTCGAGCGCGTGCTGCGACCCTAGGGAAGCTCTGAGGCGCTTCGAACGCGGGGTCCCCACAGCTGCAGAGCTTCCCTGGCAGGTCGCCGAAGGGCGGGGCACCCCGCGTTGGGCAAGGCGCAGACCGTGGCGCCACCGCACCCGCTCCGGTGCGGTGGCGCTTTCTTTGCGTGGTGGATAACGTCTGAGGGTCGATCGGGAGTTGGAGCGGGCGTCAGGGCGTTCCGCGCATGCACCCGGTCGCCCGCCGGAAGGACCCTTCAGCCCCCCAGCTACGCGCACGTTGAGAGACGGTCATTGGCTTCTCCGGGTCGTTCGCCGCGAGCGGATCCCCGGAGCGGACGAGTTGGACCTTGCTCCGGCCGTTCCCACGGCCGAAGCCTGGCGCGTGGTGACGCGTCAGCTGGGAATCAGCGACGATCAACTCGCCTCCCACGTCGCCGACTACTTCCGGCTGGAGACGGCCAACCTGTCGGCGACGGAGCCCCACGCGGCCGTGCTCCTGCCGGAGGCGTTGATCCGTCGACATCTGATCCTGCCCCTGCAGGAGACCGACCGTCAGCTGGTGGTCGCCACCGCCGATCCGACCGATGTCGAGGCGGAGCGTGTCGTGGGGTTCCGCTCGGGGCGCACACCGGTCTTCCGCATCGCGCCGCCCCCGGTGATCCAGGACGCCATCGACCAGCGCTTCTCGCCCAACCGAGCCGTGCAGGGCATCCTGGGCAGCCTCGGCGGCGACGTGGAGGATTCAGTTCGGTTGGTGGAGGACTCCGGCCCCGAGCTGATCTCGGAGGAGGACGCGACCACCACTCCCGTGGTCAAGCTCACCAACCTGATCCTGCGCGACGGCATCGTGCTGGGCGCCAGCGACATCCACATCGAGCCCGGGCGCACCATGGGGGCCGTGCGCTACCGCGTCGATGGAGTGCTGCGCAAACACATGGACTTGCCGATGGCCCCGCTCAACCGGGTCATCTCCCGCGTCAAGATCCTCTCGAAGCTCGATATCGCCGACCGGCTTCGTCCGCAGGACGGGAAGGCCCGTGTCCAGGTCAGCAATCAGGTCTACGACCTGCGCGTCTCCACCATTCCGGCGGGCGGGGCCGAGAAGTGCGTGCTGCGCATTCTGGACTCGAACCGTCTCTACACGCTCGAAGACCTCCTGATGCCCAAGGTCGAGCTGGCGCGTCTGCGACAGCTGATGGCGGTGCGGGACGGCGTCGTGGTGGTGACCGGGCCCACCGGATCGGGAAAGACCACGACCCTCTACGGCGTCCTGCGGGAACTGGCCAAGGGGACGGTCAACATCATGACCGTGGAAGATCCGATCGAGTACGAGCTCTCCGCCATCACGCAGACGCAGGTCGAAGTGAAGCAGGGCGTAACGTTCGCTTCGGCCTTGCGGGCCATTCTCCGCCAGGACCCGGATATCATCCTGGTGGGAGAGATTCGCGACCGCGAGACAGCGGAGGTCGCCGCCCAGGCGGCCCTCACGGGGCACCTGGTGCTCGCGACCGTGCACGCGAACGATGCGGTCGGGGCCATCACCCGGCTGAGCGACCTGGGCCTCGACTATGCGACCATCGCGTCCGCCGTGCGGGGCTGCGTGGCGCAGCGACTGCTTCGCCGCGTATGTCCCAACTGCGCGCGCACGCTGACCGCAGAGGACATCAACGACGAAGAGCGCGTGCTCGCCGCCCGCTTCGGAGTCGCACCCACGGTTCGCGCCGTGGGCTGCAACGACTGTGGACAGACCGGCTACCGCGGTCGGTTGCCCGTGCTCGAGGTCATGTCGGTGGGGTTGCGCATGCAGGAGGCCATCGAGTTGCGAAAAGGGCAGGCCACCCTGAGCCATCTGGCCGTCCAGGGCGGCATGCGCCCGATGTCGGTGGTGGGGTTGGAGTGGGTGGCGCAGGGCCTGACCACGCTCGAGGAGGTCGAGCGCGTTCTGGGGCAGGCGCACGAAGAGGAGGTGCCGGAGACGACCAGCGAGCCTCCGCGCATCCTGCTCGTCGACGACGACGAAGCCGATCGCACCATGATGCGCGCGCTCCTCGAGGGCAGCGGCGCCCGCGTGGACGAGGCGGAGAACGGGCAGCAGGCCTTGGACCGACTCAAGGTGGATCCGCACTACTCTCTACTCGTCCTGGACCTGGCCATGCCTCGCATGCGAGGGCGTGAGGTCCTGGAGCGGGTGCGGGGATCGGCCGATACGCGGGCCATCCCCGTGCTCATCCGCACCGGGGAAGGAGACGAGGCCCTGGAGACGGAGCTTCTGGAGGCCGGCGCGGACGACTACGTGCACAAGACTGCGGATGCGGCCCGTTTCATGGCGCGCGTGCGGGCCGTGCTGCGCAGGAGCGCGTTGTAACGGTTCGGTATCCGAGCGTTACAGTTTCGTATCCTCCCCGTGAAACTTCCGCGGTGATTCGGTAACGTCCCGTCCGACCCGGAGTGGAGTCCTCAGTGGCGCCGCTCCCCATGCTCGTCGGAACAAGGGATGCCCTGATGAAAGCAGTCCGCGTTGCCGCCCTGGTCGGCCTGGCCCTGCTGCCGGCCGCGCACCTGGCCGGGCAGGAAGCGACTGGCCGGGCCGGCGCCGTCACGATCGGCGGACGCCTGCACACCCAGTTCGCCACCACCTCCGTCGACGACGGTCCACCTGCCGACATCTTCCAGCGTCGTGCGCGGCTCGAGGTCGACATTCGGCTGGGGGATCGGCTCGACGCGCGAGTCATGCCGGACTTCGCGGGAGGACGCACCGCGCTGCAGGACGCCTACCTGCGGTTCCGGGTGGCGCCGGCGCTGCGCTTCTCGTTGGGACAGTTCAAGCGCGCCTTCGATCTCTTCGAGCTGGACTCCAGCACGGAGCTTCCCCTGGTCGAGCGCGACGGGCGCATCCCGGGCTTGTCGGATTGTCCCGGTGTCGGGAGCATCTGCTCCTACAGCCGTCTGACGGAGGATCTGGGCTTCGCTGGACGGGATGCCGGTGTGCGTCTGGACGGACGCCTGACCGAGACCGTCTCCTACGAGGCCACCATCACCAATGGTGAGGGCATCAACGTCCGGGACGTCAACGAGGGGAAGTCCTACTCTGCCCGCGTGACGGTGGCGGCTACCGACCGCTTGGCGGTGGGGATCGGCGCTGCACTGCACGACTACTTCTTCGATACGCCCACGGCGGAGACGGACTATGCCACGGCGCTGTCCGTGGACGCGAAGCTGGGCCGGTACCGGAGGGGGCCCCTCCTGATGGGATCCCTGGTCTGGGGGGACAACTGGCTCCTGGCCGAGGACGCGGGCGACACCCCGCCCCGTTTCCTTACCGCCCAGATCCT